>JAFGNM010000066.1 GCA_016927015.1 Candidatus Bathyarchaeota archaeon | reverse complement strand
TATCAAACTTCATCGGAGGAGTAATCAAAGCATTCATAACGATACTGGCAATAATCCTCGCCATACAAATCCTCAACGTAGGCGGCACAATCGGCACATACCTAACAACCATAGCAGACTACCTACCCAGACTTCTCGGCGGAATCCTCCTCATAGTCTTCGGCACCGTACTCGTCGACTTCCTAGCGTCATTCATCGGCAGAATGATAAGACCAATGTTCCCCGAAGCCAAAAGCGAAATCGCCGACATGCTCAAAAACCTTCTGATGATTGGCTTAATAGCCTTCATACTGATGATGGCACTTGACCTCATGCTACTCTCAGGCGACCTCATATACCCGCTAATACTAGGCTTTGTAATAATCGGCGCAGGCATAGCATTAACAGACACACTGATAAAATCAATAGTTGATGATCATTCAGAATTCAAAGGAGTCGCAGGATACGCAAAGTTCGTCCTATACAGCATCTTCCTGATAATCGGCGCAGGCGCAATATTTGCAACGTTCTCAGGCGTAACCAACATCGTAGCAAACATCTCTTGGGCTTTCGCAATAGCACTGGCAATAATGCTGATTCCAATCGCATACGCCATGGCAAAGAAAATGACAAAAGAAACATGATTCGAGGAACTGCTCCAACAAACACCCCTTTCTTTTTAGATTAACCTATTCACCACACAAGTTAACCTGAAAGACCTGACAAGCCGAGCTTTTAATTATGAAAAACGCCAATCCAGATAGACCCCCTCTATAGGTTTCTGCATAGATTGGCTATTAGGCGCCAAATAGGCAGGGCTTGGTTTTTCAGCATGCTATTGACTGTGAAAACAGGCAATACGGACCTACCCCCTATAGGTTTCTGCATAGAATCTCTATTAGGATCCAAATATGCTGGTGTCCTTTGCGCTCTGCCGAGAACCCCCTCAGCAGGAGCAAGCTGCCTCTCGTAAAAATCACTCATGTTTATACCGTTCACAGTACGCTTCACACGTAGGAAAAACGTCATTCACACGTTGAAACCGTTTTTTCGCGTTAATTTTGTCCTGTAGCTTCACAACTTCCTTCGGCTTACTAAAGTGTTCAGCATTGCCGTCTTCCCGTTTTCTCTCCACTTCTATGCAGTCATCCACCATGCAGCATAAAACGCAGGCGCCGCAGTAAACGCATAAGTCTTCGACAATTCCAACTTCGCCAGTTTTCCAGTACAACGCGTTGGTTGGACACGCCTTAATGCACAGTTTGCATTCCAGCCCCCAGCACGTCCGCTTGTCAATGCTAATTTTTCCCTCCTCAAAAAACTCTTTCACGCCTGAAGCAGCCAAAAGCTCTTTTCTCTGCTTCTTTTTCGCCTCATCCTTGTCGACCGATAAGAGACCGAATATGTCCACGTTCGAAGAGCTTTTCTCAGGCATCTCGAATCACGGCTAAACCAATTGTAACTTTAAACGTATAAGACCCATGAATTATAATTACTTATCTAAGCAAAGCAAAGGAAAGCCACGTTAAACAAAGAATAATTTTCATTAACCTAAAACGCAATTGATTCTTCAGGGTGAAGCAGCAAGTGAGAAAAATCAACTTTGTAATCATCGCATGCATTCTCGTTTCTCTTGTTTTCTGGCTTTCAAACCCAGACGTAATCCTTGAGTACCTAGCGTTCAGCGGCGATAACCTCCTCAACGGAAAAGCGTGGACTCTGATTACCTCGCTGTTTCTCCACGCCGACATCCTGCACCTAGCCGGCAACATGCTTTTCCTCTACATATTCGGCAACACCATAGAAGAAGAACTGGGAGCCACAAAGACTTTAGGCGCCTTCTTCATCGGCGGCATCATAACTTTTCCTCTAAGCCTACTATTCTACGACGCGGCAACCCCGTTAATCGGCGCCTCAGCAGCCATATTCACACTAGCCGCAATTGTCATGCTGATTAAACCCTTGAAATTCTCAATCCTTCTCTTCTTGCCTCAAGGGCTAGTGGCGATTCTGTATTTCATGTATAACGCGTTGGCGGTGTACTCTGGCACTGAAGGAAACGTAGCTTACATCGCCCACATAATAGGCTTCGCCATCGGAATCCCTTTTGGCTTGGCATGGAGCAAGAACTGGCTCAAAAATCTTCTAATAACCATAGCACTGCTGATTGTGTACATTATAGTGGTAAGCGTTTTGATTCCAGCCATTTTGAGCGCAATCACCTGAAACCTCATTCAGAGCTAGGCTAAACCGCAAACAATCACGCAAGCCCTCAGAACAAAGCGCTTATAACCGAGAGAAACCCTTTCAAACTTGTGAATGCAAAATGTGTGAATTCAATGTTATCCTCAACGGAGAAACTTTGTTCAAAGATGTGGTCTACGCTAAAACTGAAGGCAACGTTGTCACTGTAAAAAACGTGTTAGGCGAGGGAAAAGAATTCAAAAACTGTAAAATCACAGAAGTTGACGTGAACTCGACAAGGCTTGTTTTAACAGCCGTGAAACCCTAAAGTCACCCACGTCAGTCTCCAGTTTCTAAGCTCTGATGTTTAACTCCGCCAAGATAGGCTCCAAACAATTTAACTTTCAGGTAACTAGCAAATGTGTTAAATTGGCTGCCCACAATATTATCCGCTTAAGCTTGCGTCTCTTGCAATCAACTGAGTGAACAGTATGCGGAAACTCGTCAGACTAAGAGTCGCCATAGGCGGTTTCCTTATAGTAACCAGCCTAATCTTAACAGGAACAATTTTTCTGATATTACTAAACATGATTGAAGTAAGCGTTTTCGCAGACCAAGCAATCACATCAGTGTTAACATTGATCTTTCTAGCCGTTGGCATATTAGACTTCGTCGCAGGAATCCTCCTCCTGAAGAGATGACCATTAATGAACGCGAAAAGAATCCTCTCAAAAATAGTTGGCGTAACACAAACCGCCATAGGCGGGTTCATCATGCTTTTCGCCTTCTTCGTATTCTACAACATCTTCAACATTCAAACTGTTTTCGGCTTCTCAGCAGAGGCAATTGGACTTTACCTGTGGGCCTTCATAATCTTCGGCCTATTATCAGCCATAAGCGGACTTTTCCTCTTTTATGAACCATAAACACGAGAGTGACCGCCATGGATGAACCTCACCTGAAAAGAGAACTCGGGCTTATACGCACAACAATGCTGGGCATAGGCGGCACCCTCAGCGCAGCCAACTTCGTGATAATCGGCGAAGCTGCAGGCATGGCGGGCTACGCCATCGTCCCCATCGTGTTCATCTGCGGCATCCTAAGTCTCTTCACCATGTTCAGCTACGCCGAGCTAGGCACAGCGATTCCGCTAGCTGGGGGCGAGTACACATTTGCAAAAGTGGCTTACGGCGGCTTCCCCAGCTTCCTCACAGGCTGGTTCGAATGGCTCAGCAACATGTTTTACACGGCGTTATCCGCCATAGGCTTCGCATACGTGGTCTCCTACCTCTTCCCACAGATCAACATCCCGCTAACCGCAGTGATAGTGGTCATAATATTCGCAATCGTCAACCTCAGAGGCACGAAAGAAACCGGCACTATAGGCACCATAATAACCGTTATAGTCCTTATCATATTGGGCATATTCGTCATAGGCGGCTGGTCTTACGTTCAAGGAACCCCATCGGAGCCAGCGTCTTCTTCAATAGGAATACTTGGAATCTTTGCAGCCACTGCCTACCTTTTCGAACTGTACCTAGGCGCCGAGGCCGTTGCGGCAGCTCAAGCTGAGGTGAAAAACCCTGGGCGAAACATTCCACTTGCAATAGTGCTGTCCGCGGTGGTTCTGATTGCGCTATACACGAGTGTTGTATCCGTTGCCGTCGGCATCGTTCCCCCAGACGTTCTCAGCCACCAATCATCGCCGATCGCGTTTGTCGCGGAACAAGCGTTAGGGCCTGCCGGAGCCGTTTTAATCACAATAGGCTTGGCGATTGCAGGTTTAGCGGCAACCAACGAGGCTATAATGGCGCAGTCACGAGTTCTCTACGCTATGAGCAGAGACGGTTACTTGCCTAAAGGTCTAAGCAAGATTCATAAGCGCTTCTGTACACCTCACGTTGCAATTATCGTCGGCGCAATTTTCACGGTGATTTTTGCTGCAACTGGCTTTGTGAACTTTGTGGTTTACGCGGTTAACCTCGGCTTCATAATCGGCTTCTCCATCGTGAACCTGTCAGTGATTAAACTCAGGAAGACCGCGCCTCACCTGAAAAGACCGTTTAAAACGCCGCTGTACCCTTTAACGCCCATCGCAGGAATAGCTGCTTCAGCGTTCCTACTGCTGTTCATCGAGCCTTCAGTGCTGATTCTAGGTTTTGAACTGGGCATCGTAGCGTTGCTGGTTTACTACATCAAAATGGTGGGACACCGCCGCATTCGAATCGCTTTCGGAGGAGTAAGCTTAGGCTTAGGCGCCTTTGTAGCGTTCATAGCATACCTAGTTGGAACAAACGCCATGCTGCAAGGCGTCCCGCAGGAAACGGTAACGATAGTTTTCTGCTTTCTGCTGTTCGTCAGCGTAATTCAGGTTCTGGCTGGAATATTAAACCTGCTTGCACCCGACCGTTAGGGCAGCTGGCAAGCTACAATTGGGCTTACTCGTAGGTTGGCAAACTTTAAAGCCAGAGGCACCTATGTTGTTTTGTATGCGACGCAAACGCAAAAAATGTTATATTGACGCTGAGCCTCCAACGATTGACGTAGATAACTTGGTTGTTGACACCACTCGTGGTGAGCGCTTTCAGGTTTTTGAAGTGTTGGCTTCAATGCGTAAGTACCTGATTGTTCTGTTAATGTTCTCAGGTGTCTTGTCAACGTTTTTTTCAGTGCAGCTGCTCATGGGCGTTCAAATGTTTTCATCTTCAAGCTTCATCGCTTTGGCTGCTATGGGCTTCATAGGCGTAGCTAACATCACTTGTGGATTGCTTCTGCTTGCCTCAGAATAGCCTTCTCAACTTCTCCGGGTGCGCTGCAATTTTAAAAGGACACAAGAAAGAAAACTGGTTTCAGGCTGCATAAAAAACTATTACCAAGCTGAGTCTAAGCCCGAACGCCCAACATTGTCCAGCCAGCTGTTAACCAACGCCGCCATTCTTCCCATTTGAAATAATCTCTTGAGAGGAACTTGAAGCAGTCAGTCACTGTGACAACTGTTCTTTGCTGATGCGTCCCAGCATGCTCCCCAACTTGGTAAATATACAATAAGCCTTCCGTTTCATATAAAGTTGTTTGTACAACAGCGCATTAATTGAACATTTGTAAGGAGCCAACCTTTTGACAGAAACATCGAAACTAGCGCACGATATATGCGGTCAAGCGCCGAAAATAATGGACAGTATTTAAACATAGACGCAGCTTGAGTGCCCATCGCGCTATGGGTTTAAGCGGTTTCTGGGTTTATATATGGTGTTTAAACATTAATGTCTGAAATTTAAATAAGTAACTCGCCTGTATCAACTGGTAAGGAAATGAGTGATGAACAGCAGGGAGAGATTCGAGCAGGATTTAACTGCTTTAATGTCGCGGCTTACGCTTGACGTGGAGAAAGAGGTTGAGAACAAGCTAAACATGCTTAAGGACTGGCTTGTGAACCTGCAAAGGAAGAACGTTGTAAAGATTAACCATTCCATCATGGAGCTTGTTTGCGCTAAATACCTAATCCTGAAGGGTTACGAGGTGCAGCTTGAGTATCCGCTTAATGACCTCTTAACTTGCGACTTGTACTCCATAAAAGGCTACGGAAACCTTATAGTGGAGATAGAAACCGGCTTCATTCCCCCCGAACACGCGTTAGCCCCCTTGACTTATACATCAGCGCGTTTAGCCAGCAAAATAATCAGGTACAGCAGTTTCGCTGGAAAATTTGCGCTAGGCATGCCCCCTCACTACATCCTGCCCTTTCCACGCGCGTTAGCCAAGCCGCCGAGAAAACGAACGCCTGAAGAAATCGAAGCAATCAAAAAGCTCTGCGACAAGTATTACCAAAATCCGCCCGTCACCGAAGAAGACATACAAAACGCTCGCATACAAGAAATCTACATAATCGACGTTGACCACGCGAAAGTTCAAGAAATCGACCCAGAAGCCTACATGAAACGCGCATTACACAGAGGCATACTTTCCGATTACGCGGTCTCTTAACTTCTGGGAGCGTTAGCGCCATGCCCTTCTACGTGTACATCCTCCTCTGCAGGGACGGAAGCTTCTACACGGGATACACCAAAGACATAGACGAGCGAACAAGGCTTCACGAAAGCGGCAAAGGCGCCCGATACACAAGGACGCATAAACCTAAGCAGGTTGCTTACGTTGAACTTTTTGAATCCCGGGCGAAAGCCATGAAACGCGAAAGAGAAATAAAAAAGCTGTCGCATCAGCAGAAACTCAATTTGATTAATTCCAGAAACACCAACGAATAATGCGGTCGATGCATTTCCAAGAGAAAAATTGATTAAAAACTTTCTACAATCTCCACAACAGGCGAGTTCATGCCAAAAAAGAAAACAACATGGGTTGAAAAGCTGAACGACAGCAAAGGACTTCCAAAGGTTGAGAAAATCACCGATAAACTGAGCAAACGCTGGGGCACAGGCTCCGTCGTTATACCCGCACCAATCGAAGTGGATGAATTAATGAGACAGGTGCCATCAGGGAAACTCACCACAATCAACGACATCCGTGCTGCACTTGCCAAGAAACATAAAGCCACAATCGGCTGTCCTATGACCACAGGTATCTTCGCTTGGATCGCAGCCAACGCCGCAGAAGAGCAAGAACAAAACGGCGAGAAAGACATCACACCTTACTGGCGCACCTTAAAGACAGGCGGCGTTTTGAACGAAAAATATCCAGGCGGCGTAGAAGCTCAAAAGCTGCGGTTAGAGCGGGAAGGGCACAAGGTAATCAAGAAGGGCAAAAAATACGCGGTGCTAAACTACGGAAAATCGTTAATCCAAATTTAAATTATAAGCATTAACGCCAAGCCGGTGCCTAACGGTATTAGAATGTTGTCGTTTACTGGCAAGGGCAGGCTCTCGATTATCATGGCGACTGCGGCGCCAATTAACGCCAGCACTGGCGACACGAAAAACGAGCCTGCCAAAAAAGCAAAAAAGAACCCAGCGAGCGAGCCCTCTAACGTTTTGCCTTTGTTGAACGGCAACGGCTTTTTCGAGATTAGCCCTCCGAAAAGCGAGGCGGTGCTGTCGCCCAAAGTGAATATGGCAATGGCGGCGCCGTTCACGGGCGCAGGAAACAGCAGCAAAGTCAACAGTATGCCTGCTGCGAAGTACAGGGGAGCCGCGGTGAACTCGTAAAGTTCTGCCGGCGACGCAGCGTTCCGAGTTATCGTCGATATGACGGGCAGGTTTTTTCTGTTCATCCGCGCCAGCTCAGACAGCGAGTAAACCAAGCTTACCACACAAATCATCAACGCGACTGGGAAAACGCCTGCTAAAACAGCAAGAACTGGAACAAAAAAGCCCGAAGCATGAATAGCCTCTCTTAGGATGTCGTTCTTTGACGGCAGAGCCCGCTGTTGCAGTTTGCCATCAATTATCGGCAAAATTTTAGACAGCTTGCCTGTTACAACGGCGTCAGCTTTGACGCGCAGCACAAAGTCTGGGTTGTACCCTATCTTCTGCATTCCAGAGAGGAAGATACAACTGTTGTTCCTGTCGTCTGCGACCGCCACGCAATCTTCCAGGTTCAGCCCTTCAGCAGCTAAGATTCGCGTTAGAACCTTGCGTTTTCCATTAGCCTCTATGGCATCGCCCCAAATTTCACCTGTCAACGCGTCATCATTCACGCCGACTTCAATGCCAACCGCGTAGTCTGCGCCAAACGTGCTAGCCATTTTCTCAACGATGACTGTGGGTATTCCTGAGCTGATTAACGCGATTTTGCAGTTGCGCATCTTAAGTTGAGCAAAAAGGCTCTGCAACTGAGGCTTCGAAGGGATGTCATCGAAAATTTGTATGAGCGTCTCGATTTTAACTCCTTGCATAATCTTGAATATGCGTTTCAGAGCTGACTTCAACGCAACAACGCCTGCTCCATATAGAAAGCCGATGAAAAGCATTTTCAAAAGCTGAGAAACGCCTAGGCTTTTGCCCACATCAAAGATAAAACGGTTTTTGGGAATCAGCACTCCTTCAACATCGAAGACCACGAGACGTGGCTTGCTTTTGTCTGCCGCCTGCAACCGTTTTCACTTCGATTCCGTTTCCCTTGTGACTTTCATAGGTAACGTTTTATGCCCTAAAATGAGTTGTGATGTCTGGGGAAAGCGCTTCTATTCTGTTTGTCCGCAAAGGTACTGTTTGTCTTGCAGTTCTAGGGGGCAGCCTCCGCCGCACACTTGCAGTTGAGGGCAGTCCTTGCATTTAGGCTCCACGTATTCTCTGTTTCGAATCTTAACGGCGAGAGGGTGATTCCAGATTTTTTCCCACGTGTCAACGAGAATGTTTCCGAGGCTTTCGAAGTAGCTTTGGCACGGGTAAACATCGCCGTTTGGTCCCACACACATGTTTATCATCGCCGCCGTGCAGGATTTGACGCCTAAACCCAGCTGAACAGGGTCAAGACGGCAATACTGCGTGGGCGTGTACCACAGAAACTTTAGGTTAAGCTGCTGGGCTTTATCACGTATCCTCGTCAGAAGCGGCTCTAGCTCCTCAACAGGCAACGCGAACTCTTGGCTGACCGCATTTGCCTTACCCGAGTATATGAGGCTGTTACAGCCGAAAGCCGCGACGCCAAGCTCCTTGACGTAATCAATAGTTCTCAGGAATTTTGGAGCATTATGTTTGCTCAACGTGGTGTTCGTGGTCACGTAGATTTGCGAGCGCACCGCGTTTTTTATTCCAACCACCGTTTCCTTCCAGCTTCCCTCAGCCGCGGTCATCAAATCGTGAATTTTAGGCTTGTGCGACTCAAGGGTCACCTGCACAAAGTCTAAGCCAGCCTTCTCCAGAGTTTTCACGTACTCCTTGTCTTTCAGCTTCCTACCGTTGGTTATTAACCCTGTAACCATGCCTTTGTTCTGGGCATACTGCAACAGCTCCGGTAGGTCCTCGCGCAGCGTCGGCTCGCCACCCGTGAAGGTTACGATGAAAACGCCGATTTGGCTGAGGCGATCTATAACCTCCTTCCATTGGCTGGTGTTTAGCTCGGGGGTTTCGTGGGGCCCGCCGGCGTAGCAGTGGATGCAGTTGTTCGAGCACTTGAAGGTAACCGCTAGGTCCATTCGTAACGGCGCGGAATACTGGTAACTGAACGGCTCCTCTTTTTCCACTTCAAGGAAAGATATTGGGCAGATTTTCTCGGTTCGAGCCAGCGTGCTAATCGTGTAAACGAGTTGTTCGTAGTCTGCTTTCGCTTTGGCTGCGTTCACGCGGTACATGCGGCGAATCTGCTTCAGCACCTCGCTTTCAGGCATGTCCTGCATGAAGTAGTAGGTGTAAGCGGAAGCCGTCTCGTTCAAGTGAAGCACAGTATTAGCGTTTATCACCATGACCCCGCGCCCGTCAGGTTGGATGCGCAACTGAAGCGCCATGCCCGCAAACTCGCCCGCCCCACGGTAAGTGTAGCGTCCCTGAGGAACCCGTGGTGGTTGCAGCGCTTTTCGCAGAAAACTCATGTTCAGCCGACACCTCCACCTGCACAAGCACACGCACATGAAACACAGGCGCACGCACAGGCACACGCGGCACAGGCGCAGACGCACCCATCCTCTTTGCGGGCGGGCGCATGAGACGCCTTCTGGGTTTGCACGGGGATTATGGCGTTGGCGAATTTCTCAATGTCTGTTACGATGTTGCTTGAGGTTTTCTCCACGGCAGTGGCTATGTTGTTCGCGAACTCGGCGCCTGGAATAGTTGGTGGCTTCCCAGCTTTGGATGGTGCATTAATGTTTGGTTTGTGCGTGGGATGGGGATTGTAATGGTGGTAGCCGTACCAGTACCAGAACCAGAGCGGGCTCGGGTCGAACGCTCGGTCACGGAAGGTTGTTTCTGTGCGGTTGCGGTAGTCTGGGTCAAGCATAAGCCACAGCAGTTGCTCGTCATAGGCTTTGGATGTCAAGTCAACTGTGCCTGCCTGCTCCACTTGCGTCCAAGCTTTCGTCACGATTTTCCTGTAATAGTCCACTGTGTCGCGCCTGCTGTACCCCCGCAGCTTCTGCTCCACGGTGTCCCTGAGAAACACGACGGTGTGCGCCAGTTTACCCTCGTCAAGAGTGCCATCATCCTTTAACGCGTGGAGAAAGTCAATCTCGTAGTAACGTAGCGGGTTTTCGTCGGTTCCCGTTTTGCCTTCGAAGGAAGGCATTATTCTAAGCTTAAGCGCGGGGTTAGTTGATTCAACCCACACGGCTCTTTTCTGCAGCAGGCTGTAGAGAATTTCTGTAACGATCTGCGTGGGCTTCATGTCAAGCAGGTAAGACGCTTCAACCGCTGTCAAACCACGCTTTACTCCAAGAGTTTCCATGCTAACCTGAGGCGACAGGTAAGATTTTTTGCGTGCCGCGTAGATAACGGCAACTATTACAATAATGCCGAAAACAGATGCGAAAAGTATTAACCCGTAGTTTTGAAAGAACGCTGTTACGCCCGTGGGCTGCGTCTCGTAGTTCTGCACGTACTCAGCTGGAAAAGAAACACCCACGGGGTACCTTTCGTCTGGGCTGAGATTCTGCGCTTCCCAATAAACCCCCAACCGACCATCCTCAACCACCGTGTTATCCCAGAGAACCTCAGTGGTTTTGACCATGTCGCTGCTTACGCCGGTGGGCAAAACGACCAGTATGCGAAGGTCGTTAACGCTTGCTTGCTCCCACCATGTTGGAGTGAACTGCATGCCCACGTTGCCCTCGTTTTGCGTGTCTTCCCACACCATGTGCGCCACGTTCGTGGTTAAGTTGAATCTGGCTGTTTGCCCAGCCCTTAACGGCTCGTAAAGGTTAACTTGCACTTTGTAGTCGCTTCCAGAACTCTCGTCAGAAGCAGTCAACATGTGCCCGTACTGGTCTACGGCTTCGCCAACAGTGAAGTCGCGTTGAGGCTGCCCGATAAACACGCGACTTATTTCTTGACCAGAGTCAAGCGTTAGGCTCATATCGTAGAATAAGTCGATGGTTCCGTCTTGGTTTATCCAGATTTTCACCCATTCATGGTCAACGTGGTAGACTCTCTCCTGCGCGTTAACGGTGCTTATAGCCGCGAGAGCAAAAACTATGGCAAATGCGATTGCTATGAGGTGAAAGCGGTTTTTCACCATTTTGGCTCCTCGGTTACTTCAAAAGTGTTTCCGCAGTAAGCACATGTGGCGTAGGGAACGCCTGACACTATTTTAATCTGGTTCACGTCAATCGAGGCTGAGCAGTTGGGGCATTTAAGCGGGGCAGCCTTCATTTGCCCAGATAATTCTACTTGGTGAATCACAGTTTTTGGCTTGCGAGTTATGTAGTATGCTATCGCAACGCCGACGCCTAGTAGAATAACACTGATAGTTAATCTTGTGAGAGTAAGCGATGGCTCAGCTGAGGCGGCTAGAGCGAAGATTACTCCGAAAAAGAATAAAACCGCTACCGCAATGGCGCCTAATACCGTTACGATTTTCACATTTAATTGTGGTGTAGCATCTCACAATTTAATTTTGCCCTTCAACCACGCGACCATATTTCGGTTCCCGATATATGCGCACCTCAGAAAATTAGTTTATATTACGATTCAATGCGTTACTGTGGAGTGAACAAACATGAGCAAACGTCTATCAAGAAAGGATTTCCTTAATTGTTTAGAGGCTATTTACGAAGAAGGCCCGCCAGTGAAGTACCAGAATCCTGACGCGTGGACCCGCTTTATACCAGTGTCTGCTTTCTAAAATTTTCAGCTCTATACAAGAGCTAACAGCCTGCTTGTCAGCAAACACTTTTCCGATGCGACGGTCAGTTTCCAAGTAACTTTCAGCGGAATAGTTTTACAGTTTATTACAGAGATTGGTTCATTTCGGTTTTTTTGAGGTGAATAGCCGCCACAGTGGCGTTAATGTTCTTTTCTTCCACCACAATTATTATTTGGGATGTGTGAGGCGCAAAGATTCCCCGTTTTATGTTGATTCCTGATATGGCACCTATAGCAGTAGAAGCTACGCCTGCGGAGTCTTTCATCCTGTCGCCGATGAGTGTGACCACGCCTAAACCGTACTCTATCTTCAAGTTTTCGTCAAAGCCTTTCAGCTTTTCCTCGTTTTTCCTTAGAAAATCCGAGTCCAAGAACAGGAAGTCTCGAATTCTCTCGCCCGTCTCCAGAGTTTCAGCGCCTAAATCCATGAAGTCATTGCGTTTTTCCCAGATTCTCAACGAATCTTCCAGAGAACGGCTTTTCTCATCGTTCATAGAAAGGATTGCGCAGCCAGCTTTGCCCGTCAAGCACTTCACGACTTCTTCGCCTTTTGTCTCAGACTGGATCATTGAGTATTTTTCAGGCTGATCTATTGGAACTACCCGCAACGGCTGCAGGAACCGCCTAGCCATAGCAATTGCTGGGCTCTGCAGTATTTTCATGCCCATCAGCGAAGCCTTGTGAGCCTCATTGTAAGTGAGCGCAGCCACATGCGTGGTTTTCTGTCCTTTCACAACTTTAGGGTCAGCGCTTTGCACTGGCACATCCTTGAATAAGAGCGTCTCCGTTTGGTAGCGACCTTTCAGTAGGCATGAGGTGAAAACCGCGGTGAGGTCTGAGCCGCCTCTGCCTAAGACGGTTTCAAGCCCGTCAGCTGTTACGCCGAGGAAGCCCGCTAACGAAACAACCTTGCCCTCTTCCAACGGTTCGATTAACGCGTTGGCTCTTTTTTTGCTCAGTTCGTAATCTGGTGCTGCATCATCAAAATCGTCATCCGTGACAATAGGCCAGTTCTGCACAGGAACACGGCAAGAATCAACACCATTACTTTTCAGAATAAACTCCGCTATCGCAGACATGGCAAGCTCCCCGCCAAGAGTGAGAATTTTTGCTTTCACGTTTCCGCTGAAACGCTTATTGACTGAAGCCAGAGCTTCCTGAGTCTGCATCTTGTAACTGGCTAATTCGGCCAACGCTTGCTCAAGGCACTTGCCTCTAACGTGAAGCTTCGCGATGCGGTCATAAACCTTGAAAACAGAATCGATGGGCACCTGCGCTGACCGCGCGTAGGATTCCCCTATACCGATAAGTGCGTCAGTGCAGCCCATTGGCGCTGAGAACACAGCTATCGGACCTAAGGAATCTTTGGCTTTAAGCTCTTTTATGCGGTTAAGAATTTTTGGAAATCCTTTTCCTTCCGCATCTAAGAGGCTGCCGCCGAATTTTGCCACTGAAAGTTTCTTTTTTAAAGCTCATACCTCCTGAGCATAGATTTTAGCAGATTAACCTCGCTTTAATAATTTTCTGAAATAAGCTTGTTGTTACTAAAGCAAATTTTATAATCGCATAGCACGCTCTTAAAGCATATGCCCTTCCAGACGAGCAAGCTTCAAGAAATTCTGGCTTCGAGGGCTTTGCAGAAACACTGGCTTTTCTTTCTGTTGCTGTTGTTGACGCTGGCATCCTTTGTTTCAATTCACATGGGCTTGTTAACCGCGCTCGTCTTCACCTTCCTTGTTCCAGGCCTGATTTTCTACAGGTTCTTCAAGTTACAATTCCACGAAATCTTGGTTTTCGTTCCAATTTTCAGTGTCCTCATCTCAACTCAACTGATATACTACTTATCTTTGGTTCTCGGCTATTCCAGAGAAACTATACTCGCCTCGTTTCTTGCCTTGACTATCATCTACGGGTTGGTGAATTCGCGAAAGACTGCGCCGTGCTCCTTCAAAGATTTCCTCAAAATCACCCGGCTCAACAAAGCACTGCTGCTGATTTTTCTTCTAATTTTCGTTATCGCCTTGGGCGTACTTAACCGAAGCGTCTGGTTTGAAAACGACTTTGGCATAGTCATAACAGGTTCAAACTGGCAAGACACGCCCTTGCATTACGAAATAATCGAAAGCATAAACAACGGTAATTTTCCCCCAGAAATGCCAAACTACGCCGGAAACAGCATGCGCTACCGCTACTTTGTGGACTTCCACACCGCCATTTTAGAAAAAGTCTATGGTTTTCTGCCAAAGCTCTTGCCCTTTTTGAACGCCGCCTTTATTCTCATTTTTGCCTTATCAGTCTACTCTTTAGCAAGGGTGAATGGAAAACGCGCGGCAGTCTTCGCCACTCTTATAGCAACGTTCGGCTGGGGCTTAAGTTACATCGGCCTTTTTTCAGCGTTAACCAGCGGACAATTTAACCTCTCACAGAATTACATGTACCAGTATGGCGAATTCTTTGGTTTGCCGCCTATACTCGATAATCTGCTGCAACAGAGACCTCTTTTGATAGGCTTGCCTGTTTTCGCGTTCGTTTTAACCCTGCTGAGGGACATGGAAGACAAAAACAGGACACTTTTAGCCGGCGTCGTTACTGGTTTGCTGTTTCCTTTCCACGCAGTATCCTTCCTTTGCGCCTACGCTGCCTACTTCGTCAGCCTCTTGTTAAACAGTAAAAACTTCAAAAGGCATTACCTCTACTTTTTGGTGTCAGCTGTCATCGCGTTGCCCTTTCTTGTTTCAAGCAGTTCTTCAGTTTCAATCGCAATTGCTCCTCTATGGGCTTTAAGCTTCTTGAAGGATAATCCAGTTCTGTTTTACATTGTGAATCTCGGGGTTCCCTTTTTACTCTCTTTTGTTTTCATTACAAAAGTTAAAGGCGATCTTCTGAAAGTTGTCTTCATTGTCCTATTTCTAATTCCAAACCTTGTCTCTGTAACACCGAATGCTTGGGACATGTACAAGTTCTTCATTTTCGCTTGGGTTCCCATAGCCGTACTTAGCGGAGCTGCTCTAGCAAGAATCAGAAAGAGAATAGCGCTAGTTTTGCTTCTGCTTTCCGTTTTAACGACAGCAAGCGTCATCACCTACAACGTAGGAACAAGCTATCAAGCAGCAAACTGGGATGAATACAATTTAGGCATGTGGGTTCGAAACAACACTGAAGAACGAGCGGTCTTTTTAACCTACTATTCTATTCACTGTCCGCCAGCAATGATTGGCGGGCGACTAAGGGTAGCGTCCTACGTGAATTGGCCTTACGGTCACGGCGTAGCACTTGACGATATTCATGAAAGATTTGACGATGTTGACAGAGCCTACACGGGCAGCGAAGATGATCTGAGACAGGTTGTTGAAACGTACAACGTCACTTACATCTATGTTGGCGAAGAAGAGTTAGGTCATTATACTGGATGTGTTGCAAGGTTTAACAGCGTAGAATGGTTAGAACCTGTTTATGATGGAAGTTTACGGGTGTACAAAGTAGTTTACTGATGCCTAGGCAGCTTGAAATGTACTTTTGAGGGTTCTTAAAAAACGCTTTTATTCGGATGCTGCATGAATAAGACTTCAGAGGGGAAAATGAAAATCAACTTTTCGTTTGAAAAACGCGAAGCCATAATCTTGGCAGGGTTACTGTCGCTTTCGTTTCTAATCAGGCTTCTCCTGTTTCCAACGCAAGGGTACGCAAACGACATGAACACTTTTGCGTACTGGTTTAACACGGCCGCGGAGCATGGACCTCGAGTCTTTTACGATGTCGTATTTGAAGCTGTAGGCTGGGTTGATTATCCGCCTTTTAACGTCTACTTCTTCTGGGGTTTCGGCTCCTTAGCCAGAATGCTTTCGCTTTCTGGAACACCTGCAATATTCTACATAATCAAGTTGCTTCCGAACCTTTTTGACACTGCTACAGCCTTCTTGATTTTCATGTTCGTGAGAAAACGACTAGATTTTAAGGCGGCAATGCTCGCTACTGCGCTTTACGTGTTTAACCCCGCTGTGGTCTTTAACGCGGCAGTGTGGGGACAGTTCGACGCAATCTACACGTTTTTCCTTGTTCTGTCGCTCATGCTGGCTTTGGCTTCGAAACCAGAGCTTTCAGCCGTAACTTTTACTCTTGGAATCTTAACGAAGCCTCAGAGCGTAGCTTTGTTGCCGTTGATTGCCTTTCTGATTTTCAAGAAGAATGGATGGCGACGCTTGCTAACTTCAATCCTCGCTGGAGCGGCAACGCTTTTTGTGGTGATTATCCCTTTTGAATGGAGCAACCCCATAACTTTCTTGAGCAATATTTACTTCGGAGCCTATGGCGGCTACGAGTACACTTCAGTAAATGCTTTTAACACGTGGGCTTTAGGTGGCCTATGGGTGCCTGATGGAAACCTTTTCATTTTAGGATGGATACTCTTTGGAGCCTTAACGGCTTTCACCTTGTACGTTTTAAATAAGCGCCTTAACGTTTCAGGCGAGTTGCTTGTGCTTTTTTCAGCGTTCATGCTCCTATTCGGTTTCTTCATGCTTCCAACGAGAATTCACGAGCGCTATCTATTCCCAGCGCTAAGCATTTTAGCCTTAACATTTCCTTTCCTCAAGAAAACGAGACCCATCTACGCGGTTTTAAGCTTCACCTTCTTTGTTAATCAGGCTTACGTGCTATCGTTTCTTAATTCTGCTAACCAGTTTATCCCAGCAGGCGATCCCATAGTTCTCGCAGTAAGCTCGATTAATTTAATAGTGTTCCTATACGTTTTAGTGCTGATATGGGACGAGCTTAAAGGTCGGTCGTGGTTCAAAATATCCCCAATCAAAATAAGCGGGAGTGTCAAGGAAGAGGCAAAGGAGAATGAACATCAAGATAGACCTCAATAAACGAGATTTGTTAACGATTGCTGTGGTTTCAATCGTTTTCTTTTCACTTGCCGTCTGGAACCTTGGTATAGCACAGGTGCCTGTTACTAGTTGGCGAACAAGTGAAAACGAAGCATTCTACATTGACCTCGGCGAACAAGCGAGCGCAGGCACCGTTTATTTATTAGTTAAGATCGGTTCCACTGACGTTCAAGTTTACACTGGTTCTCCTGGAAGCTGGAGTAACAGCAGAAACCTTAGCATTTCAACCAGTTACTACACTTGGAAAAAAGTAGACATCAACAGCCTGACTCGGTATGTGCGATTTGATTTGCAGCCGCGGTCTTCTATTGAGCTTGCCGAAGTCGCCGTTCTGAGTTCAGACAGCCAGATTATTGCGATTACTGCGGTTACTGGTGAAGGCGATTCTGACCCGAACTTGTCCCGCCTGATTGACGAGCAGAATCTCGTTCAGCTTCCGCCCACTTACTTGGGGGAAACGTTTTTCGACGAAATTTACTATGTTAGAACCGCTGAGCAGTACCTTAACCTTCAGGTGCCGTATGAGTGGACTCATCCGCCTCTGGGAAAACTAATTATCGCCTCTGGAATCGCGGCGTTCGGCTATAACCCCTTCGGATGGCGAATAATGGGCGTCATCTTCGCTACGTTGATGATACCCTTGATTTACATCTTAGGAAAGAAACTGTTTGGGACATGGATAGGCGGTTTCGCCTCAGCCTTCCTGTTAGCTTTCGATTTCATGCATTTCACCATGGCGCGGATGGCAACTGTTGACACCTACGTAGTCTTCTTTTCGTTGGCATCACAACTTTTCTTCCTGATCTACCTCAAGGGCGTGCTTAAAAACGGGTGGAAAGCTCCAGTTCAGCCGCTGTTTTTGGCTTTTCTGTTTTTCGCGCTTGGCTTTTCAACTAAGTGGGTTGTGCTTTACGGTTTTGCAGCGCAGTTAGCTATTCTCGTCGCGCTCAGGCTTAGAGAGGTGGCGAAAGTGAAGAAGGGCTTATTAGATAAAATCAACGCTTTCTCTGACCACCCCTACGCCGTGATTATCGGTTTCTCGCTGGTGGCTGTGATTGTCTACTTTTTAACGTACATTCCAGACATGCTTGCTGGTCGCACGATGGTCGAGGTTGTGGGTCTTCAGGGGTCAATGTACGGCTACCATTCAACATTGAATGCTACTCACGCGTTTTCGTCTCCATGGTGGAGTTGGCCCTTTATGCTGAAACCTTTGTGGCTTTTCGTGTCATACCTTCCCAGTAACGCAAAGTCAACCATTGTGCTTCTGGGGAACCCTGCTGTCTGGTGGGTTGGCTTCGCTTGCACAATAACCCTGACAGTTAAGCTAGTCCAAACAGTAATCACTGCTGTAAAGCGACTTGACCACAAGATAGACTTCCCTGCCATATTTATCGCAATATTTTTCTTTTTTCAGTGGGTTCCATACATGCTAATTTCGAGAGTCATATTCATCTACCACTTTTACGTTAATGTGCCGTTTCTCTGCTTAGCCGCAGCGTATTTCATCAGCAAATATTGGAGCAGCAAGTGGGTGAAGGTGGCGGCAATAGCCTATTTTGCAGGCACCGTGGCTTTGTTCGGGCTGTTTTACGCCGTCATTTCTGGGATGCCCGCCTCTGATTTGTGGATTGACAGTTTGAAATGGTTTGGAAGCTGGGTGTTCTGAACGTGAAAGAAGAGATTGGTCACGGGTGTATGGTGAAGGTTTCAGTGGTTCTCCCAGCTCACAACGAGGCAGACAATTTAGAACCCGCAGTGATGGAAATAACTAAAGCCCTCGACGAATACGCAGAGGCTTATGAGATAATAATCGCTGAAGACGGCAGCACAGATGGAACCGACAAAAAAGCCGATGCACTTTCTGAAAGGTTGCCTGCCGTAAAGCATCTCCACGCAGAAAAGCGCCTCGGAAGAGGAAAAGCACTGAAGAACGCCTTCCAAGAATCCAGCGGCGAAATCCTCGTTTACATGGATGTAGATTTAGCCACTGATGTAAGACAGTTAAAAGAGCTAATTAACAGCGTTGAAAAGGAAGGGTACGACTTTGCCACTGGTTCAAGGATGCTTCGTGAAAGCAACGTTGAAAGGAGCGGTACGCGGCGTACAGCCTCTAAAACTTACAACTTTATGGTCCGAGCCGTTTTAGGCTCTAAAGTTAAAGACCATCAGTGCGGGTTCAAAGCCTTCCGGCGAGAGCCGCTTATGCAGCTACTTGACGAAGTAGGCGCTAAGCACTGGTTCTGGGACACCGAGATTCTTGTCAGGGCGCACCGCAAGGGGTACAAGATAAAAGAGATTCCAGTGTTGTGGAAAAGCGGACGCGAAACGAAAGTTAGGCTCTTTCGCGACTCGTTGTATATGGGTTGGCAGATATTCTCGCTCTGGTGGCATTTGAAAGTGCAGTAGTTTAGGAACTCATTTTCTTTTGGCTAGAAAGACAAACGATCTGGCAATGAATGATAAGCCCAGAATAATCAGTATTCCAGCCCAGAACACGAACCACTTGCTTGTAGTTGTGGTGCTGTTGAGGTACGTTGTTACCAAGTAACCTGCTCCAAACCAGTACACAAGGTTTCCCATTGTTTCCGCCGTCTTGCTGATTGGCGAGTTCATCATAATCCTCAGCACCAGAAATATGACTTGCAAGATG
The DNA here is from genome assembly GCA_016927015.1 of Candidatus Bathyarchaeota archaeon. Lineage (GTDB taxonomy): Archaea > Thermoproteota > Bathyarchaeia > Bathyarchaeales > Bathycorpusculaceae > SG8-32-3. The sequence continues at coordinate 38,032 of JAFGNM010000066.1, read as the reverse complement.
CCTAAGACTATGCAGAACTGGAATACCGCTCCGTACAGCACTGCGTGGGCAGCTGGATTGATGGGTGCTGGCAAATATATTCCTGTGGTGGGAACTTGGGCTAGGGAGAAACTACCGAAGAAATCGAATACTTCGTTCCAAAGGCTGTAGGGGAGATTAATGACGTAAACTATTCCAAGCAGAATGAAGAAGGTGCCTGCAGATAATGCAGAAAATAGGCGTTCTTGAAACTTATACGCGCTACTTTGCGTGTTCAGCTTCTCTTTCATTTTGCTTCTCCCTACTCGACTATTCGCGGCTGGAGCACATAAAACTTTGCCCTTTTCTGCAACGGGCAGGTGCATATTTTAAATACTTACGCTTTAATAGAAGATTAGGGAAGGGTGAGGTTCATGGTTTATTGTCCGAAATGCGGCAATGAAGTTGATGAAGCTATGGCTTTCTGCCCCCGATGTGGGGCGCCATTAAAAACGGTAGCTCCAGTTCAGGCGGCTCCAGTTCGTCAGAGAAGCGAAAAAGCTGAGAAAGGTGAGAAACAGGAAAAGCAGGAGAAGCAGGAGCCTGAAAAGGGCGAAAAGCACGAGAAGGGCCAGTACGGCTTTGTAGGTTGGTTAGTTGGCGGCTTAATCCTTATACTAATCGGTTTCTTCGCGCTGCTTCAAATCTCTAACATTATTACTTCAGGAATTAGCTGGGCTTTAGTGCTCTTGATAATCGGCGTTATAGTCATAATTGCTGCTGTGTACTTTGCCAGTATGGCGCGAAAGCGGTATCCTCCTCCTTCTTAGAGGAGCCAGCCCAAAAACAGTCGGTACAATCTGTGTTCCAGAAGCGTCCAAGTGTTTCGCCTCCCGAACACGCGAAAATAGTTTTTTCCAGCCGCTTCTATCATGTCGCCAATAGCGTAACGGGGAAACATACAGGAAGAGATTAGCAGGCTACCCCACTCGCCGCGCTTAAGTTCATGCAGCATTTTCACGCCGCGACCAGTATCCACCTCAAAGAAGTAGCCATCATAGTTAGGCGTAACATAAGGCAACTCGTCTAGCTGCTGGGCGAAAACTCCCTCCGTTGCCGTGTACATTTCTACAACTGGTGCGGGTCCAAAGTACCTTCTGAGGACTGAAGCGTACTTGAACTGTATCTTACGTACGCTGGTGCAGAACAACGCTTGAAACTTCCACAAGTCAGCAGGCTTCTTCCCGTGCTTCCGCTGGATGTACTTGGCGAACGCTAGGATTACAGGCGTAACGCCCATAGTGGCGGTGACGTTCTTGCCAAGCGCCTGCTGGTAAACCAGTTCAAACCTCTTCTCCCAATCTGTTCTGCCGATTCCCGAACCAACCGCGTCTATTGCTTCTTGCCGCGGTATCAGGCTGACCCTGTCGAACATGGGGTTAAGCCTAGCGTAAGTTCCAGAACTGTACCCGTAAGTGACTTCTCGCCCTTCCGAGGTCATGGTGTGGACGCTGGAGGGAAAATTCAAGTTCAATATGTCGCCGGTGAAGACTTCAAAGCTTTTCCGTTTAAGCGCGTAGTTTATCAGTGCTCTTGCTCCGCACGTGAAAATCTGTTTTAGATGCGCCTGTGTCACGGGCAAGACTTTTGACCGTCCAGTTGAGCCTCTCGTCATCACCCAGCACTCGGGGGGTTCAGGTAAAATTACGTTGTAGTTTCCCTCTTTCACCTGTGCAAAGTACGGCAGCAGCCCCTTGTAGTCTATTACTGGGAAGTTTTTTTGATAATCAGCTATTCCATTGATTTCTGGGGCGCCGTGGCTTTTTCCGTAGTCCGTGTCCGCGTACTTCTTCAGTAGCTCGCTGAGAATCTGTTCTTGCGCTTTCTGCGGGTTCTCCAGCGACTCGTACCATGGACCAATTATCGGCTGCAAAATGCTGTTGAGGGTGTCTTCATCGGGCATCATTGGTTTTCGCCTAGCAACTTGTTTGAATTGCCTTATATGCTTCGCCGTGTAATAACTGAAAAAAGGGTGAAGTGCCGTGGCACAAACAGTTCGCGTTGTTGCGGATAAAATTCGGAAACTGGAAGTGCAGGGCGCCAGAAACGTCGCCATAGCAGCCATCAAGGCACTTGAAGCTTTGGCGGGGGAAACAACCGCGAAGACGCGGAAAGAATTCATGACGGAGCTTAAGGAAGCCCGCGTTACCCTGTTCGCTTCAAGGGCAACTGAGCCGCTTATGCGAAACGCGGTCCGATGGATAATTAGCCAAGTGGAAAACAGCAGCAAAGAAAAAGTAGATGCCCTCGCTGAAGTTGTTTCCTTAAGTTCAAGCCAGTTTCTAAAAAACCTTGAAGCCTCAAAAGAGTGCATCGCTGAGATAGGTGCTAAGCGGATACGTGATAACGCGGTGGTTTTTACGCATTGCCACTCTTCCACGGTAACGCATCTCCTTCGCAAAGCCAAAGAAGACGGGAAAGCGTTTGAAGTGGTCTGCACGGAAACCCGCCCCGTTTTTCAGGGCAGAATAACCGCTAAAGAACTGCTGGCGCTCGGCGTGAAGACAACGTTTATTGTGGATTCGGCGGCGCGTTCCTTTATGCGCCAGGCTGACCTCGTGATTGTGGGCGCTGACGCTATAACTTCGGAGGGAAACGTCATCAACAAGATAGGCACAGGCACAATTGCGCTTTTGGCTCATGAGGCGAGGAAGCCCTTCTACGTGGTCTCGGAGCTTTTAAAGTTTGACCCAGACACGGTCTGCGGGGATTACGAAGAAATCGAAGAGCGCAGCCCAGACGAGGTATGGAAGGGCGCGCCTGAAAAGCTTGTGATTCGGAATCCCGCGTTTGACGTTACCCGACGCGACTTCATCCATGGCGTGATCTGCGAAGAGGGCGTAATTCCACCGCATTCGGTGAAAGAAGTTATGCATCGGCAGTTTCCTTGGATTTTCAAGTGACATCTGAGCAAAGCGGCTCCTTTAATGGGGCTACGGTCCGCACAACGAAGAACAACCTCATATTTGGATTCAAATATGTGGGAGCTATTCTCGCACTGCCCACGGCACACAATTTTTTCATAAAAATTATGGTTTTGTGTTTAGCTTTTTTTGAGGATTTCTTTGTACGCTTTTGGTGCTGTTTCTTAGTTTTGGGACGGTTTATTTGTTACTTATTGTAATGTGTGGTTTCTGACTTTTGAATGTTTTTTCAGTGTGGATGGTTTTTGGAGGGGAAAACTGAAGGGGTGTTTCTTTGCCTGCTTGTTTTTGAGACATTTGTTCATATTTGAATGATTTAGGCTTTTATATGGATAGTTTTAAATACTTGTTTCCGATAAATGCACAGAAAACGGCGTACATTCAATACACCTGTCAAAAGAGGAATTTAAAAAAATGGCTTCAGGAGACATATCATGGTTAATGGCCGCAACCGCGCTAGTGATGTTGATGACCCCCGCACTAGGCTTCTTTTACGGAGGTTTAGTGCGAAAGAAAAACCTTGTATCCACAATAGTTCAATGCCTAATCATATTCGCAGTCGTAAGCATAATATGGGCTATTCTAGGCTATAGCCTCGTATTCGGACCAAGCATAAACGGAATAATAGGCGACTTATCAATAGTTGGCTTGACCAACATAGGCGTACACAGCGTCAACCAAGCGCTCGCACCAGACATTCCTGAACTACTGTTTTTCGCGTTTCAACTGAAATTCGCAGCCATCACACCAGCATTAATCATAGGCGCATGCGCAGAAAGAATAAAGTTCCGCTCACTCTTAATCTTCATAGTTCTCTGGTCGACGCTTATCTACGCGCCCATCGCTCACTGGGTATGGAACCCCGACGGATGGCTACGCTCCTTAGGCGCAATTGACTTCGCAGGCGGCATCGTCGTCCACGTATCAGCAGGCTTATCAGCCCTCGCAGCAGCTCTCGTAATCGGCAGAAGAAAAGACTGCGGAATCCCATGGAAAGAACACATGAAAGCCGCCAAGAAAGAAAGCGCCAGCGAGTTCAAGCCGACAAACATACCCTACGTAATACTTGGTGCAGGTCTACTCTGGTTCGGATGGTTCGGCTTCAACGGGGGAAGCGCTCTTGCTGCAAATGACTTCGCCGTCTTAGCCCTTGTCACCACAAACTTAGCCGCGGCTGCCGCTGCAGTAAGCTGGATGCTTCTAGACTGGGCGATAAAAGGTAAACCTTCAGCAGTCGGCATATCAGTCGGCGCAGTCGTTGGGCTAGTTGCCATAACGCCCGCTGCAGGATACGTTACAGTAACTTCAGCATTAATCATAGGCTTAGCCGCAGGAGTAATCTCAAACTTGGTCGCTAACTGGAGAGCAGGCAGATCAAAAATCGACGATACGTTAGATGTCTTTGCATGCCACGGCGTCGGCGGAATTTGGGGTTCAATAGCAACTGGCTTATTCGCTTCAGCAGCTGTTAACGGCGTAAACGGCTTACTCTTCGGAAACCCCGACCAACTGGTCGCTCAGTTGCTGGCAGTCGCAGTAGTAGCGCTTTTCGCCTTCTTCGGCTCATACCTGCTACTGAAACTGGTCAACGTATTCTCGCCACTCAGAGTAAGCCCTCAAGCAGAAGACGCAGGTCTAGACCTCAGCGAACACGGAGAAGAAGCATACCAACTAGACTAAGCATAAAAAGGCGGAAGCAAAACCTAATACCCTTTCCTTCTTTTTCAGCACCGTTTTTGACGGCAAATAACGCAGCCATACCCGAAATTACTGAATTATATTTAGTTTCTTGAGAACCTCTCTATACGCCTTCAACGCTGCTTCTTCGTTCTGGACGTTTTTTATGAGCATGCGCCCGCCGTTGAACAGACTAACTTCCAAATCTTCATAGTCGAAAATTATGGCGAGGTGCGATTTCACGCGAACCTTAAACCGCTGCCTCACTGTTTCGTAAACTTCGTTAAGGTTCAGCTTTAACGGTTTTTCAGGGTTAATGTTAGCAGTGTCTCGACCGCAAAGCCAAACAAGTCTCTCTCGCCGTTCCAACGGAGCCAGAGTGCCTCGGCAAGCGGGGCAGTTCGCGGCTTTCGAGGTGTCAACCGTGGTGAAGTACATGTCATTGAAGTCGCAAACCATGAGTTTGCCCTTCAACGGCGAACCAATGCCAGTTAAAACCTTGATGGCTTCCATGGCTTGCATCGCGCCGATTATTCCAGGCGTAGCGCCCATAACGCCGCGTGTGTCACACGTCAGCAAATCAGCGTCTGACATGTTCGGCAGCAAGCACTCTAAACAGCCGGTTTCAGGAGGCGCAAAAACCGAGAGGTTTCCCTCTATGCCGATGGCTGCGCCGAAAACGTACGGAACACTCAACTTGACGCATGTGCGATTCAGTAAATAGCGGGTGAACATGTTGTCCAAGCCGTCAACGACAAGGTCAACCCCCGCCAAAAGCTTCTCAACGTTGCCTGCGTTCACGTTCTCTGAGATGGGTTCAGCCTTCAAAAGCGGATTAAGCTTCTCCAGCCGTTCTGCGGCGACCTCAGCCTTCGGATAATGCAAATCATCTAGGCTGTACAGGATTTGGCGGTGAAGATTAGGCGTTTCCACTGTGTCCTGATCTATCAAACGCAGGTGCCCAACGCCTGCCAAAGCCAGATACAGCGAAGAAACAGTGCCTAGCCCGCCTACGCCGACCACGGCAACTTTCGATTTTGCCAGTTTCTGCTGGCCTTTCACGCCTAGCTCGTTGAGGATTACTTGGCGACTGTAGAATTCAGAAGCAAACGCTTTTCTGTCCGCAGCATCCATCTCTGTTCTCGCCTAAGAGAGAATGGGTGTTAGTCAGCTTTATATTTGCCTTTCCCGGCGAACTGCCTCTCAAAGATTTTGTTATGAACGGAAGCGATGCTTAAAAGGCGCTTTCAAGTTTTGCTTTGACTTCTTTGATTTTCTTAGCCAGCTCCTCGACTTCCTTGGTGTGTCCTAAGGCTTTGTGGCAGTCTTTCGCGTAGTCCAAGGCGCTGACGCCGAAGCGGTCGTACCCCTTATCAAAGGAAAGCTCTGCGGACTGCGTGAACTGCTCAACTGCTTTTTCGTACTCTTTAAGGGCGAAGCTGCATTCGCCAGCTTTGTAAAGCATGGTTGTGGAGTCAAAATAGTTCTGTTTTTTCTTGTAAAGCTCAGCGGTTCGCAGGAACAGCTCACGTGCCTCCTCAAGCTTGCCCGCGTCCATGAGGTTATTTGCGTCTTTGTGCATTTTAATTGGGTCTTCTTTTTCACTCATAACCGTCAACTCTTAACTTGCTATATCAAGCAGTGCACTCCAATTTAGATTTTCCCCTTCCAAAACAGCAGCTGCTCTAAAAGATGTTATCCCTCACTTATTTTAAGGGTAAAATTTGTAAGTGATGATGCTTTTATATTGGGTAGCCAAAATTAAGTACGCCTTGTAAAGGCAACGCTGTGAAGTAAATGAAGAAAGACGGTAAATTCGGAATCACAGTTAAAATAACTCTTGCCGCTGTATTCGCTGCGCTCGTGTTTGTAGTCACTTCACTGATTCCGCCAATACCCATACCCGCCACAGGGGGCTACTTCAACTTGGGAGAAGCAACAATCTACGTTGCCGCCCTACTTTTTGGCCCCTTTGTGGGTGCTTTTTCGGGGGGAATAGGTGCAATGCTTGCTGATATTTACTTAGGTTATGGGCTTTTTGCGCCTGGAACATTGATAATTAAAGGAGTTGAAGGCACAATTGTCGGCTTTCTAAATATCAAACTCAGAAAATACATTCCAAACCCAACTGTACGAGCCATTATCTCAGTTATAGTTGGAGGGCTAGAGATGGTTGCAGGCTACTTCCTCTATGAAACTCTTCTTGCCGTGCTCTTTCCAGGCTTAGAAATATTTGCAATTGCTGAAATTCCCTTAAACATCGGCCAAATGCTTGTAGGCCTAATAATCGCTGTTCCAATCATGCATGCAGTGATGCGTATTTTCCCACAGCTTAAAAGCCAGATTTAACAGATGAGTAAGTATGAAGCTGCCGCCTGGAAAAATCCCTGTAGACATCCTAAAAGAGGTAGTTTTCAAGAACTTAGGCGCCGAACGCAAAGAAGTAACCATAGGACCCGCAGCGGGAATCGACGGCGCAGTTTTAGACTTAGGCGACAAGTCGCTGGTCGTTTCCATGGACCCCATCACGGGCGCGGTTGAGCGAATCGGCTGGCTAGCCGTTAACGTGAACGCTAATGACGTTGCCACTTTCGGCGTTGAACCCGCCTTCTTGTTCTCGTGCATTATGCTCCCTGAAAACGCAGAGAGAAAACTTGTTGAGACCATAAGCACCCAGATGAACGCCGCAGCTCAAAACTTGGGAATAGCCATAGTGGGCGGACACTGCGAATCTACGCCTAGCTTGTCCAACCCAATAGTGGTGGGATGCGTCCTAGGCTTAACAGGTAAGGGTTGCTACGTCACAGCAGGCGGCGCAAAACCCGGAGACAAACTCATCTTGACAAAAAGCGCAGGGATAGAAGGCACTGCGATACTAGCCACGGACAGAGAGCAAGCGCTCAAAAAAATCATGAGCAACACGATGCTGCAAGCGGCAAAGGACTTTTACAGTCAGATAAGCGTTGTAAACGACGCTTTGACGGCGTGCAAAACCGGCGGGGTCCACGCTATGCATGATCCTACTGAAGGCGGCGTGGCAGGTGGAATCCACGAAATGGCAGCCGCCTCAAATGTTGGCGTAAAAGTCGTCGAAGAAGCAATTAAGGTACAGTCTGAAACATCCCAGATTTGCAGCTACTTCAAGATTGATCCCTTACAGTTGATTGGTTCAGGTGCTTTGCTCATTTCAGCAGAAGCGAAAAGCGCAAACGAGATAGTTAAAAACTTGAGGCGCGAAGGGGTTCAGGCTTCGGTCATCGGTGATTTCACGGAAAACGTGACCCATCGGGTTTTAATGCAAAAGGACGGTGGGGCAAAGGCCTTGCCGCTGCCGTTATCCGACCATCTGTGGACCGCGCTGAGACGATAATAATCCTTTTGCGCCTTGAAGAGAAAGCTGAATGAACCAGTGAAACATGAAAACTGGGTAGAAGAACATGTACTCGTACATGTGAGAATAGACGAGTCCGCACCTAAATTCGACAATAGCCTGTGAAACCCCGTTCTGCAAACTCCAATTCGTTGGCGGCTTAAAGTGCAAACAGTAAACGTCGTCCCCTATCACCGTTTTGTACCCTTTCTTTTTTATCCAATTGATTATGTACGCGTCTTCATAAGCATGCAACTGTTCAGGAATTCTTATTCCATCAACAGCCTCACGGCGGATAAGCGTGTCATGCATCCCGCCTCGAAGACTAAAACATTGCCTGGCGATTAGGCTCTGCAACTTCAGGACACGTTTGGCTTTCATGTTGGGGATGACGTCGATGTTTACTCCCCAGACGGCTCCAACATCGCTTTTCACGTTTTTTTCGGCTTTTCTAAACCAGTCTCGCCCGAGTATGACGTCGCTGTCTACGAACATGAACCAGTCCGTACTGACCTGCTGTATGCCTTTCTCTCGTGCTCTAGCTCTTGAACCGTTAACTTTCAGGACTTCAACATTCCCGTGTGCTTCGCTGGTTTCGTTTATTATTTTCAGGGTGCGATCAGTTGAAAAGCCGTCAACTATTATCAAGTTTTTAACGGGCACGTTTTCGTAGACTGAGGCTAAGCACTTGCCGAGTAAGTGTTCGCTGTTTTTTGTAAGCACTACGACATCTATTGGCTGCATTACTGTGCCCCTTTCTGTTTTGTCAAAGCCTTGTGTTTTGATAAACGTTGATGTATGGAGCTGATTGAAAATAAGACTTTACCCATTTCCCAACTAGGATCACGGGTTTTTCTGATACTTAAAGGCATGAAAACTAACTCCCTCTGCGTCTTATGTTAGTCGCGAGAAACTGATACACCGAATACGCTGTATAGAAGCCATAGGCAAATGTTAATTTAACAAGCAAAGCTAGTCTGCCAGCCCTGATTGCATCGGCTATTATGTTTAAGCTACCCTGAATAGTCCAGACGCTTGCAGGTCTATAATGAATGCAGTATGGATCGTAGCATGCAATCTGTTTGTATCCTTTCTGGGTTATCCAATCTTTGATGTAAGCATCCTCAAAAACATGGAGAATTTTCGGGATTTTTATGTCCTTAACCAAGTCTGTGCGGATAAGTGTGTCATGAGTTCCACCCCGAAGATCAAATATCTTCCGCGTTATCCACAAGAATACTTTAAGAATAGCTGGATTCTGGATTGTAGACCATACTTCAATTCCCCAGACCGCACCCACGTTCTGGCCCAAGTGTTTTTCGGCTTTCTTGAACCAATCCTTACAAAGAACCGCGTCACTATCGACAAACATGAACCACTCGGTTTTCACTTGGTCTATGCCTTTCTGTCTCGCCGTGGCGCGGTTTCCTCTGTCTTGTATCACCAAAACGTTTCCATATTTCTCCTGAAATTCGCGCACTATTTCTAATGTTTTATCGGTTGAATACCCATCAACAACTATCAGGCGGTTGAGTGGAACGTTTTCATAAACAGATTTGAGGCATTCATTTAACATGTTTTCACTATTTTTCGTAATTATGACGACGTCCACACGCATATTCACTATTCAACTACACTATTTCTTAAAGATTCTTTCCTACCATAATATAAAACCGCAAGTCAACAGCTCCTTGCTGGGAACGCCCAACAGCGTTCGAACTGGCAGTTAGCTCTTCAGGGGACGAAACTGCATTTTTAACCATTCACCCAGTTTCGCCCCTTTTTGCCTCATGACTTATATAAGTGTGGTATAGGTCTATTAAAACAGCCACAATCGACATGCACGGTGCTCAACATTTGAATATAAAATTACGAAAGGCCTCCCGAACAGTGATCAACGCGCTCACTCCTAACAGACCTCATCATGCTCAGTGGATGATCACGAGGAAATGCAATTATCGTTGCAGAGGCTGCAATGTCTGGAAAGAACAAGACCAGAGAGAACTATCCACTGAAGAGGTAAAACAAGGGCTAGACATACTGAAGGACCTTGGCATCGTAGAGCTTGTACTCTCTGGCGGAGACCCGCTTTTAAGAAAGGACGCTCCAGAAATAATCGAGTACGCTTCAAATCTTTTTGTAACCACAGTTTACGACAACGGTAGCATGGCCAAGAAAAAACTTGAAGCCTTGCGAAACGTGGATTTTATAGCAATTTCAATAGACAGTTTGGACGAAGCCAAAAACGATTACATAAAAGCTGTCCCAGGCGCTTGGAAAAAGGCCATGGAAGCCGTGGAAACACTGAATAGCGAAGGGATAAACGTGAGCGTCACACCCACAATTTCGCAACTAAACCTTTACGAAATCGTGGACATCACAAACTACTTCACTCAAAAAGGAATCCCGGTTTGGTACTGCCTTTACTCGTTTGATCAAACTGAAGACGTAAACCAAATTTTTAGAATCGGCAAAGCTAACGACGAGTTTATAATAAAGGACAAGCAAGCGATGGTTACGCTCTGTGACTCTCTAATCGAAATGAAAAAGAGGAACAGTAAAATCTTCATGACTACCGAATTATTGAAGGCTATTAGGACACTCTTTCTTGAGGGCAAGAGAACGTGGAACTGCCGCGCACTTCAGAACTTTTTAGTCCTAGACCACTTAGGCAGAATCGCTGGTTGCCATAATCACAAATTTATAGGATCAGTGTTTGATTTACCCAAAATATGGCATAGCGACGAATTTGACTTGCTACGCAAAACTTACAATGAATGCACACAGTGCGCCTACTTATGCTACATTTTTTATTCGCTTCACGGAAGCCCTTATGGAAACTTGATGCTGGCCAAGGATCAGTGGAAAAACGCCAAGTTTCTCTTGGAGAGGTAGCACTAAACCTCCAAACTTGGTAAGACTTCAACGATTTTTGCTATTGTTTGGATTAGCGAACTGTCAACAAGTTTTTGCTCATCTTCAATGTTTGCAATGGGAATGAAACGCGTTGTAAGCAAGTTCACTTCAGGAATTTCCGTAGTTATCATTCGAGGGCCTCCATCCTTTGGCTTTTTTAGCTCAATAAAAGCCGGTAAGAATATGATAAAAATAAGCGCAGGGGTTGTTACAATTATTATAATAATTTCAGTCAGATGCGGAATCATTACAATCTTTTGAGCAATATGACTTAGTTCCCAATATAACTATTTCCATTACCACGATGCTGAGTCTTCGCCCAGTCGCTCTGACTTTTCCTAAGCATTTTTGCAACAAAAAGGTCCAAAAGCGCTTTTGTGCATATGAGGATATTATACGAATACACGAAAAGCAAAAGAGGAATCAACCATTGAATTCTCGTTCTGCCATCTAAATATGCACCAATCCCAATCTCAAAAAACGGCGCAAAGTTGCCTACGAGACTGTAAAAGGACACGGGCACAAAAAACCAAAATGCGTTAACAAGCTGTGAAGATCCAAAGAGAATAAGGGTAACGCCCACAAAAAATGAGACCAGAGTTAGAACAGGCATGAAATACACGTGCAGAAGGAGTAAACCGTCAATTTTCTCTTTTGCATTTAGTTTTTTGCTTCTTAAGACACGCGGCGTGTGCTTGAAACATACCTGCATGTGTCCTCGCGCCCACCTGTGCCTCTGTCGCCAGTAAGCTTTCCAATTGTCCACGGCTTCTTCGTAGCATTCAGCGTCGCCTACGTAGCGAACTTTAAAGCCTGCAAGATAAACTTGAAACGTCAAATCCGTGTCTTCAGTCAACATTGACTCATCAAAACCACCTAGTTTTTCCAAAATGCTGCGTCTGAAGCCCCCAACTGTGCCGCCGAACTGAGGTATAAGGCCTAGATTGTCACGCGCCTCTTGATCAATCCGATAGCCGCCAATCCTTTCCAGCGTTACTAACCGCGTTACAACGTTTTTTGCTTCATTCAATACAACTGGGCGTCCCTGCACCGCGCCAACTACGGGGTCGTTAAATTCCTTTACAAGTTTCTCCACGATGTCTCTCTGCGGGTAGTAATCTGCGTCGAAGCAAAGCACAATTTCGCCTGTTGAACGTGCTAAGCCAGAATTCATAGCTGAAGCTTTGCCTTTGCCGCCAGTTTTTTTGTCGCGATGTAACACTTCGATGAACGGATGGCGTTTTGAATACTCTTCGGCAATCTGCCTTGTGCTGTCCGATGAGGCATCGTCGATTGTGAGGACCTGCAGTTTATTGTGTGGATAGGTCAGCTTGGTCATCCGCTGTAGCAGTCGTCCAATTACTTTTTCTTCATCACGCGCCGGGATCAGAATGGAGACGGTGGGCTCATACTTCGCGTCTACCGTAACTTTGCCTCTGACTTTTTTGTTTCTTCTTAAAACGGTTAATGTGAAAACGTAGTGTCTGACGAGGTAGGCTATCATAAACGCGGTTAAAAATAGGAATATGACTTCCAGCGTTTCGATAATCAAGTTTTCACCTCTGCTTTCATGCTTTTGGGCTTAGGGAGAACCGCGAGGCTCATGGACCAGAAGGATACGACCCACATGAAATTCAGAAAAGGATAAGAAACTGCGTAGAAAACGTTGAATGGTTCTCCAAAAAAGGTGACGCCTGCAATGGCGAAGTGATGGAGAACAACGTTCCAGAATAGACCTGTGATGTTGCCTAAGGTCAGGATGCCTAGTTTTATGTTGAGGGTTCCGTTCAATTGGATGATGAGGGAGAGAAAAAACAAGTTAAAGATTAAGAGTGTGGCTGTGGCGGCGATGTTGATGAAAATGAAGGATAGCATCAAGCATAACCCGATTGCTTCTAAGAAGAGCCCTGTAACTAAGCGGTTGCTTTTGAATTTCATTCGCTTGATTTCCTTTCTGTTCCACATTGCGCACTGCGTGGAGTTAATTCTAGAAGTTAACTCTATAGGATAGGTTTAAGTTTTAAAACTTGCGGATTCGTTTTGTTATGAAAGAAGAAATTTATTCATTAAAAATTAGCAGAACCTGCTATAGGTTTTCACTTTTGAGGACAATATTATCTATTACCCTGCAAAGGGCCTGAAAAACTTCTCCTGCATTCAAGTTGTCAGTGTCCAAAACCAGATTAAACGGCTCGAAATCTTCGCCTAACGTGAAGCCGTAAAGTTTCTTGTAAATAGCTTTTGTTCCTGCTTCTTTTTCCGTCAACACTTGTAAGGCTTCTTTTCTGGAGATTTTATCTCTCTTGGCGATTCTTTCAGCTCTCTTTTCCACTGAGGCAACTAGCCATATTTTGAAGCCCGTTTTGAGTAGCCACGGCATTGTCCAACTGTCTAAAAGAACACGCCCCTGTTGCGCGTATTCCACGAGTTTATCGTCGACGGCTTTGTCAAATTCAAGGTTTTCTTCTCTTTTCTCTAAAAAGCTGAGGCCCTCTGGGCTTTCCCACCATCCGCGGCTGGATGAATTGTATCCTTCGTCTTTTGCTAACTCTTTCAAGGCGTCGCCGCCTGAATAGTATCTTAAATTGTATTTTTTTGCGAGCTTCTTGGCTAATGTACTCTTTCCAGTTCCAGCCATTCCTGATATGCAGACTACGATGTTTTTCTTGGAAGCGCTCTCCGTTTTTTCGTTTCTGGTCATAGCGCCTCAGCCATGCGTCTTTACGCTATAGGTGTTACACCTATTATACGAGAGGCAAGGGTGCCGAAGAAGAACGAGCAGATCATGTACCAATATATCACAGGTATGCCGGTCGCCATTAAGGCTCCTGGCGCGATTCCGGGCACAACCGCCACGGGGGTTGCCCCGAAGGTAGGGATTAGGAAGAGGTACCAGATTATTATGTAACTGAAGGAAATCGGGAGAAGAATCATCTGTGGCTTCGCCATCTTGGCTTGCATGTTTTTTATTTGTGATTCTTTCTTTTTCAGCTTCTCGACGAGTTTTTTGTCGTTTGCGCGCATGGCTTTCATCAGTTGAGACTGGTATTCCGAAGTTTCCTTTCGCATTATTTTGTATTCTTCCCATCCACATATGCGAGTGATTAGAAGGCGGTTTATTCCCATGTTAAGAAATGAAACAGCAACCGCGATAAACATTATCACTACTGTTGCTAATGGAATAACTGTAATGTCCAGCATCTTTGTTTCTCCTTGCACTGCCTATTTGTTTTCTCGTTAATAACCATTTTTGCTCTTGGAAGCTGGTAAGCTATAGAGATGACTTGTCTCAAATTGTTTGACTACGCGCCTCCGGAAAACGAGCGGGTTGATATAACAAAGCGGTTGGACTGGTTGGGAGCTAATCCTCTAAATTTTGCAAAAATTCAATAATTTTAGCCAGCCGTTTCACTAAAGCGTCATCAAACTTTTGGTCGTGTTCTATATTCACAAGCGGAAATAGCATTCCCATAATAAAATCCATTAGACTGTTAAAGTTTATAGCAATTCTCGTGGCTCAAGCTTCGAACTTCGAAGTAGCGAGGGTTCTTTCCCCGCAAGTTTTAACATTTAAATTGAATTTTTTCGGTGTTAGCTGAACTAAAATTGCTATATTTAGTGTTCGTGAATAGCAAACTTGCACGTTTTTTCACAGCCACCATTTTTAAACAGTTTTAAGCGCGCAAATCGAACATACCTTCCGAACACCAAGATTATGCGGTCACAAAGGTCGAGCTAAAGAAAAACAAAAACTTTTACTGTTTTTGTCTGATACATGGCTTCAATTTGTTGGCTCTCTCGCAGCAGCCTTTATGACTGTTGAACTCTGGGCAGTTAAAACAGTTGGTAACTTCTTGGTTCTCCATGAAATCTTGCCTTCCTTATGGTTTGTATGCCGTGTCCTCATGCATTCTTGAATAATTATGCGAAAGCGTTAATTTATTTTGCGCTTTTAATTAGACGTGTTCTTCCAGAATAGCCTTTTTCTGCAATTGCGTACACTGTTTGATTTTTCCTCAAAATTACTTTTCAGGAAGGCTCCGAGTGTTTGTGAAATGAAAGAAATAAAAAGAGTAATGGAATCATGATTAATCTAAGCAGTTTATAGCTGGCGAAACTGAAAAATATTAGTGGCGACATAATTACTATTTTGGGAGGATAATAGTGGTAGAGTATGTTAAGGGGCCCCCACCTGACAGGTGGCATTGGTGTAAGAATTGTACGCAATATCCCCTATCAATCTACGCAAGACGCTCTAATAGACCGACATTTGACCTCTGCGACCAGTGCAAAGCACGGGAAAACAAACAAGATTGCGCAGCCTAAATAGCTACAAAAGATAATGTAAGCTCTTCAGTTGAGTCACCTAGAGATTACTTTTGGTTTTTTGCAAAAATTATTTTAGGGTTTATTGAATATTACTAGTGTGTGGTGTTTTATGAGTTTTCTAAAGAAAGTAAAAGACAAAACTGAAGAATCAGTCAAGAAGGTTGGAGAAGGAGGCGCTAAGCTGGGGAAGAAGGGTCTCAAAGAAACCAAAAATGTAGCGAAGAAAGGCGCTAAAGCAACTAAGAAAGTTGCAAAGAAGGGCGTTAAGGAAACCAAGAAGGCTGTCAAGAAGGCAAAGAATAAGGTTACGTAGAGCCTATTCTCTGATACGGCTGAATCCTTCTTCTTTTCTCTATTCCCTCGGAATGTTTGAAAAAAGAGATGCGGTTTCCACAAAGTTATTAGAACTGAATCTTGCATAGATTCACTAAATATGCTTAGGTGTTTCAAGAATGGTTCCAGTTTTCAATTTGAAAGACACAATTGTTGAAGCATTAAATGCTTTAGGCGGTTCCGGCACAGCAACTGAAGTGAGAGATTATATAAAGTCAAAATATGGAAAAGACTGGAAAGACATTGAAAAAATAATGGACGACCTGTGTCAAGAAAGCGAATCTTCCTTTTTCCTCCCAGAAGACAGAGTACTAACGAAAATTGGGCAGGGCAAATACTCTCTAAGAGAAACAGTTCCTGAATTGCCAGAAGCAGACGTGGAAAGCAGAAAAGCCTTGTCTGACTTTGGAATAGAGAGAAAGGTTTTTAGTTTTAGAGGAGCTGAAGAGATTCTGCAGAGAAAAGGTCAGCTTTCAACTATTCTGCAGGCTGCTTCCTTAACAGACCTTTCATCGACTGATACGCATGGTAAGATACAGCATTTTCTTCATAAGAACATGTGGGATGTCGAGGTATCCCTATTTCCAGTGGCAACTTACAAGCTTGATGCCTTCAAAGAGAAAACAGCAATCGAAATTGAAAGGTCATTGATTGACGCAGTTCACAGGTCGCTCTTTAGATGCCTTTGGGCTTATGCCAAAAAACAATTAGATGTATTGGTTTTCATAGTTCCCACCTACAAGGAACCCAAATTTGAGCAGGTAAAACGAGACTTGCAAGAATTCAAAGCGATAATCCCTTACGCCGTTTACTTGGTGGGCGTAACCCCTCTCAGCGCTAATCAAACTTGATTTCTATGTGTGGTGAAAATTTCGTCAAGATGCTTCAAGCAGGCTCATTTTTGCAATCATAGGGCGATTGAAAGTTGCCTCATCAACGGGTTCCAGCATCACACCGCAACAACCGAATGTTTAGGCAGTAGCTTTTTTCCACTCGCTCATTAATGGCTCGTACAGTTCGTCGTTTTCTTTTATGGTTTCGTACCATCCTAGGTTGCGCGCGATTTTCTGAGCGATTAAGTGATAGCACAGGTGGATTTTTTTGTCTAATACGCGAAAGTAGAAGTCGTCGCACATGCAGAATTCAGCCTCGGGCATTATCAGGTAATCGCGTTCTCTTCCAATGACTATCCAGACGGTTCTGCCGCTGGGCTTGAAAACGTATTTTTTCACACGGTTTTCTTTCAGGGTGCCGAGGGCTTTTGTGAATCTTTGGCCGAAAAGCTCGTAGAGTTGAGTCAGATTTTTGCCAGAAAGTTTGCCTTCTGCTTTTGCTTCACGGCAAATAGCGTTTAACGCGTCGATTTCCGAGTTGTCATTCATTTGGACACAGGCTTTTCAGGAAAAGAACGGGCGTATGGCAAAATTGGGGTGGTTAGTTTATGTCTATTGGTTCGCCTTTCGGTGTAGTTGGGGCTTCAGCTTTGGGGAATACAACTTCCAGAACGCCATTTTTGTAGAATGATTTTGCCTCTTTCACCTTTACTTTTGTTGGCAAAGTGACTTCCTTGTAGTATTTGGTTTGAGCCGTGTTAACCGACATCGTCAGCGAGTCTTCTGTGCCGTGGAGTTTTATGTCTGTTTTTTCTACGCCAGGCAGTTCCGCGACTACGCGAACTTCGTCGTTTGTTTCAACTATATCCACGAGTGGTTCCCGCTCATTTTTAACTTGTGGACCTTTGAGGCTCTTTTTGATGTTGCCGAACTGGCGGATTTCAGGTTTGCCGTCAGGACCTATTTTCATGCTGTAGCCGTATACGAAGGGACCCATCTCTTTGACGGTTCTGCCGTCGGGAAGTTTGCGTTCTTTGACGTAGTCTTTGGGGACTTTTTCTGTGAAATTTTTGAATTCTTCTTCCATCATTTTTTCCATTTCACGAAACATGCGGTCGACGTCGCCGAAAAAGGGGTCTCTATATGAAGACTTGCGCCGTTTTTTGAACCATTCTGGGTAATCTTCATCGTCTTGTGACATTACTTTTCACCTCAGTAACTTTGAGTTCGCCCTTTTCTATAAGTTTTATGCTATCTACTGTTGATGCTGATAAGGTTGTTTGTTGCGGATGCTACACTGCAGAACTAATGCACAACGTCACCAAAAACAGCCTGATAATGGTCGAGCAAACAGCCAAAGCTGAGCGCATAGGAACGCAGTGTTCTATAAAAGTAAATAAATAAGCTGCCAATAACATAGAAAAACCTGAAATGGGTGAATTTGAGTGAAGAGAGCCGCAGCGGTCGTTGTGCTTATAGTTTTTTCAGTGGCTGTTCTCTTGCCCTTTTCTCTTAGCACGCGAATGGTTTTGGCTCAGGATAGCTATACTATACAGCGCGTTGATCACGAAGTGGAGATTATGTATTCTGGACACGTGATTATACGTGACACAATACATTTAAGCGGGCAATTAACAGGTGACTTCTTAATCGGTTTCCCGTATAAGTACGGTTCCTCCGTTCTTAAAGGCATGGCGTATGACGCCAACAATAACGGTTTTCCATTAAGCCTTGGCGTGCAATTAACAGGCCGAACTGGTTTTTACGGCGCAAAAGTAAGTTTCCCGCAGGGGTCTCCTCAAGTTTTTACTGTCGTCTTTATTCTTTCGAATAGCCTTCTCAGTCAAGATTTGGACGCAGACGTGTTCACCCTCGATTTTCCAGCTTATCCCAGCTTCACAAAAGAGGTTGCCCGCTGTAACGTCGCGATTATTCTTCCTGGGGCTTCCCCAACCATAAAAGTCACAAAAGGCGATGGAGAAGTTAGTGCAACTAGTTTCGTTAAGGAGAACTTGCCTGTTTTCACTTATTCTCCTGCAGTTGCCAATTTTTCACTATCCAGTGGCAGTCTTCAAATAATTACCCTAAAAGAGCTAAGCCGTCAAATCGCAATAAGCCCTGTAGGCGATATAGTGGTTTTTGACAGTTACCGTATTACAAACAACGGAGCCAGCAGCTTCGGTTCTCTCAAAATAGGGTTGCCTCTTGCCGCTTCGAATATTGTTGCAAGAGATGAATTCGGCAGAATCCTGACATCTGATGTTCTAACTAGTAGCGGCAATACACGCTTTGTCAACTTCACATTTATATCGTCTATAAAAAGCGGTGCATCTACCCTGCTGACTGCTGAATATACTTTACCCAGCGTCTCTTCTACGGCTCCACATTTTACATTAAACTTTGACCTTTTCCCCGACTTTGACTATTACGTTGAGGCGGCAAAGGTTACCTTTGTTCCTCCTGAAGGGGCAAGGTTTATAGCACCGCAATTCTCGTCAATCGATTTTTCTTCAAGTTTAATAAGAGAGGTCTTCCAGGAAACCCTTTCAATTAGCAGGGAAGGCGTTAGCAAAGTAGATTCCGTTGTTCTTTCCGAAGATGTTCAAGTTACGTATGATTACAGTCCTCTGTGGCTGTCTTTTCGACCCACTTTGTGGATGTGGACTCTAGTAGTGGTTGGATGCGTAATTGTGGCTTTCTGGAAAAGACCTAAAACTTCTGCTCCGCTGCGTATTGCAACGCCAGAAGCTTCCATTGCTCTTAGTCCTGATCATGTTAGAGCTTTCACTGAAGCGTACGAAGATAAAAGCAGAATAGCCTCGGAGTTAAAGACTCTTGAGGAAAGGGCTCAGAAAGGCAGGATTCCAAGGCGTCGATATAAAGTGCAGAGGAGGACGTTTGAGGTTCGTTTGGATAACCTTTCTAGGAATATAGCTGGGTTGAAAAAGGTTTTCCGTAGTGCGGGTGGCAATTATGCGAGTTTGGTTCGGCAGCTTGATGTTGCAGAAGCTGAGCTTGTTGAGGTTGAAACGAATACTAGGACTGTTGAGGTTCGGCATAGGAAAGGTGAGTTTCCGTTGGAGGCGTACAAGAGGTCATTGGCGGATTATCAGCGGCGGAAAGAGAAAGCTGAGGCGACAATTAACGGAATTCTGTTAAGATTACGTGAAGAAATTCGTTAACTGACCTAAACACTTTTATTTTACTGCGGGAGTTTGAATCAAACTTACCAGAGGTAAAGAACATGGTAAAAATAGTAGTTGATAATAATAGGTGCAACGGATGCGAAACCTGCGCAAACACTTGTCCAGTAGGCGTCTATGAGATTAAAGAAGGCAAATCTGTCCCAGTTAACGTTGACGAGTGTTTAGTCTGCAGAGCATGCGAAGCTCAATGTCCTGAAGGCGCAATTCAGGTAATCGAGTGAGTTTCCGCTTCGCCACGTTCGCTTCAACCGTTACGCACGCGTTCTCTCTCACACCTACCTGAGAGTTTCTTTCTCTCTTTATCAAAATTTTTCTAATCCAGTTTTTGTCTTATACTATAGTATATCTTGAATTTTAGAGTAGAACAAACGCTTGACACGTAGCGTGTTAAGTCTAGCTGCTTGGAGCAGTCTATACCCCCCTTATTTAAAGGAACTATAATAGCTCAAAAATAAGCGCGGCGGGTAGACCCCCTCTATAGGTTTCTGCATACTATTTCTATTAGGCTCCAAATATGATGGCTTGTCAAGAAATCTTGACTAAAAAAATCCCTTTTAGTCAAGGAATCTTTACAAAAACCCTTTTAGCGGCGAAGGCACCCTATATAGTGTAGTGAGAAACACCTGAGGAGTTGAACCCGTGAAGAAAACAGTTTTGTGTTTGTCTTTTATCTTTGCCCTTCTGTTTTCAGCTACAATAGGCGTAGCGCTTGTTAATCTGGCAACTGCAAGTCTGTTTTGGGTCCAGGCTTTACCAGAGGTCATTATTGAAAGTGACGGTAGCATAACGGGTCTTGAAACTGGATTCGTAAACCGGACAGGGGACACTTACGCCTTGACAGCTAATGTCGAGGGGTATTCTCTGGTTATTGAACGCAGCAACATTGTTTTTGACGGAACTGGACACACCATAAACACTACCATGGGAGATACTTCTGCCTTAGAGTTGACTGATGTTACTGGCGTAACTGTCAAAAACCTTGAAGTGGTTGGTCGCTATACGGGTATTTATCTCTACTACAGTTCCAACTGCTTGATTACAAACGTAAAAACCAATAACCGCATATATTTAACGGATGGAAGCAATTTTAACACGATTGTAGGAAATACTGTTAAACGTCTTCATATAGGGTTAGCGGGAGGCGCAAGCAACAATTTAGCTGTAAACAACACTGTTTTGCAGGAACTGCATGTTGGTGGTTATAACAACAGACTGTATCAGAACAACTTCTTTTTGAAAGAACTTTCTGGTATTTGTTCTGATAATTTTTGGGATAATGGCTCTGTCGGCAATTACTGGGGTAACTACTCGATAGATTGTCCTGCTGCCGCAGAAAACGGCAACACAGGGATAGGTGACACGCCGTACGTAATAGAGAGAACGCCCTATACAACGAAAGAGTTTCCCAACGCAATAAACATTGACCGTTACCCTCTTTTGTATCCTTGGGGGACTCCAGAGCTGGCCATGTTTGAGGCGGATAACGTCACCTACTCTCAAAGTTATCCTTTGAACTTTACCGTGAACAAGCCCACCCAGTGGATGGGTTACAGCCTGAACGGAGAAGCCAACGTAACCTTCACTGGCAACGTAACCCTGAGTGGCTTAGCGCCCGGTCTCTACAACCTAACGGTTTATGCCATTGACGTTTATGGTGTAAATGGTGTCTCAGAGACAGTTTACTTCACAGTTAATGAGCCTTTTCCAACAGCATTGGTCACAACTGCTTCTGCTGCGTCAGTAGCTGCTATCGGCGTGGCTCTGCTGGTCTATTTTAAGAAACGCAAACACTAAACAGGGATGTTTTGTTACTCTTCATTTTCCGTCAAAAAGCAGCAAGCGGTGTACGTTTTGATTTGGGTTCTGCGTTATGGTTATATGCTGCCAGCGTAAAACAGAAGGAGAGAAAAGACTATGTCAGACATTGGAGTAACAGTAAAGAAAAGCGAAGACTTCTCGGAATGGTACACTGAAGTCGTCCTGAAATCCGGGATGGCAGAGTACGCGCCCATAAAAGGCTGCATGATTCTCCGAGAGCAGTCTTACGCTATTTGGGAGAAAATACAGGAAGTTTTCAACCGGAAAATAAAGGCTACCGGTCACCGAAACGTGTATTTCCCAATGTTTATTCCTGAAAGTTTTCTGAAAAAGGAGGCAGAGCACTTCGAAGGCTTCGTTCCAGAGGTTGCTTGGGTAACCGAAGGCGGAAGCACCAAACTGGAAGAAAAGCTTGCGATAAGACCGACTTCTGAAACGATAATCTACGCTACTTTCGCCAAGTGGATTAGAAGCTGGCGTGACTTGCCCATAAAAATCAACCAGTGGTGCAATATCGTCAGGTGGGAAACCAAAGCCACTAAACCCTTCCTCAGAACCCGAGAGTTCCTATGGCAAGAAGGCCACACAGCCCACGTAACAAGCGAAGAAGCCGAAAAAGAAGTGATGGATATCCTCGGCGAGTACAAGGACGTGATGGAAAACTACTTGGCAATTCCAGTGCTTGTCGGAGTAAAAACCGAGAACGAAAAGTTCGCTGGAGCCCTCTACACAACAACGCTGGAAGCTATGATGCCCGACGGGAAAGCGCTGCAGATGGGAACAAGCCACAACCTCGGCCAAAACTTCGCCAAAGTTTTCGACATCAAATTCATCGGAGAAGACGAGAAAGAGCATCAAGTTTGGCAAACCTCATGGGGCATATCCACACGGCTGATAGGCGCGCTTGTTATGGTTCACGGCGACGACAGGGGATTAGTTGTGCCGCCTAAAGTCGCCCCAGTGCAGGTAGTCATAGTTCCCATAACCTACAAAGCCGCGGATTCCACCGCAATACTAGAGAAAGCCAAAGAAATACTGGAAAAACTCAAAGCAAAATGCATCGTAGCCTTCTTGGACGACAGAACAGAATACACCCCAGGATGGAAATTCAACGAGTGGGAACTAAAAGGCGTGCCCGTCCGAATAGAAATTGGCCCCAGAGACCTCAAACAGGAGCAGGTAACCTTGGCAAGACGCGACACCTACCAGAAAACCACTGCAAAAATGGACGAGGCGGTGCAAGCCACAGAAAAGCTTCTTGAAGAAATCCAAAACAACCTTTACGCTAAAGCCAAAACAGCCTTAGAAGAAAAAACAACAACCGTTCAGAACTACGATGACTTCCAGAAAGCGCTCAAAAACAAAGGCGGATTCATAAAAGCGGCGTGGTGCGGCAGCTCAGAATGCGAAGAAAAAATAAAGGAAGAAACTGGAGCAACAATCAGGTTGAAGCCCTTTGAAAAGGAGAAGCCAGTAGGCACCTGCCTCTGCTGTGGAAAGGAAAGCGTTGAAATGGTGTACTTCGCCAAATCATACTAAACGCGCGTTTTCTACTCGGACAGTTTTACGTGTTTTTCAAGTTCCTTAGCTACGTCTGGCAACCCAAGCTTTTGCAACGTTGTCTTCCTCGGTATTCCTCTCTCATCCCAGCCTCTCTTCTTGTAATACTTCTTCAGCATACCGTCAAATTTCACTAAATCAAGCATTGCGCCTTTCATTGGTCCTTCAGTTAAAGGCTCCTTAAACCACCTCATGGGCGGAATTTCCATTTCCCTTGTCCAGCTGTTACCGTACTCGCGTATCCAAAAGGCACGAATCAAGTTTAACGTTTTATCAGCAGCGTAGATTAAAGCGTTAAAGGGTAAGTCCCTTCCTGTTGCCGCACGAAGGTACTTCGTGTACCACTCAATTTCAAAATCAAGCGAAGTATTAGGAAAACGACAAACGACGAGAGATTCAAAAACTCCGCCGCGAAGCCGCTGCATCTCTATGACTTTGTTAATTTTCTCTTCATCGTAGCTCCCGCGTCCAAACTTAACCTCCCAAGCAATCACCCACGCCTCCTTGTGATGAGCCCCAACCGAGCTTGTAGCATAAGACAACGCCATAGCAGGTGCAGCGTGACAGTCGTAAGCAGACACCTCCAAACCCTTAACGTGCATAGCCCAATCAGCTGACCCATGACCTATTTTAGCCGCAGCCGCTTTTACGCCTTCAGCGAGAACATCTCCAAAACCGCGCCTGTACGCTATGTCTTTAATCAACTCTTTGGTTTCTTTGTATTTTCCCCAATCCAGCTTCTCAGGAATCCGCTTTTTCTGGGAAGTTTCTATAGCGAAGCCTATCGCGCTCCCAAGCGAGATGGTGTCCAAACCAAGTTCATCTGCCACACGGTTTAAAACAGCAACCTGCCTGAGATTGCCCAGCCCAATGTTTGAGCCCAACATCACCACGTTTTCGTAATCGATCTCAGACTCTTTCCTATCAGAGTCTTTAACCACGTTACCGCACGTCATGTTACAATTTGGACAGCCGCGGTTAGACACCTTGATTTTTTCCATGGTAAACCCGCCGATCTTGTTAGCTTTTTCGAAAACGCCTTCACGGAAATTAAAAGCGGGAAGCGCACTGTTTTCTTGACACCACTCTACCGTAGACATAGTTCCCTGTCGTTTCCAAAAGGAATAACTGGGTTTTGTTAAGACTTCTCGGTAACCAGCAGCGCTCAGCTCTTTCATGTCCTTTGGATAGGCAACAGGGATTTCATTGTAACCCTCGAAAACTACGGCCTTCAAGTTCTTGGAGCCCATTACAGCTCCCATTCCGGCTCTTCCGCCAGCGCGGCCTTCTTGAGACATAACCATCGCAAACTTTACGAGGTTCTCTCCTGCTGGACCAATAGAGACTACGCCTGCGGTGCGCCCGTATAGGATCTTCAGTTGAGCCTCAGTCTCGAACGTGTTTAAGCCCCAGATATCTTTGGCGTCTATAAACTCAGCGACCTTGTCTTTGATGTGAAGAACAACAGGCGTTTCCGCTTTGCCCTCTATGATCACCGCGTCGTAGCCAGCTTTGCGCATTTGAATCGCCGCAAAAGTTCCCATGTTCCCGTCACCGTAGCCACCTGTCAAAGGACTCTTGGCGGCTACAACTAATTTACCGCTGTTCGGCACACCTAAGCCAGTCAATGGACCCGCAGCAAAAACAAGCTTGTTTTCAGGTGATAACGGATCGATTCCTGGATTTAGCTTGTCCCAGAGAATTTTCGCTGCGAAGCCTCTGCCGCCTATATAATTCAAAGCCAAAAGTGTATCGTATGATTCTGCAACTGCCTTGTTCCTGCTTAAGTCAACTTGCAGGAAAACACCCGTCCAACCAAACACTCACGTTCACCTAACTAATGTATGCATATCTTATGGCATCGTGGAAATAAAAGCTTACTGAACAATTACGACTTAATACTCACTTAGTGAAACAGAAAACATGCCAGTTTCCATTCAACCGTATTACTTCTTCGGAAGCTTTATGTTTTTGAACAGCGCAACTGTGCATTAACACAGAGGCTTTACAGTGGTGAAAGTTAAAGTTACGGCGCGAGCAAAAGCTATCGAGTACGCCATACGCGACGTAATAGTCAACGCAGGCCCAATTACAAAAATGGGCAAAAAGATTTTTTACCTAAACATCGGAGACCCTGTAGCCTTTGACTTCCCCACACCCAATCACATCAAGCAAGCACTGATTGAAGCGGTCCAATCTGGCGAAAACAACTACTCACCTTCAGAAGGAGTTCCAGAACTAAGACAAGCTATAGCCGAAAAAGAAAAACGAGTCAACGACGTGAACATATCCGCAGAAAACGTCCTAATCACTTCCGGAGTCTCCGAAGGAATCAGAATGCTGATATCCGCCCTAATAGAAAAGGGAGACGAAATCCTTGTTCCAGGACCCGCCTATTCGCCATACATATCCTACTCTAAGGCTTATGATGGAACACCCATCACGTACGAGACCATTGAAGAAGAAAACTGGCAGCCGAACATCGACGACTTACGAAGCAAAATCTCAGAAAAAACGCGTGCCATAGTAGTAATAAATCCAAATAATCCTACAGGCGCGCTTTACAGAAGGAAAATGGTTAAACAAATACTGGACGTAGCAGGAGAACACGATCTCCTTGTTTTATCGGATGAAATTTACGACCAAATAAGATACACTGAAGACTACGTCAGCACAGCCCGTTTAGCTAAAGACTTGCCCGTAGTAGGATTGAACGGTTTCTCCAAAGTGTACCTGATGACCGGCTGGAGACTTGGGTACATGTACTTCTACGAGCCAAACGGTGAATTGCAGGAGCTGAAGAAAGCCATCGAAAAAGAGGAGCGCATAAGAATTTGCGCCAGCACCCCAGTCCAGATGGCGGGAATAGCTGCATTGAGAGGTCCGCAAGACCACGTGAAAGCCATGGTGGAAAAGCTCAGGATCAGAAGAGACTACGCGTGGAAGAGACTTAACGAGATTGAAGGGATAAGCTGCGCAAAACCGGAAGGCGCCTTCTACGTTTTTCCTAAAATCCACGATGTGGGGTCAAAGTGGAAGACAGACATGGAGTTCGCTGTTGAACTTCTAAAAGAAACCGGCGTGCTTCTGGTGCATGGCTCAGGCTTCGACCCGATTTACGGCGCTGGGCACGTCAGAGGAGTGTTCCTTCCTCCGATTGAAACGCTGGAACAAGCACTCAACGAAGTAGAGCGGTTCATGAAAAAGAAGTAAACTGCGAAGCTAATGGTCCGCTTCGGTTTTAGGAGTAAATCGGCACTCCTTCTGCTGGGTCAGCAGTTGCTTTTTGGAAAGCTGCCATCAACTTCTTAGTGACAGGACCTGGGTTTCCGTTGCCTATTTGTCGCTTGTTCACTTCTCTTATGGGCACGACTTCCGCGGCGGTTCCAGTAAAGAACACCTCGTCGGCGGTAAACAACTGGAACGGCGTTATGTTAGTTTCAGTCACATCGTACCCCAGGCTTTTGGCAAACTTTTTTGCAAGCTCAGCCGTAATACCTGCCAAAGCACCAGTGCTGCTTGGCGGAGTGAAGATTTTGCCGTCCTTAACGCTGAACAGGTTCTCGCCAACTCCCTCGGATATGAAACCGTTTTTGTCTAAGCAAATTGCTTCATCCACGCCGTTCGCGGTGGCTTCCATTTTGGCTAGCACGCTGTTGAGGTAGTTTAGCGATTTTATCTCGTGGGATGTTGCGTCCACAGGGTTTCTTCTAACCCACGTAATCATGGTGGAAATGCCTTTTTCTTTAGCTTCCTTTGACATTATCGAAATTGTGTCGGTTATGATTATCACAGAAGGTTTGGGACATTTTCGTGGGTCCAGTCCAAGGTCGCCCACGCCTCTTGTCACCACCAAACGAATATAAGCGTCTCGCAGCTTGTTTTTTCTCAGCGTTTCGACCACTGCTTGCGTCATCTCTTCTTCTGTTAAGGGTATTTTCAACATTAGTGCATGTGCAGAACGATAGAGCCTGATGATGTGTTCTTTGAGTTTGAAGACAACTCCGTTGTAGGCGCGGATTCCCTCGAAAACGCCGTCACCGTAGAGGAGACCGTGATCGTAAACGGAGACTTTAGCCTGTGATTTCGGATAGTAAACTCCATCTATGTAGACCTGCAGTTCTTTTTCCATTGGTTCCACTTCAGTTTTAACGTTTCTTATTAGGCTGAGTGTTGATATATTTTTTGTTAATGATTCATATAATTCGTTATCAAATTATGAAGTCTGACGTTTTAAAGTTGGAGTTTTCGGAGTTTGTTGCTCGTTTGCGTTTAGAACTGTTGTACTTGGGAAAGTCTATAGCCCCATTTATATAGAAACTATTTATAGTTCTGAAGGGAAGCGCCGTGATAGACCCCCTATAGGTTTCTGCAATGAACCTCTATTAGGATCCAAATATGACGGCTTGCCGCGTTGTTATAGCCTGAAGACGTTTAGTTTGGGCATTTTCTGTTTGGGATTAATTTTTATATTTGCCATATGTTATATTGCTAATATAGTTGGGGAGGGAAACAGGTGAAACTTGTAACTGTTCTGTTACCCGAAGCTTATCTCGAAGGGTTAGATGAACTTGTTAGGGCAAATATGTATCCGAGCAGAAGTTCAGTAATACGGTCAGCCGTCAGAGATTTGCTGAGGAAAGAGCTCTGGGAAAAACGCGGAAGATAAACTGGCATTCCACATCCTATTCTTGTTTAAACGCGTTTATCTCGCGTGCCTTATTGCCAAGTAGAGCTTTTTAGCTGCCTCGCCTGGGCTCTGCGCAAGAGTGATGTCGCGTCCCACGATAAGGTAGCGAGCACCAGCCTTAAGCGCTGTTTCCGCTGCCCCGCCTTGAGCACCTATTCCCGGCGAGTATATGGGTACGTTTTCTCCAAGTATTTCGTGGATTTCACTTATTTTTTCGGGGTACGTTGCGCCCACCACTGCGCCGTCAGCATTCCAGTTCAGGGCTTTTTTCGCGAAGGAAATGTACTGGGCGGTTTTTGCGCCTGTTTTCTCGTCGTATATTGTCTGGCCGTAGCCTTCGTTTGCTCCTTTGTGGCTCATGTAAGCGAGGAGAACCACGCCGCGTTGAAGCCTGCGTGCCGTGTCGAAGATGGGTTTTAAGCCTTCTTCCCAGCCTACGAACGGGTTAGCTATTAAAGCGTCAAAACCTGCGGCGTAATAGTAATCGGCTATAACTTGGTTGGTTGCGCCGATATCGTTTACTTTGCAATCCATTATTGCGAGAAGCCCTTTCTCATGGATTCGCTTTACGAGTTTTTGCACTCCGTCTAAAGTGCCGAGAGGAAGAACCAAGTGATGATTGATTTTTACGGCGCACACATACGCGTTAACCGCCTCTAGAACATCTTGAGCTTTGACGAGGAGTTCTTCGCGTTTCTCTGGGCTGTGAAAAGGAAAATCAAGTGCTAAAACAATGCTGGATTCTTTTTTCTTCGCGGTCTCTTCCATTTTCGCTTTGAACGACATCTTCCAATCCCCTTTTCTTATTTAGGTGTGGAACCCATAACCTTTACTGTTTCGGCATTTTCACTGGCGAATTTTAATGCTTTGCTTACTGAAAACGCGGTCTTGTTACACGAAACTTAAATTTCCAGCAGCCCATTTTTGATTAAGAAATTGAGGCGAAATTTCGCTTCGCAGATTAAAAAAAAGTCAATAGGAGAAAAAAGCATGAGCACAACCTTGGCGGAGAAAATTATCACACATCACCTAGCTGAAGGAAAAATGGAGCCGGGCGAACAGATCGGCTTGAAGATAGACCACACTCTAACGCAGGATTCCACTGGAACCCTAGCTTACCTCGAATTTGAAGCCATGGGTGTTCCCCGCGTCAAGACCAAGTTGAGCCTGAGCTTTGTTGACCACAACATGCTGCAGAACGACTTCAGGAACGCTGACGACCACCGATACTTGCAGGATGTCGCAGCCAAATACGGCGTTGTTTTCTCTCGCCCTGGCAACGGCATCTGCCACCAGATTCATCTGGAACGTTTCGCCAGACCAGGCTACACGTTGCTGGGAAGCGACAGTCACACGCCCACCGCCGGAGGCATGGGCATGATTGCTATAGGCGCTGGAGGCCTTGATGTCGCCGCGGCTATGGCTGGAGAACCTTTCTACCTGGAAATGCCCAGCATCATGGGCGTCAAGTTAACAGGTGCATTGTCGCCTTTCGCTTCAGCAAAAGACGTGATACTCGAGGTGCTGAGACGGCTAAGTGTGAAGGGCGGAGTAAACAAAATCTTGGAGTACTTCGGCTCAGGCGTTAAAACCCTAAGCGTACCCGAAAGAGCAACCATAACCAACATGGGCACAGAAACAGGAGCAACAACATCCATCTTCCCGTCGGATGAAGTGACAAAAACGTTTCTAAGAAGCCAAGGCAGAGCTGACCAGTGGCTTCCGCTCACGGCTGATGACGACGCCAAATACAGTGAGGTCATCGAAGTAGACTTGGGGAAGGTTGAGCCTTTGATAGCTTTGCCTCACAGCCCAGACAACGTGAAAGCTGTAAGCGACGTGGAAGGCACACCCGTGGACCAAGTCTGCATCGGCAGCTGCACAAACTCTTCGCTTCGCGACCTAAAAACTGTTGCCGCACTCTTGAAAGGCAAAAAAGTCAGCGAAAAAGTCAGCCTCACCATCTCGTCTGGGTCGCGGCAGGTTCTGGAGAACCTGGCTGCAAGCGGCGAACTCGTGGATATCATACGAGCAGGCGCCAGAATACTTGAGAACGGGTGCGGTCCATGCATCGGAATTGGGCAAGCGCCACAAACCGACGCCGTATCCATCAGAACTTTCAACCGCAACTTCAAGGGCAGGTCAGGAACGCAGAGCGCGCAGGTCTATTTGGCTAGTCCAGAAACAGCTGTTGCAGCGGCACTTTACGGGGAAATCACCGACCCGCGAAAAATAGGCGAATACCCCAAGATAACACTGCCCGAGAAGGTAATCGTTGAGGACAGCATGTTCATATTCCCAGAGCAACCTTTCACGGGCGAGGTCAGGCGCGGTCCAAACATTAAGCCGTTGCCCAAGTTCACGCCGGTTCCGGAGAGGCTCGCGGGCGAGGTCTTGTTGAAGACAGGTGATAACGTTTCAACTGATGATATTCTGCCGGGCGGTTCCGAAGTCATGTCGCTGCGAAGTAATATTCCCGAGATAAGCAAGCACGTGTTCCGTTATGTGGATTCAAGTTTTGCGGATAGGGCTTTAGCGAAGGGAGGCGGGTTCATTGTTGGCGGCGAAAACTATGGTCAGGGCTCTTCGAGGGAGCATGCTGCTTTGGCGCCGAAGTATCTCGGTGTGAAAGCGGTCATTGCTAAGTCGTTTGCGCGGATACATCTTGCGAACCTTGTTAACTTCGGGATTGTTCCGTTGACTTTCGTGGATAAACAGGACTACGCGGCTGTTGCTCAAGGCGACATGTTAGAGTTGGATGTGAAGGGTTTACAGCGGAATCTCTGCGTGAAGAACGCTGCGAAAGGCGTGGCGTTCAGGGTTGCGCTTGACCTCAGCGACCGCGAAAAAGATTTGCTGAAAGCAGGCGGAAAGTTGGCTGCTATAAAAGCTAAACACGCGGAAAACTAGGTTGAACGTGAAAATTTATTACTAATGAAAACCATGTTTACGTATGGTTCTCAAGGACGTTTTATCTAAAGAAAAGAAAGCAGCTTTCATGCTGGGCAACGAGGCAATCGTTAGAGGCGCTTTAGAAGCTGACGTGAAGGTCGTAGCTTTCTATCCTGGTGCGCCTACTTCCGAGGTTTTGGACACGTTTTCAGACGCGCTGGGAAACTTTGATTACCAAATGGAAATCACCACAAACGAGAAAGTCGCACTTGAAGTGTGCGCCGGCGCCGCCTTCGCAGGAGTCAGAAGCCTCACAGCCATGAAGAGCGTTGGAACAAACGTTGCTTCTGACACACTGTTTGTTCTCGGCTACACAGGAGTAAAAGGCGGCTTGGTAGTGGTGATGGCAGACGACCCGCACGCGCACTCATCTCAGTCAGAGCAAGACGGCAGATTCTTCGGACCTAACGCGTACATACCAATGTTTGAACCGTCTTCACCGCAAGAAGCCAAAGACATGGTGAAAAAAGCGTTCGAAATCTCCGAGAAGCACAGGGTGCCCGTGATTATCCGCACCGTTACAAGGGTAAACCATCAAAGCGGAATCGTCCAGCTAGGCGAAATCAACCGTAGCGAATTCAAGAAGGTCAAATGGAAAGAACTTAACGAGGAATACACTACGTTGGGCGCGGTTGCACGGCGAAAAAAGCTTAAAATGCTTGAGCGCACCGCTAAGCTGGCGGAAGAGTTCGACCAGTCAGAATTCAACTTCACCAAGCAGGCTGACTCAGACGTTGGCGTCGTAACCGCTTCAGTCTCCTACCTGCATGTGCTGGAGGCGCTGAAGATGCTGAAGCTCCAAAACAAAGTCAACATCCTGAAGCTTGGCACCACGTACCCGCTTCCGAAAAACACGATTAAACGCTTCATTAAAAACCTGAAAAAAGTCGTCGTTGTGGAAGAGCTTTCGCCGTACTTGGAGAAGGAACTATGCGCCATCGCCAAAGACGCTAATCCTGGTCTAGAGGTTTTCGGCAAGAACTCTGGCGTTTTTTCAGAGGCGTGGGAGTATAACCCGAACATTGTTGCTCGGGGAATCGCTTCCTCTATGGGCGTGGAGTACGCTGGGCACGAGGCTATCGTTGAAGAAGCCGCGAAGTTCAAGGAGGTTATTCCAGACAGGTACCCGACGTTCTGCGCTGGCTGCCCGCACAGAGGCACGTTTGTGGCTCTTAACCAAGCGTTGAAGATTCAGGTGGCTAAGGGTCAAGAGCACTATTTCTCGAATGACATAGGCTGCTACTCAATGTGGATTTATCCGCCCATATCGCGCGGCGACAGCTCGCTCTGCATGGGCGCCTCGGTAGGCGTAGCAAACGGCTTGTCACATGTTATCGAGGAACGAGTTGTGGCGGTGGTTGGTGACTCAACTTTCTACCACGCGACTATACCTGCGCTTATCAACGCGGTTCACAACGGCAACAAATTCACCATGCTAATTCTGGACAATTCCGTAACAGCCATGACTGGGCAACAGTTTAACCCGTCAACCGAGTTCACGGCAGGCGGGCGGCAAGGAAAAAAGATATCCATAGAAAACATCTGCAAAGCCATAGGCGTCGAATTCGTGGAAATTGTTGATTCGTACGATGTCAAGGGCAACGTGGAAGTGTTCAGGAAGGCGCTTGATTACGACGGGCTCGCCGTTGTCGTTTCCAGAAGAGAGTGCGCGCTTTACGGTGACCGTAACAAGAGGCGTCGCGGCGAAAAGATTGTGCCGTTCTACGTGGATAAAGACATGTGCAAGAGACCGTACGTTTGCTTGAGAACGTTTTACTGTCCAGCCTACGAACTGGACGAGGACCAGCAACCGCGGATATCGCCTGAACTTTGCGACGGCTGTTCCGTCTGCGCCCGATTATGCCCGATACAGTCAGTAAAGCGAACTGAGGTGAAAACATGAGCCTGAACATATTCATATGCGGCGTCGGCGGACAAGGACTCGTACTCCTGACGACTGTGATAGGAAACGCTTGCGCCAAAAGCGGCGCCAACGTGATAACTGGCGAAATGTATGGGTTGAGCCAGAGAAGCGGAGCTGTCTCCGTTCACTTGCGAATAGGCGAAGACGCGTTTTCACCGTTAATCCCGTATGGCGAGGCGGACATCCTCCTGTCCCTTGAGGCGATTGAGACGCTGCGTTACATAGAGTACCTGAAGAAAGATGGCATAGTGCTAATGAACAAGCGAATTATGCATCCGCCGATTGAAACCTCAAAAATCATAACTGAGAAAGAGTCAAAATACATCACCCTTGAAGACATCGTTGCTAAGCTGAGGGGTTGGACGCAGAACATCGCGGTTGTTGACGCCTTAAAGCTTGCAAGAGAAAGCGGAAACGTGAGAACCGAGAACACAGTTTTCTTGGGTTGCCTGTCAGCCCTCGAAGCCTTCCCAGTAGACGAGAAAGCCATCAGAGAAAGCATCTCGGAGGCAGTGCCGAAAAAGACTATAGAGCAGAACTTGAAAGCTTTTGATTTGGGCAAGAAGAGCGCTCACGGCTCGCTGTGCACTCTTGTTCCATGCAGACAATTGCCTTAACAGGGGTTTCAGATTGCAGAAACTCTTAACAGTTAAACAGTTGCTTAACTATCCTTGAAACAGGAAGGGTTCGTTAATGAGCTACCGACCTCAAACGAGTTCACGTCGCAACAGTGGGCGAGGCCGCGGAAAGGTGCGCCATGAGAAGGGGAAGACGAAAGGGCAGAAACATCGTTCCGGCGGCAAATACCTGCTGGAAGCGAGCGAAGCTCCCACTTTCGAAGAGGTTGTGGAGAAAACTCTCGGCAGACTGAGCAACCTTGGAGGCCAGATTTTTGCGTTTTCGCCGTTCAGCCAGTATTATGACGATTGGTTGTTAAGTCTGAAGAGCGTTCTCTCCGAGTTTGAGTCAAATCCAGCCGTAAACGTGGATGAAGAGTTCGTGAAAGAACGCTCACAAGTAATCGCTGACATTGAGCTTAAACTTGCCGCGAACCGACGTGAGGAGGCTGTTCTCGAAGAGGCTACACGACGTCTTGCAAAACAGAATAATCTTCTCGTTCAGACTGACGCGGAATATGCTGATGCAACTCAGACCCTGTCGTCGAAAAGAAACAGTGAAGTCAAACGCTTAACCCGCAGGGTCCGTGACTTCGAAGAAGAACTTGAAGAGACCAGTCAAATGAAAGCAAGCATCTTCAGTCCCTTCGCGCGAAGAGCTAAGTCGCATAAAGCAGCTGAGGTGACTCGGAAACTGGATGCCGCTAAAAGCGAACTTGAATCGGTCGCGAAGGCTTTTGAGGTTGAGCAGGAAAAACTCCACGGCGAGTACGAGGAAAAGAAACAAGCCGTAACTGAGCAGGTGAGGAGTCTGGAGAAGAAAGTTGAGGGCTTGGAAACTGATGGCTCCGTGGAGAACAGGCAATTCGCGTGTGAAGAACTCGTCAACGCTGTGAAAGCCCTTGTACAAAGGAAGCCGCCGCTTCAATAGAGCGCGATGTTTGAAACCGAAATTGTGAAAAACGAAGTTTCAAGCTTCAGTCCTCGAGCCATCTTGTTACATGATTTTTGCTCAGATTGAATACCGACCGATAGTCCAAGGGCTACCCAAACGCTCATTGTTGTTTGCTTCACTAACGCCTTTTATGCTTCACAGTTGGTTATAGGAGAAATCTTTTATTGCGTTTCTCTGCTTTGTTTATTGAGGTTTAACGAGTGCCAAACCTTGTTTCTAAATGCGGCATGGACTGCGGTGCGTGCCCTTGGGGGCCTTACCCGCGGAAAGAAATGACCGCCAAAGATTTTGAGCAGTATAGAAACGACGCCAAGAGAATTCTCGGGTACATGCCAATTAAGACGCCGTGCGTGACCTGCCAGACTCCAGACTCTGAAATCCCTAAAGAATCAAGGTTGCCTAACCGAAAATGCTTGATACGGCGGTGCGTAGACAAAACTGGAGTGCCAAACTGTGCTTACTGCGCTAGTTTTCCATGCGACACGTTGAAAGCAACGGCGGGCGCTTGGAACCGTGAAAGCATTGAAGCGAAGCTTGGCGCGCCGATTTCTGAAGAGGCGTATCACTCGTTTGTCGAACCTTTCGAGGGAATAAAGCGTTTAGAGGCTATTCGCGCTTCGCTTAAGCCCGACGAGATTGTGGAACCTGCAAAAATTCCAACATCTGAGACAAGAATTGCTGACTTTCCACGGAATCTGCCCTTCTCCAAAGAAGAGACCGCATCTTTCAAAGCAGTTCACAATTTGCTCGCAAACTTGGCACGTTCCTCGTTGGGGCTGCGGGGCACCGACACATTTGCTCAACAGCACAAACTTGAAAACCAAAGAGCACATGTTTCGAGGTTTCTGTGGTTACTCGGAAATTACGGCAAATTCGAGAAAGAGACGGGTACAAGCCTTGTTGTTGACGCCGAGACTTACATCGATAACCGGGGCAGCGAGAAGACGCTGGCGATTTGGTCTTTTGTTGAAGACACTGTTTTCAAGGTTTTATCTGAATTCGGAGTTTGCTGCGAACGCGTTGCGTTAGAGGGCGTGGATAGTGACGATTTAACGACTGGCACAGGGTATCTTCGAAAGAAGGGTTGGGTCCTGCAGATGTCATTTGAGGAAAAGGTTGGCAGCGCGGCTACTCTCAAAGCGCTACAAACTTACGTGCAGAGATTGGACAACAGATACGGCGCAAGAGCATTTCAACGCTTCCGAGACGCAGACATGCAAATTTTACTCGAACCCTGAGTTTAGAACGTTAACGCTGAAAAAACGCGGTATCGGAGCGCAAAAATTTTTAATGAAAAGTGTTTCTCTAACGGTAACAATAATTTGGTGACGGGACTTGACGGCTGCAAAATGTGAAGAGAAGGAAATTCCGAGTTTTCGTTATGCGCTTTCCAAAACAGTTGCATACATTGTGTTGCTTGCCATAGTGCTGGTTTTGATGAACTTTCTTTTCGGTTGGACCTCAGCTGATGACATGCCAGCTTTTCTTCAGCAGTACAGCGGTATTTTGTTGGCGGTCCATCCTTACCTTCGATACATTCAGGCCGCGGTGATTTTCGTTTTCGGCTACCTTGCAGTTAACGCCGCAAGCGGAATGGTCTACACGTATTTTAGACAGGCGACTGAGCACGCTACAGCTGCGACTTTACGAACAATAACACGAATTGCAGGCATCGCTGTTCTGCTGGCGTTAATGACCTCCATATTTAACGTTGACCCAGCCGCAGCCTTGACTGTGGGTTCCTTCGGCGGTCTAGTTGCTGGCTTCGCCACCCAAACCATACTCACACACGTCGTTGCGGGCATTTTTCTCTTGCTTTCGCGCCCCTTCACCTACGGTGACGTGATAACGGTGGCGGGTCAAACTGGTACGGTTAAAGAGATTAAATTGATGCATGTTATCTTGGAGACTGAAGATGGCTTAAAAGACATTCTCATCCCAAGCGGAAGTATCGTAACCCAGATAATTCAGAAGAAGCTGCCGAAGGCGATTATGAAGCCTGCGAGAACCACGCTTATTCTTGATGCTCCTGCAACCAGCGCCAAAAAAGGTAGCACCGTGACGTTCACGGGGAAACTTTTCGAAGAAGGCGGAAAGCCTCTGTCAGGCAAAACTGTGGGGATATTTGACGTGGACATAGGCAGAGACGACCTCTTAGCTTCAGGAGTCACCCAAGCAGATGGAAGTTTCGCTGTAGAGTGGAAAGCCAAAAAAACTGATGCTTTCGATAACACTGCTGAAATCCACGCCAAATTTGAGGGTGACGAAGACCACAAAAGCAGCGTCAGCAAACAATACGTCATAACAATTGAAACTAAAAAGTAAACGTCAAAGACTGATTCTTCGCCCTAACTAATACAGGTGTTTACCATCTGCCTGTGGAGCCGCCTCCACCTGAGCGCCCGCCTCTACTGCTTCCCCCGCCCCGTCTGAATACGGGAACGCCTACTGAGAAACCGAGCAGAACAATTAGTATTATAATGCCATATAGGAACCAGTCGGTTTCCCAGAACGGAATTTCTTCTGTTGCGGTGTCTTGCTCGTAATAGTATGTTCCGCGAACTTCAGCGGTAGTTTGGTTGGTGACGGGTATTTGCTGCCCGAGAGCAACCAGCGTGTCGTAAAGTCCTTCTCCATAATTACTTTGGCTTAGTTGCGGAACCAAATAATCTTGGGCTATGCGGTTCGTTTCTATGTCAGTTATGTCGCCTTCCAAGCCGTAGCCTACTTCTATTCTCCACTGCTGCTCTTCGATTGCAATAAGGATGAGCACGCCGTTGTCTTTTCCCTCTTTTCCTATGCCCACAACTGTGTCGCCATCATAGGTTTCTAAAGGTAGCTCATTGAAAATGTAGACTCCAAGCTGGACTATATCCAATATTTCGTTGCCGTCTCCATCTGTTACTTCATGCCCAGTAAGTGACTGGAGAACCACCACAACTATTTCCGCCGTTGTGTCATGGTCCACTTGGAGCGCGTAATATTCGATTTCGTCTATCCACTCGATGGGGATTAGGTAGCCTTGAGCGGGGAGAACCAGCATGGGAAGAAGCGTGAAAACAAAAATTACGGAAAATATTTTTCCTGATACGCTGGGCATTGCCAGTTTGCCTCTTATCTGGGCTACAATGGGACTTGTGGAGGGTCTTCTGCACCAACTTTTGCTTCGAAGTATGCTTTGCTTTCAAATCCCCATCCTGAAGCCCAGAAGTTGCCTGGGAACGCTTTAACGGCTACGTTGTAGTCTCTTACGGCTTCGTTGTACCGCATCCGTTCGGTTGAGATTCTGTTTTCGGTTCCCTCCAGTTCTATCATCATGTCTTCAACTATTTGAGACGCCTTCAGTTCAGGGTAATTCTC
This sequence comes from Candidatus Bathyarchaeota archaeon, assembly GCA_016927015.1. GTDB lineage: Archaea > Thermoproteota > Bathyarchaeia > Bathyarchaeales > Bathycorpusculaceae > SG8-32-3. The sequence goes on along the minus strand of JAFGNM010000066.1, from coordinate 550 downwards.
GAAAACCACAATCAGCCTTGAAAGGCTTGATTCCAAATCGCCTGTAGCGTTGTTTATGGAGTCAACATCACCCGTTTGGCTGGCTGCAGCCCATTGGCTTCTAAGACTCGTTATTTCTTCCAGTACGGAGCCTTCGTATTCTATGTAAAGTTTAGCCGCGTTTACCACGTTAGGTATGAGGTCGTATCTTCTTTGAAGCTCCTGCTGGACCTGTGCCCATTTTTCGTCCGCTGTGGCTTCAAGAGTAACTATGTTGTTGTAGGTGCCAAAATAAAGCACCGCAAAGATACCGCCAACTATCAAAGCGATAACGACAATGACTATTGCTATCAAAAAGTTTCTGTTCAATCAAGTCTTCTCCGTCTCAATTCCCTAAGCATTGGCTGGATATATTTGTTTACGTAAAATTGGTTAGGCTCTTGTGAGCAACACGCCGTCAATTTTGCTTAATTTTGATTATATAAGTGCGGGGGGTGGGATTCGAACCCACGAACGCCTACGCGACAGGGTCCTAAGCCCTGCTCCTTTGACCAGACTGGGAGACCCCCGC
>JAFGNM010000065.1 GCA_016927015.1 Candidatus Bathyarchaeota archaeon | reverse complement strand
TGTAATATTCAACCCAGAGCCCTCTCAGCCTCTTTTCTCCTCTCCACTGAATTTTTTGCCTATGCGAAACTAAAAAAGGGGAAATATGTTTTGCGTGTTTTGCTGCTGGTTTAGCGTTTCCTGAGTAGCAGGAATAGCAATAGTCCGACTGCGATGATTGCGACGATTACGCCTGCTATTGCCGGAACGAAGTACATGTCAGCTACGGATGCCGGCGGCGGAGTTGGTTCTGCTGTTGCAGCAGGCGCTTCGTCCACGGTTAAGTAGGTTGTTGCAGATGAAGGACCATAAGAGCTGGAGCCTTCAAACGTAGCGGTGACCTGGTACATGCCAGGAACCAACGGGTCAAACGCGAAGCCATAGTTACCTTTTATGTCACTTGTAGTCCTGCCAATCTCATACACGTTGTCGTTCGGGTCAAGCACCGTCAAAACCACTTCAACACCTTTCGCATCAGCTGGAATTGGCCTTTGATGGAACAGGTATTCCATCCACGCATCCATGTCTTCATCAGATATCGCCGGAGTACCCTTCAACGCGAAGTCTAAACTGCCAGCGACGTTGCTCCTTCCACCAGCTGTCTGATCCGTGACCGCGCCCTTTATCATTACGCTAGACCCATGCACTGAAACCTCGGGTGAAGCTGCGACTGTAGTAGCGCTTGGACCTTTACCGATACAATAGATTTGGTTGTCGTGGTTATCAAGGACTAAGATGCGCCCGTCAGCGATTACCGGCGTATTACCACTATAACCTGGCCAGCACGTCAATTTCCAGAGCATTTCGCCAGTCTCTGTGTCTATACACCAAAGCGCTCCGTCGCGTCTAATCGGCGAATTCAAGCCAGCGCCTTCAAGAGAGTGGAAATACGCTTTGCCGTCAGCAAAGAAAGCCAACCGAAGCGGCGTATACGGATAGGCACTTTCAAGATGACCCACCAACGGAGCAGTCCAGTTCCACAAGAATTCTCCCGTCGTAGCGTTATAAGCAGCAAGCACTCCACTGAGCCCATGCGTGTAAACTTTGCCTTCATTGATAGCAACAAAATGTTCATAGTAGTAGAATTGTTCAGTAACTTCAGTTGTCCACAGTTCTTGCCCTGAGTCGAGACTGTAAACCCACACTTTACCTGTTGTCGGTTCAACAAAAGCGAAGACGCCGTCAGGTACAGAGACCCCACTCCACGCTAATGGAAATGAAGCCCCTTGGTTTATTCCGCCCGAAGTGGTACTGTTGGGAAAATCGATTGACGCTTTCGGCGGCGTAAAGCTGGTTTCCCACAACACATTTCCATAGTTGGGTGCCTTCAAACTGTAAGCCTTTAGAAAGCCCTGAACAACACCTCTAGCGTCGTTTTGTCCCGAAGTTCCAACAACTACTGAATCTCCAGGATAAACCATTTTAATTGCGCCAGTTTGGTTAACAACCGCATTTCGTGGCCCCAGAATGCTCGCTACTGAAACGTTCATTGAATACCCGTTGTTACCGTCATATACTGCTTGCGTCGCAGGTCTCCACGTCCAATAGGAATTGGATGTCGAAGTCGGTGCGATGCTAGTAGAACCGTCAAGAAGCGTCTTAGGCGGGTAGACTCCGAATTGAGGTCTCCACCATATGGCTTCGGTTGTGTTCCACACCTGCATGTAATAGTTCGGGTTTGATGAAGTGCCGAGGTTGACAAAATTGACGTAACATATGCTTCCGATTTCGTCTTCGAATTGTGTGCCGCTAGTAGACACGTTGGCTATTTGGCATATGGCGTTTCCTGTGAATCCGTCAAGCATCTCCCAAGTATTCCATACAGTCGTCGGTCCGAACGGACCCATCGTTATTACAGGAGTGCCTACGCCTGAAGTTCTCCACAAGTATGGGAAGCCTCCAAACTGGTTAGGGTTCATGATGTTAAGCACTTGACCAAACGCGGGCATTGCAGCGGTACCATCCGTGTTGTTTTCGTAGTATATCGTTTCGCCTGTATACAGGTCAATGCAGTACCAGCCATACCTCGGAGGTTGCTGTACGCTGTAGTAAGCTCTGCCTTCCAAAACTATTTGCGGACCGCTGTACTGTTCATAAGCTATACCAGTGTAATATCCAACGTCCTCGTGTTGACCGCCCATTGTGCCACCGCTCCACACTGAACGCGTCCATAGTATGTGGCTGCTTTCCGGAGCAGTAGTGTACGGGATCCCTCGCTCTTTTAGTGCATTACAATAAGATGTGCCGGTCCATTGTCCCATCACGGCGCTGCCCCAGCCTCGGTTAGCGTCGGATACGGGGCGGGTCCAGTAGCCGCTTGGAAGAGGGGTCTCCACGTAGCGAGGTATCGGTTCCGCTTGCACATTGAACGAAGCGGGCTTGCTTGTGCTGGCTGCAAAAGTATCGTTGACGTTGATGTTAGTTTCTTGGCCGGGAACGCCTGTTATTTTTTGTCCAGGAAACCTAGCCACGACAGTATACGTGCCTTCTTGATTGGGGGTATAAGAATACCATCCGCCGCCCACTGGGTCTGACGTGATTGGGCCAATCGTTTCTTTGGAGTTGTCAGGCTTCGTGATGTCTAGGTAGAATATCCACCTGTCACCGTAGGCGCCTGATGATGTCGGCGGCATGAAGTTAAGCCAGAAGACAATTAATACTTCTTGACCGACCCCTGCATTCGGGGTGGCAGCAACGTAACAGTATGTAGGCCTATCAAGCCATGGCGGGTCATGGGCTTTAGCAACTGGCAAAACAACGAGCGAAACAGCAATAGCAAACATCAGAAACAAAGCAATCGCAGTAGCAGTCTTGTCTTTTCCAATTTTCATTTCTTTCTTCTCCTTATTTGTATATCTGCAAGAATATGCAGACAACAACAAAGCTGGGCAATAATTGACTTAAGTGTTTGTAACAAGTCTCTCTGATGACAAAATGGAAAAAAATTCATAAGCTCTATCAACAACATACTAAAGAACAACTGAATGAAGAGGGTCTCATGATACAACGCGACGACCACATTCAAACATTGGCGGGGTTGGGACTCACGCTTTTGCAGGCAAAAACGTACTTAGCTCTTGCCAAGCTCGGGAAAACAGACGTAAAAACAATTGCAAAGGCTTCAAACGTGGCTCGACAAGACATCTACCGACTAATGCCCACGCTTGAAAAACTGGGGCTGGCAGAAAAAATCATAGCCAAACCAACCACGTATAACGCTACTCCTATAAAAGAAGGCCTTTCGATTCTGCTTCAAAACAGAAAAAAGGAATATGCTGAACTACAAAAGAAAACAAAATCGCTAATTAATAATTTTCACCCGGATAACGCCAAAATAAATCGTCAGGAAGAGAACACACAATTCAAAATTACTTCAGAAACAACGCTTTTTCTCAAAATGCAAAAAAGCCTAACTCAGAAGACTCAAACGAGTATAGATATTATTGTTCCATTGATCATTGCTCCATCGAAACTCAGTCAGAGCTTCTCAAACCTTAAAGAGGCAATAGGAAGAGACATAAAAATTCGATTAATCACACAAAAAGCTGAGAAAAACAGAACATCAATAGAGCTGCAAGCTTTAGAGAAAAATCCCGTCTGTGAACTCAAATACTTAGCCACTCCTGTATCTTTGGGAATGCACATATTTGACGAGAAAGAAATGACTCTATCTGTATCTGAGAAAAATGGCCTGCCCTGCCTGTGGTCAAGCAACCGCAACCTTGTAAAACTAGCCGCAAGCTACTTTGACGAGATGTGGCGTAAAGCACAGCAGGCACCCAACCCAAACCAGAAACAAAAAAGAGGCTTACATGCAAAAGCACAAAACCGAAACAGCCGCAGACGGCAAACCATCAAAACTCAACAAAGCTAACCAAAAGTTCAAGCTGCATTTCAGCCTTTAAATAAGGGGGCTATAGCTTTTTTTCACGCGCTAATCTCATAGCCTAACACGGCGGAAATGGACAAAACATATAATTGCAGAAGCCGCATCTTCTCAGCGGTTAACGGCTGGATGCAGACGCAAAATGGAAACGTCAAAACCCAAAATAACACGCAAAACAGTGTTGTTTCCACTAATAGGCTTAGCAGCGTTCTTCCTGTATATCTATCTCTTCCAAGTAGACATCCCAGCCATAATCGCCACAGCGCAACGCGCAAACCCCATCACCTACGCCATAGCCATAGCACTCAGCCTCGTTGAAGTTTTCTTCTTCTCCGCATCATGGCGAGTATTAGTTAACTTCCTCAAAATCAAACTCTCCATCGCAAGAGCTTACCTCTTCGTCTGGTACGGCATATTCGTAGACACCATAATCCCAGCTGAATCCGTCAGCGGAGAAGCCTTACGAGTATACCTAATAGCAAAAGAGCAAGGCGACCAAACATACGGAAAAACAGTTGCTTCCCTCGTCACGCACAGGCTCTTAGGAATGGGAATGAACGTCGCAGTCCTAATAGTCGGTGTAGTACTGCTTTTCACCGAAACCCAAATTGACCCGTTAATTTTCAACCTAATCGTGTTTCTTGCAATCGGCATCACTGCCATGCTTCTTCTAATAATGTTTTTCGCATTCAAAGAAAAATGGAGCCTAAAAGTAATCGATTGGCTAGTACGCCTAGGAAACTGGATAACCAGAAGAAAATGGCATCTGCAACTGAACAAAATCAAAGAAGACGCATTCAAAATGGCTACAAGCTTTCATGATTCAATGAAAGAATTCAAGCGCAGCCCCAAAGCGCTCGTTTTGTCATTCTTCTATCTCGCTCTAACTTGGGTTTTCAGCCTAAGCATACCATACTTAGTATTCATGTCACTCGGATTTCCCGTTTCCTGGAGCATTATTCTCATAACCGCCACCATAGTTCTCGCTGTTAAATCTGTTCCTATCGGTGTACCTTTTGAGGTTGGGCTTCCAGAAGTAACCATGTACACACTCTACGTTGGATTAGGCGTCCCAGGCGACCTAAGCGCCACAGCAACAATCTTATCCAGAATTATAACGCTCTGGTTCCGATTCTTCGTAGGCTTCGTAGCGCAACAATGGCTCGAACTGAGACCCATCATAGCTCCGACAAACAGCGCAATTGAGCAAAAAACCTAAAATCAACCGTTCACCTTCTCTGTTTCACGAAAGGCGCATGGACATTAAAATTACAGACGTATCAATAAAGCTTCTAGATAAGCTCTGCGAAATAGAAAAACAGTGCTTTAAACAAGAAGCGTTCACAAAACAACAATTAACCTACTTGTTAACCGATTACAACGTCATCAGATTAGCCGCGCTGGTGAACGGCGAAATAGCTGGTTTCGCAATAGCACGAGTAGACATCAGACGAAACGACCAGTTCGGACATATAGTAACAGTTGACGTAACACCTGCTTATCGCCGCAAAGGAATAGCGCAAAAACTGCTCCGAGAAATTGAAACAATACTCAGAGAAAGCGGAATCATAGAATGCCGCTTAGAAGTTCGAGAAAATAACATTGCCGCCTTAAACCTTTACCAAAAACTCGGATACAAGAAAGTAGGCAAACTTGAGAAATATTACGGCACCGCCCACGGCTTATATCTTACAAAAACACTGCAATAACACCTCACAAACCAAAAATTACAGTCAAAACTCAATTTTACAACGCCCAGCATGTAGTTCAGGAAATAACGTTTAAAAATGTTGATGCAACTAGACTATTTTGGTGGGGGAGAAATGGGATATTCACGGCGACGCAAAGCAACGGAGCAAACTCTCGTTCAAACCATCGTTGTTTTGATACGCAACACCACTTGGCGATGCGGCAAAGTTGAAAAGTCTATTGTTCGGCACCTTTACAAGCGGCACAAAAATTTTGGCAAGCCCGGCGTGTCAATGCGGGACATTATGCAAAACTTGAACTTTACTGGCGCGAAAAAAGACGAGTGTATAGATGCTATCAAACGTTTGGAAAAAAGAAATATAGTGAAAATACTGCCGTTGTAACTGGGCAGCTTTATTCCCACTTTTCAAGTTTACTTAACGAGTTCTTTAGCGCTGTCAACCCATTTGTTAACGATCTTCGGGGAAATTTTCAGTTTCTTTGCGACGGTTTTTGCTGAGGCTTTAGATAAGTCATCGACGCTGTTTATGCCTAAAGCTTTCAGTTGCGTGGCTCTTTTTTCGCCTATGCCTTTCACCTGCGTGAGTTCCATTGCAGCAACCGCGGGAGTTGAGGTTGTTGGCGCCTTTTCCATTGTGGCCGTTTCCATTGTCGCTTCAGGTTTTTCTTCGGGCGCTTCTACTGTTGTTGCGGGTTGAGTTTGTGGCATTGTTTCTTGAGGCATTGTCACTGCTGGCTGGCAAGCTTGTGCGGGTGTTTTTGGTCTTTGAGAGTAGCCCAAACCGATAGATAAGAGCCCTAACACTACGGTGGTCACCACCCAGAGGCTTCTTGTGTCTGACTCTACGCCTTCTATCGTTACAACAAAAGGTACTATGGTTATGACCAATAGCAACGCTGCTAGCACGTATAAGGTATAGTCTAAACGCATGTTCATCACTGCCTCTCCTATGTTCTATGGGACCGCTTAAATAATTTTCTCCCATTTGGAAAGCTATGAAAAAAATGTGGCTGGGTGAAGCTTATTTTAACAGTTTATCGTCAGATGGAGGCTGCTTTATTAAATCGTGTTTCATAAGAAGCTCTGTTGACTGCCGAGCGTTCTGAATTATGGCGGAAGCGCGCTCGTACAATTCTTGGCGGCTGGGCTTTACCCGCGCTACGCCTTGCTCGATTGACTTGAGGGCGCACGCAACCGCTTCTCTTGGGAAAACCTCCCATTCATCCATTCTCGGCAGAATATCTTTCTCGTGCATACCTCTTTCCTCAGCGAACTTTGCAAGCTCTTGAGCCGCAGCGATGCACATGTCATCGGTAACGGTTTTCGCCTTAACATCTAACACTCCGCGAAAGATCGCCGGAAACCCCAGACTATTATTAACTTGATTGGGGAAGTCGCTTCTACCTGTCGCCACAATCCGCGCTCCTGCGGCTTCGGCTTCCCAAGGCCATATCTCAGGTATGGGGTTGGCGCAGGCAAACAGCACGGCGTTATCCGCCATTGTTTTTATCCAATCTTTTTTGATGGTGTCTGGACCTGGTTTTGACGCGGCGACTACAGCGTCTATGCCCTTGAAGGCTTCCGTTACGTCACCTGTTCGTCCTTCAGCGTTAGTTTTCATGGTTAAATCGTATTTCCACGGATCAGCTTCTTTTGTTATATCCTTTCTATTGGGGTGAATCACGCCCTTGGTGTCCACCAGTATTATGTTGCCGGGTTTGACGCCCCACTTAATCAGCACGTAAGCTGTTCGTATGTTTGCAGCTCCAGAGCCTACCAGTGTTATGAGGCTTTCGCGTGGTTTCTTGCCCACGATTTTGAACGCGTTAATCAAACCTGCCAAGATCACGGTGGCAGTTCCCTGCTGGTCATCATGCCAAACTGGAATTCGCAATCGCTCTCGGGCTTTTTCCA
>JAFGNM010000064.1 GCA_016927015.1 Candidatus Bathyarchaeota archaeon | reverse complement strand
TTTTTCGTCTCTTGCAACGTTCAAGTTCCCCACAGCTATGTATAATTCTTCGGTTTCCTCATTCTGCCACAAACTCACTTTTCCATCTTGCGCCAGAAACAGCAGCAGAATAAACGTGCGAACCGCTTCCATACGGTCAACCCCTTTTATAAGAGTTGAAAACTCGATTATTCCGGCGCCTTTAACTTTCTCACAGAGAAGCGCATAAAGTTTCTCCATCTGCAAATCAAGTTCCGCCAAGAACGCGTCAAACTGAGGCAAAATGTCTGTAACCGATGGAAGAATAGGATGCGCAACAACTTTGTCGAGGCGATGCAGCTTTTCACCCTTCAACACCTCATCTAACACACCTAACAAATGCTGTATAGTCGTCGAAGTCAACTCATGCCTCAGAGGCAAAAACAGCGGTGGCGGAATGAAATCTGGAGGAGGCTTCGGCGGTGCCGGCGGCTCCTGAAGAGTTAACAGAAGCTTAGACTTCATCAAGTAGATTAGCGCAGACGAGTCCAACGCAACACCTGAAGCTCTGAAATCCACCTTCCCAGTGCGCTCCATTTCCGAAAGGAAAGACCTGAGCAAGTAAGAGATGTTCACGTTCCAAGGCGTAAGCTTCTCAAGCTTGTTAATCTCGAAGAGAATGTTCCACGGAGGCCGCAAGTAAAAAGGCTTCCTTGTTGGTGTTGACACTAACGCGCCGCCTCCAAGAACTTGGCTGATACGACGCTGGACACTCCGTTACGCTCGTACACGCCATAGATTTTTTGCGCCTTATTCACCATTTCAGGCTTTAAAGTGATCACTACGAACTGGATTGTCCCAGCCTCCTCCAGCAAGACATCGGCAAGTTTAGTGGTGTGAAACGCGTCCAAATGCGCGTCAATCTCGTCGAGAATGTAAAACGATGAAGGTGTAAAATCTTTCAACGCAAATATGAAAGCGACAGCCGAAACGGAGCGTTCGCCACCACTTGCACCGCTAACAACTATCGACGGCTTGTCTGGGAACTGCACAAGCATGTCTATGCCGCCGTGGAAAGGCTCCTCAGGGTTTTCAAGCTGTAAAACAGCAGAGCCGCCTCCAGTTAGTTTTGTGAAGTAGGTCCGAAGGTTCAGGTTGATTTTTTCAAATGCGTCCATGAAAACCTTGCGTTTCTTGGCTTCAATTTGATCCATGAATTGCACGATAGCTTGCTTTTCTCTTTCAAGCTCATTCAAACGAAGAGATAACTCCCGGTACCGTGAAATCTGCTCCTCATAATGCGACAAGGCAAGCTGATTCACCCCACCAATCCGTTCAAGCTCAAACTGCATCATCCTCATCGAGGTTTCAGCCGCCTCAACTTGCTTTTCCGTCGTTTCCAAAGGCTTTTCGTAGCCGAATTTTCTAAGCTGGCTTAGATACTGCTGAAGCTGCAACTGACAAGTCTGAACGTTCAACTGAAGCTGATTCAAAAGCATCTCAGACTGCTCATACTCCGCGTCAAGCACACGAAGCTCATCGTCAATAGCATCTATCTGCGTAGTGAACTTTTTGGCTCCTTCCCGCGCAGAAAAAACCGCCTTAGAAAGTTCAACACGGCTTTTCTCTAAATCTGAAATTTCCTGCTTGAGAGCTTCACGCTCCTGAAGCGCCTCAGCCACTTCCTTCTCCACTTTACCATGCTGCTGCTTAACCTTCGAAAGCTGAATCTTGGCGTTTTGATACCCAACCCGCAAGACATTGTCAAACTGGGACTGGCGTGTAGACATGTCAGTTTGAACCGTGCCCAAATTCTGCCTCAGAGCAATTATCCCCTCCGCAAGCTTTTCCCGCTTAACCTCCAACTCCTGAATGTGCCCAACATCAGTTTTCTTCCTTAAATCACCTAACTCAGCTTGCAGCTTCTGAATTTCCTTCTGAATCGCGCTTCTTTCAGACCTGTATAAACCAATCTGGGCTCTTCCAGTCTCTATTTCCTTTTCAATTTTTGCACAGTACTTTTCCACGCGCTTGACGTTGACTTGAGTCCGTTTGACGTTCCGCTTAACCCTGACCATTTCCCTGTCAAGAGTAACTATGGAATCTGAAAGACGAGCAATCTCAATTTTGGTACGCTCAATCTCCTCCTCGAAAACCGAGATGTCGGTGTCTCTCTGAGAAAGATGCTGCTGAAGCGCCTTCACGGCTTCATCAAGGCTTTTGATGGCGTTTTCACTGGGAATAATTTTCGAAAAATCTATAGGAGACCTGTAATAGCCGCTTTCGAAGCCGCCTCCAGCCTCATAAAGGTTCCCATTGACCGTTACAGCCCTGTAGCCTTCACTTGAAAGGGCAAATGCGGTCTTATCATTAGAGACTATTAGCGTGTCTCCAAAAACATAGTTAATTGCCGGCTCGTAAGTTCGGGCGCACTTAACAAAGTCGGAAGCAGCGCCGCTAACGCCCTGCCTTTGAGGTATCTTTAAAGTATTAGGATTAGACGCTCCCTGAAGCGGGATAATCTTTATTCTGCCCAGCTTCATCTTTTTCAGAGTTTCTGTGCACATGAAAGCGGAGTCTATGTCTTTCACAACTAAGGCGTTAAGCCATCCAGAGGCAGCCGCCACTATTGCTTTTCGGTAAGTTTTCTCAACTTTAATCAGCTTGCGCAATCGCCCATAAATGCCCGAGATTGCGCCTAAATCGCCAAGTTCCTCTATGCTTCTTAACGCGTTTTCTTCAGCTGCTACAGTTTCGGCGAGTTCCCGCTGGGTAACGAACTCTATTACCGCTTCCTTGGCGGAACTCGCTATTTTCCCCGCTTCAGAAATTTCTCTTTCAACAGATTCCCTTTGGGCGGTTCTCCGCTCCAGAGTATTCTCAAGGCTCTTGAGCCGCGCTTTCTGCTCTTTCTGGACCTTATCAAGCTCGTTAAGTGAGGTCTCGATTTCCTCCAGCGTTGCCGTGAACCTTGCTTTGCGATCGTTCAGTTCCCTGAGCCGTCTGGAACCAAGCTGAAGAGCATTCTGCTCCTTCAAGTACTCCGACCTTAAGAAGGCAAGCTTCCTGTAGCGAGAGTCGATTTGCATTTCGAGCTGGCGTATTTTCTTGCTGTTTTCGCCGAGGCCGCCCCAAAGCTGAGCTGTCTCCTGCGCCAGAGTTTCATGCTCAGCATCTTTCGCGTTTATCTGGGACTGGAGATTCTCGTGTTCAACTCGCAGCTTTCTTATTTGCAATCGGTTTTCTTGAATTTCGGTTCTAATGGACTGGTGCTGTTCCAGATTGTTTTCTTTTATGCGCTTGAGGCTTTCGAGACTAGCCTGCCCAGAGCTTATTTTCGTGGTAATCTCTGTGAGCCGTGATTTTAACTCACCGATCTTGATCTGCACCTTCAGTACCTGTGAGCCGCCTTCCTCAACCATTTCTGAGCTAAGTTTCCGCCACTCGCCTTCAACTGCTCTTCTTTTGGATCTGCGGTCGTTGCGCGATTCCCGGAACTTGTCAACTTTACTCCTGACCTTGTCAGCCTGCGCTGAGACCTCCTCAACCTTTTTGTTTAGCTGAACAACTTCGTGGGAGATTTTGACCGCTTCAAACTTTTTGACCTCGTTCTGGATGAAATTGTACCGTAAAAGTTCGTTGCGTTCCCGCTCAAGGTCATCCAGCCGCTTTTGCACTTCATCTATTCGCCCCATAGCCGTGCGGATTGAGATGTCTGCTGTCCGCAGTTTTTCTTCTGCATCAGCTTTTTCAGCGTCATACTGGGCGATTCCAACGAGGTCTTCGATAATTTTCCTGCGTTCCGACGGGTTAACATCCGTTAACCGCGTTATAGTGCCCTGCGGGATTATGTTTTGGCTCACACTGCTTATCGCAGCCATAGAGAGAATTTCAAGTATGTGCGTCCGCGAGATTCTTCTGCCATTCAGCCTGTAAACGCTTTGACCGTTTCTGAAAACCTCCCGCGAAACCGTAACTGTGACCGTGTCAACAGGCATTACGCCGTCTGAATTATCAAATTGAATTATCACCTTAGCCCTCTTCGACTTTTCCAGCCCAGCCTTTTCAGAGCCGTGAAAAATCAGCTTAGCCGCGTTTTCAGCGCGCATCCTTCTCGTGCTTAACTCGCCTAAAGCAAATAAACAAGCGTCCATAATGTTGGTTTTTCCGCTTCCGTTCGGGCCAGTTATAGCAGTGAAACCCTTATCTAGGGCTACTTTAACTGTTTGCGGTCCGAAAGACTTGAAGCCTTTAAGCTCTATTTTTTTAATGTAGGGCATTCAATCTGCGCCCTCGCTTTTGGAAGCGGTGCATCGTCTCATAAACATCTCTTTAACATTCTTATAAAAGCTTATTCGCATCAACAAGTTTTAACAGTTATGTAAAAACGGCACGCAAAAGAGAAAACTAATAAGTGACGCTGAGAAAAAGCGAGCAAAAGGTGACAGTGAAAATGAGCCTTAGATTGGGCTTAGGCAACATGAGCGCCGTGCAAGAAGTCCTAGTCTTAGCGCTGATGCTGGTGTCCGTTTTTGCGCTTTTCTTTTCCGACCTTGAACTCACGTACAAGATAGGCATAGCAGCGTTGGCGTTCAGTTTGGTCTTCTTGACAAGCTTGGCAAGTCAACTGTTGAAACAGGAAAAAGAGAACAAATAGCGCTGAAAGATAACCCCCGCCCTTACAAATAGAGTATTGCGCTTTCATCCAATCGCAATGTTTGCTTTTTCGTTGTTTCAGTTTCTGAAAGCCAGATACATTAGGTAACAGAAACTTGCGCTTTGCGTTTGGGATTAAAATTTATTCCAAAAAAAGATTGCATTCTTATTCCCCGCACACGGAGATGCGGAATTCAGATTTTTCCACTGAGCGTCATTAATAAATATTAAATACAACTACCAATCTACATTTGTCTGTTTCACTACACGATAATTGAGGTATGTAACTGTGCAAGGGAAGACTATTTGGATATTAGGTTTCCTTTCTTTTTTGGCAGGGTTGAACGCAGTTAACGCGATATTTATGTCAGTCAATCTGGGAATAGAAGGCACATTTCAGCCTTACCTGATTGACAGCCTAACTGGCGGGATTCCAGTATACGTGTATCTATTTGTCTCGGTACTTGCAACGTTCATTTTCCTTGGAGCGACCTCCATCAAAGCAGTAACCGAGCTGTCAAATAAAGCTCTGCTTAACGAGATTAACGCAAAAGTGAATACTATAGAGAGCGGGCAAAAGCTCCAACAAAAGGTGCTAGAAAGCTTGCAGGCGAGGGTGTTCCTAGTCGACGAAAGCGTAAATGGCATGAGGAAAGAAGTCGCAAAAGCGTTTGGCAAGCAAGAAGAGGAGATGAAACAGGTTCAAGCTAATTTAATTACGCTTGACAGCAAACTAGCTGAAGTTAAAGGCGAAATGGCGAAGCAAATTAAGGGGCAAAGTGAAGAGATAAAGAAAATTAACGCTAACTTAGCCAATCTTTTTACCAAAAACTTAGCTGATTTCAAAGATGAACTGGCGGGGCAGCTTGTAAAAATGGCAAACAACATGGAGAGACATGAACAAAGAAACAGAAAGAGCGAAAAGGCTATCTTGAAGCAGGAGGGTGAAATCGCGGAAATCAAAGTGAACTTAGAAAGGCTAGAAGATGAGTTTGTCAAGCCAAAACCGCAACTGACAAGCCAGTGTAAAGTAGAAGATGTTAGGGGAATAGGGGAAAACACTGGGAATGAGCTGAGAGAAATGGGAATAACAAACGTGGGTGAACTGGTTTTGACAGACCCTGCGGTGATAGCGGATAAAACAGACATGTCTGAGAAGGTGGTTGAGAAGTTGCAGGGAAGAGCCCAGCTCGGGATGGTTCCTGGCGTGAAAGAGAAAGACTTGGTCTTATTAGAAGAAGCAGGAGTCATGAATAGGAAAGACCTTGCTGATCAAGACCCATTTGAACTCGGCAGGAAAATAAGCGGAATCGTCAAGGTTTATGTGGCCGAGGGAAAAATCTCAGACGCTGAAAAACCGACAATCGAAGAGATAGACTCTTGGATAAGATTCGCAAAAGCATAGCATAGCTGAAAAGGGCAAAATCTTGCCCAACCATTCTACATTTTTTGATTCCTCTGCTTCACAAAGGGACAGGGATCCTCAGGCTTTGTTTTTGAATTTTCAAGTTTTTCATAACAGAAACAAGCGTGCAAGTAACGCAGTTTTTGGTTAAACTTGATTCCGTTTGTCACTCAAATCGTAGCTGATAAGCACAAAAGCAATGATTCCGTTTTAATAAAAAGTCTTAATAGTGAGATTACGAGTAAAATGTAGGGTGAATTTTATGGCAAAGCCAGTTTTTGAATGGTACATGGACAAATCTGGTCAATACAGATTTAATCTGAAGGCATCAAACGGCGAAATCATTGCCAGAAGCGAAGGTTATTCATCGAAAGCAGCTTGCGTAAATGGAATAGAATCAGTAAAGAAGAATGCGCCATTAGCAGAAATCGTTGAAGCAAAAAAGGACTAAGCTATCAACCTTTCATTTTTTTTGAAAGGAAGAACTGAGACCTGAAAGAAATGGAGGTGAAATTGTGGCTAAAGTTGGCGAGACCTATCTCTGTAAAATCTGCGGAAACAAAGTGGAAGTCGTTGCCGCGGGCGCGGGGCAGCTTGTTTGCTGCGGGCAACCTATGCAACTTGTGAAAAAGTAGGTTTGTTATCGCTCGTTTCTCGATGTTGAACATGTATTAATCTAATTTTTCCTCTTTCAGCAGGTAATTGGGCAACAAAGACTGATAAACGAAGAGCAATCCTATTCGCTAAGTATTGAAGAAATGAAAGGTCTTGGGATTAAATTTTAATCCCGACGACGAGTTGCCTGTCGGGGATATGACGTGGTTTTCAGGGAATGCCCGTGCCTTCAGGGATTGAAAATGCTTATGAAATTAAGAATGAGAAGGCATGCCTTAGGGTTTTCCTGATTGATATATAGTAAGGTGGGTATGATTATTATTTTCGAGGTAAATAGGTGTCCGAGGTAGCCGATAGGTCGGGTATACGAGGTGTCCGTTTTAAAGGGTAGTTTGTATTTTTTCGGTAAACATCTTTAGCTTTCCATAAGATAGAAAACACTTAGAAAAGAAAACAGTAGATAACCACAAGATGCCAATAGTCATCAATAAGATAAGAAAACACTATGAGATAGAGTCACACGCTTGTTTTAAGCCATTTAAACAGTTTATAGGGTGTTTTTATCTTCTTTGAGTATACTGAATAAAGCATTTTATCGCATATACTGAATATCTAAGTTAAGATAAAGCAACTTAGTTTAATCCCAAAACCCTTGATATTTCTTTTTCGCAATTGGCATTTCTGTTAATTCTTTTCTGTCAAATCGTTTCATGCATTCTGGACAGACCTTTTGCTTCCGTGCTTCTTCTTTTGAAGTTTTAAAGAATTTTCTGCAGACACGGCATCTGATATGAATGACAGGGTTAGGTTCAAGCAGGTTCAGCCTTCTCTCTATCTCAGCTTTGATACCAGAACAATGCTCCTTTTTCAAGGCTTCAGTCAATAATCCTCTTGCAGTTTTCAAGCTTTTGTTTCCGAAAAAAGTAGCGAAAGCACTCGGAATCTTCATATCAGAATACAGTTTCATTGGTAACATGCTAACAAAGTTTTCTGGATAGATTCTGGACTTGTTCAAGTCTACAACAGCAAATCGCCAATGGTTCCAAGCATGATGACCTCTTGAGTGCTCTCCGATGAATATTCTCAACTCAAAAGTCATATCAATAATCCCTAAGACAGGAGAACAAGCGAAGTTAATCAACATATCTACTCCAGTTTACCGAATTCTACGTATAGATAGATTAAATTTTAATCCACCAGAATACGCAAAAGAGCTATCGGCTTTTTTGAAGACGGTTAGATTTTTATGTGTCAGTCATAAATGCTAAACTCATAGTGGATGGTGAATTTCTGCCGTGGTTGTAGAAGGTCTATCTGGACTGGTAGAAGGCGTGATGTTTGGAACCGTTGGGTTTTTCATAGTCATGATACTGTCAATTGTGTACAGGTATTTCACAAACGAGAAACTATCTTCGTTCCTTGGCATCCTGTTCGGATTAGGCGTCTTCGGATTTGCAGGAGGACTGCTTTCAATTTTGGAAGAACCCACTGTGGGACGCGCCATCTCAGTTGTGACAATAAGCATCTTCACCGTGTGGGGTGTTAACACCGGCGACAAAATGGCTGAAAAGATGCCGAAAAAAAGCGCTTCCGCCATACTAGACGGGATAAGAGGGGGAAAAACCGCTTACACCACAGTCAAGCTGCCTAATGCACGGCTAATATACGACATGGCGGGTAAACCTAGAGTTCCTGACGCGTTGAAAGATGAATTGGCAGAACGCGAATTCACCTTGCCCGCAGACCTGCCACTGGAAGACATCACCAACCGAGTAAAAAGGCGTTTAATCACTGACTGGGGCATAGGCGACGTAGAACTTGAATTAGACCAAGAAAGCAAAGTCATTCACTTCGCAATAGCGGCTAAGGAACGAGGCTTAAGCGCAGCCATACCAGAAGGAAGCGTGGCTATACCAATAGAATGCAGAGTAATCCCCTCCAACCTTGCACCAGGCGATTCCGTAAAAATCTTCCTGGAAAACAACGAAGTCATCGAGATAATCGAAGTGAAAGGCGTAAACGAAGAACAAAGAGTAATAACCATCGTCGCAGACCAGAGTTTACTGGAAACATTCCGAGACAACAAAGCATCATTAGTGGTTGCCCTACCGTCTGCCACACCTAAATCGCCCGCTATCAGCGTAGAACAGAAATCAGGCGAAATCGAAGAGTTCAAACTACAAAAAATCATCAACTCCCTGAAAAAAGTCGGCGTCACCGACGAAGCAGCAAAACAAATCGTGCGGAAAGTTCAAGCCAAACTATCCAAAATGGACCCACCCATCTCCACAAGGCTAATCAAAACGGCAGTCGTCGAAGAATTAGAAAAGGAAAACCCAGAAGCAGCAAAAAAACTGAAAAACCGAAAACCATGGGACCTAAAAGCTTTCTAAAAAATTAATAGCTGAATAGGGTCAAAATCTGGTTTGGCGGGGTTTCTGTCTTCTTCTCGACTTTGTCAGCAGTATTACGGCTGTTACGTGAGAGCATTTTGCCTTTTGCATGAACCCTGGGCAACTGCAACTCCACTTGCCCGTGTAGTCTTGAACAACCGTGTAGGTTCCGTGGTCTCCGACGACGTTGTAAACGCCCTGTCCTAAAGACTCGACTCTGCCGCTTTCCACGAGCCTTTTAGCTTTTTCAAACAGCCTGCTGACCGGCATCGCGACACCCCTCTAACTCACGTTTACAAAGACACCTGTAACAATTAAAGCAACAAGTTCCTAATTAAACTCCTCAAAAGCGCTTCAAAAACCAGTAATACAGCAACCAAAAAGTCTATTCAAATAGCCTTTCACTTGTTTCCGATACTGCACTTATAGATGTTCAATACGCATAAGGAAGGGAGCAGACCCGCACGCACTAGTCAAAAGCCAACGCTGAACACACCATCATATTTGGATCCTAATAGTGGTTCTATGCAGAAACCTATAGGGGGGTCTACCCGTAATGGCGCTTTTAACAACCAAAAGCATGATAAAACACCAAGCCCAAACCCATCTGCCGCCTAATAACCAATCAAAGCAGAAACCAGTAGAGCAGGTCTGTCCACAACCCTTCTCTTGGAATTATATATACTTTATATAAGGAGCTATAGTCTGCCGTGAGCGCAACAGTTCACGCCAGTTCCAGCCGCACCAAACTTAACCTGCATACAGGTTGAATTGCAGTGTAATCTTGCCTATTAGCTAAAACTTCACGCTCAGCCGCTTTCGCGTCCTGAAACTGCAGATTTATATGGGCGAAGTGGACAGAATAGTCTCAAAGTTTCGTTCAGTGGAAAATTCTGGAGACAATGGCGTTATGAAACATGTGAAGGTTACGGCGTTTGACTGCCCAGACGCTTGGTTCCAAGCGTTAAACCAAATCTGGAATCAAGGTGACACTTTTCAGGTCGGCTACGGCTCGGAAACCACAGAAACCAAAAAACTCAATTTAACAATAGAAATTACACATCCAGAAACTAGGCCCTTAGTAAGCGACAAGGCACCTTGCGACATCAAGTATGTCCAAGGCTATGCGTTGGAGTACTTGTGGTGCGGCGAAAAACAGGACGAAACATACACTTACGGCAGCAGACTCAACCATCCTGTTAACCAGATAGAAGAGGCAGTAAAAAGGTACGTGCAAGAGCAACGAGATAGGCAAGTCACGCTCGTCATAAGGTTACCTGACGACATACGAAAAAGCATTGCTGCTGAGAGGCATGAACCGCCCTGCTTGAGCCTGATTGACACCGAAATTCTTGAGGGAAAAATGCATTTAACATGCTACTTCAGGTCATGGGACGCCTACGCAGGTTTACCCGCCAACATCGCCGGACTGCAGCTTTTCAACGAAGCCTTCGTGAAAGACATCAACAGCCTCGGGAACCTCTCGTTGGAGACTGGAAAACTGATTTTTCACTCAAAGAACTGCCACATTTACCAAAGGCAATTCAAGCTCGTTGAAGAACTACTTAAGCCGAAAAACAGCGACAAAAAGCCGCGAATCGCGCAAACAATGATGGGCACCTCGGAAGAAACGGTTAAGGAAAAATGAGTCTTCTGCAGATGAGGCTTGGAATTGAGTGATCTGGTCCGAGTCAGGAAGTGGACGGAGTTCAAGCGTTTAGTCATGGAGTTAAAGCCTGACTCAATCGTTTACAGCATCGATCAGAACGCCATGTCGAAAACAAAAGAGCTCACGGCGTTAAGGTTTATTCTTCTGGCGCGAGGCGGCTACTACGTTTATCTTGATTTTCCCAGAGGAAAAGAAAACGTGATGAGGGAAACAGGCATCCAGATACGTGAAGCCAAGAACGGAGTCCGCTGCTTAGAAGACGAAGACGTAATTCGGTTCATCAAGCGGGAGTTTGGCGAGAAATTGCAGGTGTTCTCGTTCTGGACAACCTAACTGTTTTTCCAGAAGCCTCTTTTCCCAAGTTTCTTGCCTAAATACACGAGACTAAGCATCACTGGGACTTCCCAGAACAGCCCCATTGTGGTTCCCAACGCGGCTTGAGAACCTAACCCGTAAATGCTAATAGCGGTGGCAATTGCGATTTCGAAGTGGCTGGAAGAGCCGATTATCACGGCGATTATGCCCTCCTTGTACCTGAGTCCTGCAAACCGTGTAACCATCAGGTTCAAGCCGACAATTATGAAGAAGCCTAGCAGCAACGGAATTGAAACCAGCAGCATCTCTTCTGGATGGTGTATTAGCACTTGTCCATTCAGCGAAAACAGGACAACCAGTGTTGCTAGAAGAGCAATTACGGCAACGTTTCCCACGGCTGGCCTGAACTTTTCTTGGAACCATGCTTCTCCTTTTCTGGCTTTAAGGGCTCTTTTTGAGATGATGCCTAAAACAAGTGGAACGCCGATGAATACCAGTACGGACATGAGAAGCGCTAAACGGTCTATCTGAATGTTCTGGACACCCGTCAACAGCGTGACAATGGGCGCGTACAGAAACATAATCGTTATAGTGTTTAGACTTGTGTTGACTACGTTCTGCTCTTGATTTCCGTTGGCGAGGGCGCCCCAGACGCAAACCATAGCCGTGCATGGACTGGAGCCGAGCAGTATCAAGGCAACAATCAGCTGGTCGTTGCCTGCGAGGAAGTAGTAAGCCAGCAAAGCCGTTACTATGGGAGCCCAAATCCAATTGGATATAAGTGTTAAGATGATCGGTTTGGGGTTTTTCGCTAACTTTTTCAGTTCACTGAACTGCAGGTTTAGCAGCGCGGGATACATCATTAGAAAGAGGCACACGCCTATCGGTATGGATATTCCGCTGAACTGAAGGTCGTTTATGGCGATGCTTAACTCTGGAATAAACTGCGACAGTAAAAGCCCAATTATCATGCACAAGAAAACCCATAACGCAAGGTACTTCTCAAAAATTCCCAATTGAATTTCTTCACACGTCTGCTCCATTGTTGCTTGCCTTCTCAGTTCACGCTATTTGCTCAATTATCCTCTGTTTAAGCGCGGCAAGCAATTCCGGATTTAGACGGTCGACCACATCGAAAACCTCAGGGTTAGTTATTGAATACATGTGCCAAGTGCCTTTTTTTCTTCGTTTGACTAAGCCGGCGTTTTTGAGTATTTTCAGGTGGCGTGAGACAACTGGTTGGAGCAGCTTCAAGTGGGGTGTGATTTCACAGACGCATTTTTCTCCGTCGCGCAAAAACTCTATTATCTCGAGTCTGATTGGGTCTGAAAGAGCGTTGAAGATTTTGGCTCTGAAACGCGTTAGATTGCTTGATTTTGAAGGCATAATCAAGAGTAATTCATATAAATATTTAAATATTGTTATATATACACATTAATCGAGGCGTAAAAAAGCGGAGACAGAATAATGCGTCAAGAAACATATCACGGTGTTCCTCGAAGCAAGATACCTTGGGGTCCAACAATCGACTACGAAAAATGCATAAGCTGCGGAAAATGCGCAGACTACTGCACGCTCGGCGTATACACATCCGAAGAGAAAAACGGCAAAAAGAGGTCAGTTGTGAAAAACCCCAATAATTGCGTAGTGTTCTGCACAGGCTGCGAAGAACAATGCCCAGTGAGCGCCATAGTGTTCCCTTCCAAAAAAGAAACCCGAGAGCTAATCAGAAAACTGCAAAAACAGAAAAATGACTCTGAGGATTGCTTGAAAAACAACGAAGTGAAAAAGACGGTTAAGCAGGCTTACGGCAAAATAGCTGCAGAAAGGAATACAGGCTCTTGTTGTAGTTGCGGTTGCGGCGACCAGAGTGCGGCTCAGGAAATCTCGAAAAGTATTGGCTATTCTGATGAGGAATTAAACGTGGTTCCTGAAGCTAATCTTGGTTTGGGCTGCGGCAATCCTACTGCGCTGGGGAAACTGAAAGAAGGTGATGTAGTGCTTGACTTGGGCAGCGGTGCAGGGTTTGACAGTTTCTTAGCGGCAAAGAAAGTTGGCGCGTCGGGCAAGGTGATCGGCGTTGACATGACGGAAGAGATGGTTAACAAAGCTAAGTCGATAGCCGCAAAGCACGGGTACGCTAATGTTGAGTTCAGGCTGGGCGACATCGAGAATTTGCCTGTTGAAAGCGGGTCAGTTGACGTTGTAATCAGCAACTGCGTGATAAATCTCGCTCCAGACAAATCCCGAGTCTTCAGCGAAGCGTATAGGGTTTTAAGAAGCGGCGGCAGAATGTACGTTTCCGACATTGTTCTCCTGAAAGAACTCAGTGACAAGCAAAAAAATGACAGCGAACTGCTTTGCGGTTGTGTGGCGGGCGCTTTGCTGAAAGATGATTATGTGCGTGAAATAGAACGGGCGGGTTTCGAAGTGAAGATTCTCTCGGAAGACACGGAGATAAGCGAAAGACAGTACAATGGAATCGCACTTGAAAGCCTTAAGCTTGCAGCAACAAAAAAGAGCTAAGGCACATACCTCAACATAGCCGATTGGAAAAACAGCAAATTTTTTCTTATCCAAATGAATAATTCAAATAGAACAGCGTAACCTTTCAGCATGAGGAATTAAATTGGTTAGCGCAGAAGTCATAGCGAAACTGCCCACGGCACTGAAGCCCGTTTCAGATGAGCAGGGTGCGAACGCGGCTGTATCGTTGCTTTTGAAGCCTAGGCGAGGTGACTTTGATTTGCTTTTGGTGAAGCGGGTTGAGAACCCGTCGGATACGTGGTCGGGGCAGATGGCTCTTCCCGGTGGGAAACGTGAGCCGAAAGACGTGAGCCTGAAGGACACTGTTGTGCGGGAGACGTTGGAGGAGACGGGTGTAGCGCTTTGTCAGTGCCAGTTTCTAGGGGTTTTAGGTGCTGTGCGGTCGGAGCCGAAGCCTGACTTCAAGATTCTGCCTTTTGTGGTCCTTCTCAAGGATGAGCCTAAGCTGGAACTGAACAAGGCGGAGTTGGAGACGTTCATTTGGGTGCCTTACGAAGAGGTCGTTCAGAGCAAGTGCATGGTGGAGTTTAGTTTCGGAAAGGTTCCTGCGTACATATTTGCAGACGGGGTAGTTTGGGGAGTAACTTACAACATTTTGAGTGAATTCGTTAAAGCGGTTGAGGCGTCCCAGAAATAAAGGGTTATTTTACTGTTGGGTAGCCTAGGTTTGTCCAAGCGGTCATGCCGCCTAACACGTTGTAGACTTCGTGGAAGCCTTCTTTTTTCAAGATGCTTGCGGCTATGCTGGCTCTTTGGCCCACCGAACAAATCACTGCGACTGGCTTATCTCCCGGCAGGGAACCAGCTTTGCCTGCTAAGTGTCCGAAGAATATGCGTTCTGCGCCTTCTATGTAACCTTCTTTCCACTCGCGTGGTTCACGCACGTCCACAACCGAAAGCAGGTTCTCTTCCAACCTCTCCTTGAGTTCAGAGGCGGATAACGTGCCCACGTGGCTTATGGGCTTGCCCGTGTCGTGCCATTCGCCTATGCCTGGGCATAGGAAACCAAGTAGGTTGTCGAAGCCTAGTCGCCAGAAATGCGCTGCCACCGTGTTCATGTCGCTTTTTCGTTCATGCACAAACACGATTTTCTGGTTATAATCCAGTATCCAGCCTGGGTGAGCGCTGGTTCCGCCCAGCCAAATGCTAAGCGCGCCGGGTATGAAGGCGCCTGCAAACGCGTAGGGCATCCTAGTGTCTACGACGACGGTGTCGGGCTGGCGCATTTCCTGTTCAAACTCGGATACGTTTAACGGTTCAGGAGGGGGAAGCCCGCGGAGCAGTGGGGGACCGTTGAGGTTGTAGTCTTCCATCTTTCGGAAGTATGGCGGCACCATCATTTCTTCGTTCATGGCGCGTTTGACAAAGGCTTCGGTGTCAAGCTGGAGGAACGGGTTGGTTTTATTTTCGTATCCGAGTGTGCTGAATTCTTGGTCGCTGATGTCGTGGCCGCAGACGCTGCCGGCTCCGTGGGCTGGGTAAATGATGACGTGGTTGCCGAGAGGCAGCAGTTTCTCGTGTATGCTGGTGTATAGTTTCTCGGCTTGGGTGGGGTGTGCTTCTTTGCCGTAAAGGTCTGTTCGCCCCACTGAACCCGCGAAGAGCGTGTCGCCTGTGAAAACCATCAGGGCTTCGCTGCTCTGTTCAGGGCGGTGTACGACGTAGCATAGGGATTCGTTTGTGTGTCCTGGCGTGTGTAACGCTTTGATTGTTAGGTTGCCTACGCTGAGGGTTTCGCCGTCGCTGAGGTTATGGTCTCCGTATTTGAAGGGCAGCGCGTTGCTGTGGCAAATCTCCGCGTCTGTTATGTTTTGCAGTTCAAACGAGCCTATGACGTAGTCTTCGTTTCGGTGAGTTTCAAGTATGTACCTGATTTTCGCACATTCTTTCTGGGCGAGGCGCGTGTAGATTTGGCAGTCGCGGCGCGGGTCAACCACAACCGCTTCTTCACCGTCAGATAGAAAGTAGCTGCTGTGCGCGATACCTTCAGACTTGATTATTTTCAGCTTCATATTCCAAACTCCACAGAAAGCTATCGCTATTCATAGAATGTGCGAACTCGGAGAAATGGATTGCGGAAAAAACGCCTACGGTAAACTTCAAACGAACGGCAACTCTTTAGTAATGCAATGCATGCTTAGGAAAGTGGTGGGACTTGGGTATGGGTTACGAGGCTGTTTGGAAAGTTCTGGAAGAAATAATTATTGAACTTCGGAAAAAAGGCGTGGCAACCCCGCCGACTGTTATGAACGATTTGAAGTCAGCGAAAGTCCTTATGAAAGTCTTGGATGCTTCAGAGAGAGACCGCGGCGAAACCGCACCGAAAATCGAACAGTACTTGGGAAGCGTAGAAGCCTACCTCGTCACTGAGGCACAGGAAAAGTTTGCTCCAGCGCGCATTGACGCGTGGCTCAGGCGCATAGAAGAAGCCAGCTACGATATGTGCCAAACATGTGGAGTGTGCGAAGTAAAAGAAAAGGAAGAGGCTACGTTTATCACGGGTGTTCCGCGCGACCAGAAATGGATTCGCGTTGAGCCGTTAGCCAGCTTGCCCGCAGAGAAGCTGAAGCAGCTTGCAGAGGAAACAAACCTTTCTTTCCGCGAAGAAAAAGACGGACACCTGACTGTTTACGGAAACCCAGAAGACATTAAACGATTCGTTAAAAAAATGACAGAACAAGCAGCTAAGGAATAATTTTGATTAGTGAAGAAGCTGCTAATATAATGGTACAGTTACGGGAATCTTTGAGAATTACGTTACGATATTTTCTACCTGAATAAAGGCTAAACATCCTTAAAGATAGTTAGTCAAGAAACCTTGACAAAAACGCTTTTCAACTGAAACAACGCAGTATTTATTGGGAACAAGTCGTGGGGAAAAGCGTTACTCTTATGCTCGTTCTCGTCTTAGCAGCCTCTTCAATAGTATTTGTTTTGCCAGTTAAAGGTGAAGCAAGAACCATCGTTGTTCCAGATGATTACCCCACCATTGGAGCGGCAATAGAGAATGCAAGTGAAGACGATACAATATACGTTAAGATAGGTACCTATGAAGAGACGACCCTCACAGTAAACAAGTCCATTTCGCTTATCGGTGAAGACACAGCCAACACCATATTAAACCTCAAGCCACCATTTGGACAAGTTATTGTGTTCAATATGGATGGCGAACCCGAATTGGGCTATTATGAAGGGATGAAAATCAATTCAGATAACGTGAAGCTTTCTGGATTTACGATTGTTTGCAACACATCCAAAATTGTGGTGATTGGAAGTGGAACTCAAATAACAAATAACAATTTAAAAACAAGCGTATTTTTCATGCAGGGCAACCACAGAAATGTAATTGGGAATACTATAAACTATCTCTATTTACAAAGTGATGATACACTTATTGCTAAGAACACTTTGGACCGTTTATTTAGTCATGGGTCTAATGTTCGTCTGGAAAAGAATCTTGTTTTCAGTGACTTCACTTTTGACTCTGGACATTTGGTGGAGGGTAACATAATTAGTGCGAAATTTGGGATGCATATAAGGGGATACGGAAATACTGTTTTTAATAACACAGTAATAAACACGGAGACTGCTGTAAGCTTTGGTATGGATGCTGCTAACAACATCATTTTTCATAACAATTTTATCAACAATACTCTTAAGGTCACAATGAGTTCCCTTTTACGTAACCCTTATCCAGCGGTGTGGGACCGAGGATACGGTGTTGGCGGTAACTATTGGAGTGACTATTTATCTAAGTATACTAATGCTACAGAAATTGATGGCTCAGGGTTTGGCGATACACCATACGTCATAGACGCCTATAATCAGGACAATTATCCTCTTATGCGCCCTGTTGATATTGACTCTGGTTTATTAAGTATGCTGCCCTTTTCAATCTCGTCTTTTGTAACTGATTACATTCCGCCACAGATTAGTATTCTATCGCCGATGAGCCAGACGTACAATGAAACAAGTCTTTCTTTGGTTTTTGTCGTGGATGAGGCTGTTAATTGGACAGGGTATAGTCTGGACGGAAAAGACAACGTAACAATCACTGACAACGCTACAATTGCTGATTTACCGAACGGTTTTCATAACGTCACAGTCTACGCTAACGACACGTTCGGTAACATGGGCGTGTCCGAAATTGTCAACTTCACCATTGCCATTCCACAACTTTTCCCTGTTATACCCGTTGCTGCTGCTTCGGTAACCGTAGTTGTCATGGTGAGTGTAGGTCTACTGGTCTACTTCAAGAAACGCAAACACTAAAGAGAATTATACACTACAGTTTAGTCCATCATTCTAAATTTCAATACTGTAAATCTTGACACTGGTGAATTTCGTTAGGGTTCTTAAGGGGCTGTTGTTTTCCTCATTTTTTTGGTGAACTCGTTGGGAGGTGTAAGCCAGAGAGCCAGCTTGAGCCAAGTCACGGGCTATTCTAATTACGCCCGAATTCACAGGAACACCAGCATATTTGGATCCTAATAGAGGTACTATGCAGAAACCTATAGGGGGGTCTACCCGTAATGGCGCTTTTAACAACCATTAGCATGTTGAAAACGCGAAGCATTTGCCGCCTAATAGCCAATCATTGCAGAAACCTGTAGAGGGGGTCTACCCACACCAGCGCTCTTCAGAGCTATATATAGTTCCTTTATATAAGGGGGGTATAGTCTTTTCCGAGCACAACAGAACTTCAGAGATGGGAGACAAGCGGAAATGCATTTGGAAGAGATGAAGAAAGAAATTGAATCCCTCGTCTTAGAGAAAGGCTTCTACAACAAGCCGGGAGATATTCCTAAAAAACTCCTTTTCGCCTTCATAGAGCTAGGCGAAGCAAGTGACGCTTGGAAGAAAGGCGAAGCAGAAGAGAAAATAGCTGAAGAACTAATCGACGTTATCTTTTACATTTTAGATGCAAGCCGC
>JAFGNM010000063.1 GCA_016927015.1 Candidatus Bathyarchaeota archaeon | reverse complement strand
GGCCATCTTTCAGCAGACTCCCTTGCCACGGGACCGCGAATTTCAGAGCCTTTCATTTCACCATCAGGAGTTATAATCACCGCGGCGTTATCTTCAAACTGAACCCAGACACCATTGATTCTTTTGTAAGGTTTCCGCTGTCTTACAATCACCGCTTGGAAAATCTTCTTGCGCATGTCTGGTGACCCTTGCCTAACCGAAACAGTCACTTTGTCGCCCACCGTAGCGGAAGGATAGCGTCTTAACCTGCCTTTATAGCCCATGACTTGGATTAAGCGCAGTACGCGTGCTCCAGTGTTATCAGTACACCTCAAACTAGAGCCTACTGGAAGCCCTCTCGTAACTTTCTGCCCGTGAGAAAGCATACCTTTTGCGATAAGTGCACGTTGTTTTGCCTTCGCCGCCACGTTACTTCTCCTCCACTTTCTCCACAACAACAAAGGATACTGTCTTACTGATGGGACGGCACTCCGCGATTTTCACTCGGTCGCCTTCTTTTGCGTCAATGCACGGCGGATTGTGGGATGGAATATGACCGCGCCTTCGCTCATACCTCACGAATTTAGGTGAGAATTGAAGGTACTCACGTTCTACAACAACTGTTTTGTCCATTTTCGCGGTGGCAACGACGCCGTCTAAAACGCGTCCTCTAACAGAAAGCGTTCCATGGAACGGGCAGTTTCTGTCGTCGCATGATTTTTTAGGTTTCTTGAAAGTTAGAGACATCACCATAACCTCTTTACGGTTTTTTTGAGACGGTCTTCAGGTCTCCCAACCAAAAGTTTGCCGTCGATTTCAACGATGGTTCCGTCGGAAAACTTGAAGTTAAAGACCGCTGAGTTTTTAACTACACTTTTTGCTTTCCCTGTATGCAGGATAGTAAATGTGTTTTTTGTTTCATCAATTACTTCGCCGTTTATCCCGACATAATCTGCATGTGGGCTTTTGGCGATTTTTCCTTCAGTCCCGATGAATTCGTGACGTATAATGTCTGGGGTTACTTTCACTTGGTTTTCTTCTCCTTTTTACCGCTTTTTTTCGCGGGTTTTTCTTCTGTTTTTCTAATCCCCAGTTTGTCTTCATTCTCAATTGTAAGAAGCTGGGCGATTGTCTTGCGCAGATCTCTTATCCGCGCGGGATTCTCAACGGCTCCACCAGCTCTGACCATGGTTTTCAGCCTAGCCAACTCCGTCCTAAGATCAGAGACCTTCTTAGCGCGTTCTTCAGTAGACATGCCTCTGATGTCTTTCAGTCGAAGGATGGGCACTTACTCTTTTGCCTCCTCTTTTGTGGCTGGTTCTTTCACGTTTTCTGCCGGTGTTTCTTCCGCTTGTTCAGCAGCTGTCTCTTCAGCGGTTTTCTCTTCCACTTCCGCTGGGGTTTCAGCTTCCTCTTCAGCTGTCTCTGGCGCTTCAACGGGTGCTTCTTCTTCCGCTTCCACGTCTGCCTCTGCTTTTTCTTCAGTTTCCTCAGTTGGCTCTTCAGGCAGTTCTTCCACGTTCACTTTCGGCTCTGGAGTTTCCGTTATTTTTTCCTCTTTTTCTTCTATCTTTTCCTCAATTTCCTCAGGCGGTAGCGCCTCGATAATTTTGATTTTGTCTGGAAACTGTGCGTCTGGAGGCATTATCTTGACTCTTACGCCAATTATGCCTGGCTTAAGTTGAACGTGAGCTTCGGCTTTTTTCATGTATGTTAATGCGGCGTCGCCGCATCTTGGGAAGTAGCCTGCTCGGAACTTTTCGAAACGGGCTCTTTCGGTTCGCAGCTTGCCGCTTATCACTATTTCTATGCCTAATGCGCCTGCTTCCATAACTTGGTTCAGAGCCCAAAAACCAGCGCGTCTGAAGTGCACGCCTCTTTGGAGTGCGGAAGCTACTCGGGACGCAATCACGTGAGCGTTGAATTCGGGGACTTCGATTTCTGAGACAGAAATTTGCGGGTTTGAAATTTTAAAGTTTTCTTCTAAAGTTATGGCGAGGTCTTTTATTGTTTCTCCGCCACGACCTATAACTATGCCTGGTCGCATGGCGTAAATTACTACGTGGGTTCCCAGCGGGGTTTTGGAGAGGTCAACACCGCCGTAGCCAGCGCGTTCGAGTTTTTTTTGGAGAAATTCGTCTATTTCGGTTTTTTTGATTGATTCTGTTATGAAGCGTTTAACTATGGACATTAGATTCCTTCCTCTTGTCCGGGTTTTTCTTCTAGGACGATTTCGATGTGTGTGGTGGTTTCGTATTTTGGTGAGGCTCTTCCGTGTGCTCTTGGTGTGTATCGTTTGATTTTTATTCCGGGGTAGGCGGCAGCGTGGAAAACGCGTAGTCTGTCTACGTCTAAGCCTTTGTTTTCTGCGTTTGCTTCTGCGGCTTCGATCACGAGCAGGATTTTCTGTGAGGTTTTCACGGGGTATCTTCCCGCGGAAGTTTTGTCAAGTCCGCCACGGTGTCCAAGTTTCTTTTTGTATCTTCTGAAGGGAACCGCTTTCTTTTTGTCTATAACGTCTCTGAGGTAAGTTTTAGCGTTGGAGAGCATCATGCCCTTGACTGTTCGGCAGACTTCTCTGGCTGCCTTATGGGACACTCTGATTTCTCTGCCGCTGGCTTTCGCTGTTTTTTCAGGATCCAGCTCTTCTGCGATTATTGAATATCCCCATTTTGGCATTTTCTTATCTTCTCCAATTGCGCAATTCAACAGCGTAATGGCGATTTATATGGCTTTCCGTATCAAAACTAGATTAGCTAGTTCGAAAGTGGGTGGAGTCCTATACGTAGGACGTTCGTAAAGACGTGAGGTGTATAAGCTCTAGCGCTGCTTTGTCTTTTATAGTTTTTTCCGAAAACGTGCGTTGCTTGCAGCAGTTTGGGGCTGAACTGATGCGTGATTTTTTTCTATAGCCCCTCTGTCGTGATGGTTGTTTGTGTTTTGAGCCCTGTTCATTGTTCTGGCTGTGAAGCGGGCTTTTCCCGTGGCTTTTTATGTCCCAGAAAGTCCTGAAAAGTCGCAGGAAGTTCGATGAGACGCGTTGTTTTGACTTTGCTGGTGGGTTCGTGGCTAGCTGCTCGGAAAAGGCTATACCCCCTTATATAAAGGAACTATAAATAGTCCAAAGAGAAACAACAACGACATCCAGTTCTAAGCCACTTCGACTAATCGTTCGGAAGAGATTGATTATTTTCTAATGCAGAAAATTATAATAACAAAAAATTACATACTGCATGTGACTGAAGGAAAAACTTGTGTCGGATAATAATTCCACAACATGGGATATGACGCCACATACCAAAGCAAAGCATGAAATATTAAAACGATACTTAAGCGCGTGGTTTCCGATTCTTTCGAAATGGGAAATGAGATTAATATATTTAGACGGCTTTGCGGGTCCAGGAATTTACAGGGGCGGTGAGCTTGGGTCCCCAGTGATAGCCTTGCAAACAGCAGTAAATCACGTGTTACGCCCTCGGTTTAAAGAAATTACGTTTCTTTTTATAGAAAAAGACAAAGCGCGCGCCCAAAAACTTATTCAGGTTCTTAAAGACCAATTTCCCAAACTGCCTCCAAACATAAAGTACAGTGTATATGATGCTGAGTTTGCTCCAACTTTTGAACAAGGTTTAAACGAGCTCGAAAAACAAGGCGCAAATCTGGCACCAACTTTTGCGTTCTTGGACCCGTTTGGCTTTTCTGGCCTCCCTATGAAGTTAATTGGGCGACTGCTAAAATGCGACAAATGTGAAGTTCTAGTAACGTTTATGACAGGATTCGTCAGACGCTTCAACGATGAGCTGAGAGAAAATGCCTTAAATGAGCTTTTCGCCACTGATGAATGGGAAAAAATCCGTGAAATTGGCGACCCAGACGCAAGAGAGAAGTTTTTGTTACAGCTATACGAAAGCCAATTGAAAAAGTTGGGCGGAGCGAAATACATCAGAAGCTTTGGATTGATAGGGCAATGTAATCAAACAATATACTATCTTGTATTTGCAACAAAGCATCTTAAAGGTCTTGATGCCATGAAGAATGCCATGTGAAAGGTTGATAGAACGGGGTCCTTTAAATTTTCAGATATAACGGGTTTCAATCAATCCTTTCTTATGGATTATGAAAATAAACCTAGTTGGGTTCCAAATGCAGCAAATGCTGTCTACCGCAGGTTCAAAGGGCAGAAAGTTAAAGACAGCGAAGTCTATCGATTCATAATTGCTGAAACACCTTTTCCAAAGAGAAAAGCTATTCTAGAGCACTTAGCAAAAAGCTCGCCGCCCAGAATAATTGAAGTAATACGACCAAGTAGATCATCACGGGGTTTCCCAGATGGCTGTCTAATTACCTTCAGCGAGTGAGAATGCAATTTTTTGTATCTAATTCAGATTTTTTGCACCATAGCAGTTGCATTGACCAAGAGTTAGATGCAATCCTAAAGCCTTCCACATAGTTACTGTTTCTTTGCACAGAGATATTTTCGATTTTGGATAACCCGCAGACACTAATTTGTCGTAAAAGAAAGTGTAGATTTCTTTCCGCAGTTCAAAAGCCAGTTTCTTGCCCCAACTACTGTCTTCCGCAAAAAACTGGGTCCATTCTAAATCGGCATTTGCTTCTTTTGCATATTTTATGGTTTTCCATAAACCTCGGGGAGTGCCGAGAATTATCTTATTTGGTGTGAATTTTGACAAGATTTTATTGAGTAGATGACCATAGTAAATTCGCCAATCTTTTATTGGAAATATCGGGTCAATTCTCACTCGTGTATCATAACCAGCATCGCTAACTAGATTAGCTGCTTCTATCCTGCCCTCAGGCGGCGCCGCACACTTTTCCCACAATCTTGCCACTACAGATGCATTAATGCTCCAACCGCAAATGACTTGTTTACGTGGCATGTCCGCAAGAAAGGCGATGTTTTTGGTTCCACATTTTGACAAGAGGTAAATTTTGTGCAAGTTCTGCTCCTCGAATTTATCGACAATTGGCTCCATCAATGTAGGATTCATCAGGGAATCGGATAATTCTCCAGAGTTGAAAAGCGCGGGTGTTTTGATTTTCTCGAAAGCCTCATCTAATGCTTGGAGAACGAGTTCGGTCCTTACATACTGAGGTTTCATTCTACCTCGCATAGTTCCTCTCAGATAACAATAACTACAATCAAATGGACAGCCATAAGCCCATCTAACTTCCCAGAACATACCACATGCTATGTCGGCAGGAGTTTTATCAAAAGGCAGGACTATACGATTTCCTCGCCAAGGAAGCACAGTGTCTTCTCTTAGACCGATAATTTCTGGATGCTTAATCTTTTTGATGGATTCAGGACTTATAAAAGAGGTAATCTTCGCAGTACTTTCGGCTGCTTTTGCCCTTTTTTCGCGCCTAATAGTTTTCCATGCTTTCAAAGCAGCTTCTTTATGTTTTTTCCTTTCTGAGTTGGTCATTATGACTCCGTTACTACTATCCACCAAGCCAGCGTGTTTGAACTAAAGTAGGCAATTACACTGAATTTTCGTGTAATCCATATCAAGTTTGTCCCACATTCCTATTGTTTCTTTGCAAAGAGCAACACGCCTAAAATCATATCTGTCTTTCAGATAGTTTATAATCGAGCGGTATAATCTATGGCGAATGCCAAAGTCAATTTTTTTGCCCCAGTTTGATTTCTCAGTAAGAAACTCCACCCACGACTTATCTGAGGCGTTGTTGATAGTGCTCTGTAACCCTCTCAAAGAACCAAACGTGATTCGTTCTGGGATAAAATTTTCAAATATTGAATCCACCAATTTGAAATATTCTTTATCCCACCCTTTGATGGGCACTATCGGGTCTATTCTTACCCGTACATCATAACCACGACGATACAGGTTTTTTGCTGCCTGAATTCTTTTTTTGACTGGAGGCGCCATTTCCCATTTCTTTGAGACCGCTGGCGCATTTAGACTGAAACTAATAATCGTTTGATTGTGGCTTTTCATCTTCTCAAGGTGTTTAGTACTTGGGGATTTTGTTAGCAAAAGAACCTTGTGTTTTTCCTGTTGTTCGAACAAAGGTACTATAAACTTAGAAAAGGGTGTTCTAGTGTTCTCAGTCATAAGAGAATCAGCCAACTCCCCAGAATTCAAAAGTTCCTGAGAATGTCCATCATTCTCAAAAAAACTCTGCAGGTGGTTCTGAATTTTGCAATATTCTTTAACAACGGGCTTCGTTTTTGTGTCAAGCATTCTGAGGGTTCCTTTTAAGAAACACCATGAACAATTAAAAGGACACCCATACGCCCATTTTAGTTCTAAAAAATGTGGGCACACAACATCGGTTTGGCTTGTGGGAATAGCTGTTTTGTCGAACCTTTTAATTATTGACCCGTCGCCCACCCGCTGAACCTGATATTCCTTTGTCCCGTCCAGTTGGGTGTACTCCGCGTACTTAACCCGCGGTAAACGTTTCATTAAATGTTAACCCTCTATTGCGGTTATTACTCTGCAATATATAACTTATTTATTTTGTCTAATCCTTCGTTTAAACTCTTGTTGCAGTTTTCATTTTGCAAAAATTAACGGGCATACCTGATGCCCCAAGTGCGCATGAACAGTTTTCTACTGTTTCTACGATGTGTTTATTTTTCACCATTAAGGTTACTTATCTCAACCGGAAAGGGAACTGAAATGACAGAGAAAAAGGACACGATTACTATGTTGCATGGTGCGGGTGGCACTGTTATGCATGATTTGGTTAAGAATTATGTGGTGAAGTATTTTGGGGGCATAGGCTACGCCGAGGTGCCGCTTGAGGCTATGGATGACGCGGCGGTTGTAGGCGATATTGTTTTGAAAAGTGATTCCCACGCGGTTAAGCCCATTTTCTTCCCAGGCGGCGACATTGGGCGCATAGCCATTTCTGGAACAGTAAACGATATTGCGTGTTTGGGTGCTGAGCCGTATGCGTTGGCGTGCGGCTTGGTTCTGGAGGAGGGCTTGTTGCTTTCGGATTTTGAACGGATTTTGGTGAGCATGAGGGAAACCTGCATTGAAGCTGGTGTGGGTATAGTTACGGGCGACACGAAAGTGGTTGAGAAGGGGAGTTTAGGTGGCTGCGTCATGAACGTGTCTGGAATCGGCAGAAGAACCCCCGCGTTGGAGAGCAACCTTGAAGTGGTTAGGCAGCACCGAAAAGGCTTCGCTTCTCGTTGGCTTTTGGACTCCAACATCAGCGTCGGCGACAAGATAATCGTGTCGGGCACGCTGGGCGATCATGGCTTAGCAGTGCTCTCGGCGCAGCAGGGGTTGACTTTTGGAAGCGAGATAAAAAGCGACGTTAAACCCCTAAACAAGCTGATCCAACGCATGCTCGGCGAAGTCGGCGGAGCCGTCACCATAAAAGACCCCACACGCGGCGGCTTAGCTGACGCCCTAAACGAAATCAGCGAAAAATCCAAAGTAGGCATACTCATCCACGAAGACAAAGTACCCATAAGAGAAGACGTGCGAGTTGCTTCTGAAATGCTTGGTTTAGACCCGCTCGAAGTCGGCAACGAAGGAAAAATCGTAATCGGCGCCGTCCCAGCCAAAGCGGAGCAACTGCTGAACTGGCTGAAGCAGACCGCAGAGGGCAAAGACGCCCAAATAATCGGCGAAGCCACAAGCGAGTTCAAGGGCGTAGCCATGCAAACAGCGGTAGGCGGCAAACGGATAATCGCCCGACCCGTAGGCGACCCAGTTCCAAGAATCTGCTAGCAACACTTGAAAAACTCGCTAACAGCATCACCATTAACCGCAAAAGGTTGCTATAAAAAAAGAAAGAACGTTAGGTTAAGAGCTATTTTGTAGTTTTCTTCTTGTAGACTATGAGAATGGCGCCGACAACGGTTGTCGTACCCACAGCCGCTATAATCCATGCTAAGGGAAAACTATCGGTATCAGTTTCCACTGGGGGAGAAGGAGAAGGCTCAATGGTGGGCGAAGGAGACGGAGACGGCGAAGGCGAAGGTGCAGGTGAAGGCGAGGGAGACGGCTCAGGCGTGGGCGAAGGAGACGGCGAAGGCGAAGGATACGGCCCGGTTGGAGGCGTAACCACAAGCGAGTAAGGAGTGGCTTCGATACGATTAATCAGGGCTATCCAGAGATCCCCATTTTCCCCTGGAACCACCAAGCGCAGCTCAGGTAAAGGTTGGTCATCTATTCCGTAGGCTATAAGCACGTCTTCTTCCATAGCTTGTGTAATCGTGAGAGATATTGTGTATCCATCATCAGCGTAAAATCTCACTGATGCTGTCGCGTTGTCGAATTCAGCCATTTCGAGCAAAAGACTAAGTTGCGGTCCAGTCCATACGCCTGCAGCTACTAAAGTGTTGTAACAGAAGAGGACCGCAGGCACATTGATTGCTGGCAGTGTGATTAGCTCTTGAAGAGTTATATTAATAGGATTATTAACCAATCCATCTATCTGTATTGTCCTTGAATAACCGGCCAAGAAGTCAATATATGGAGGTTCCTCTGCAAAACTGCTGTTTAGAGTCCCAGACAGTATTAGTGTAAAGGCCATTAGCAGCATTGATATTTGGATGATTTTCATTTTCAAAGAAAGGTCCCTCCTATTGTCACCTATAATAAAATATGACACGTGTCATATTATTAAGCCTTTTGCGAGCCAAACCACCTTTTAATCATCCAAAAACAGTTTTCTCCTATGAACCACAGAGGGTAAACAAACAGCCGAAACGTATCCTCCCGAATTACAAGTTAGGCTAAAAAGACGACAAACAACCCCCAGAATCGTTTAAATAAACAACAGTCACACATCTTAGCTATGACTTCCCGCAAAGTAGGCAAACGCAAAACCTTCAAAGCTAAGCCCCGCAAAAGCAGTAAACTACCACTCGCGATAGGTTTATTGACAATCACCATAGTAGTAATCGCGGCGGTCTACATGTTCAGCATGAACAATCAACCATCTGGAAACAAGGTTCTGCTGCAAACCAGCATGGGCGACATAACTATCCAGCTGCGAGACGACAAACCCATAACCACAGGCAACTTCAAAAATCTAATTCAACAAGGCGTTTACGACGACACAATCTTCCACCGAGTAATCGCGGGTTTCATGATTCAAGGTGGCGACCCCACTGGAACAGGAGTAGGCGACCCGTCAATCCCCAACATACAAGACGAGGTAGTCGGAGTCAACGAAAACAACTACGGCACCATAGCCATGGCGAAAAAAGGACGCCCAGATGGAAGCAGCATACCTAACTCTGGAAGCAGCCAATTCTACATCAACGTCGACGACAACAACTGGCTTGACGCTGAATACACAGTCTTCGGCACAGTAATCTCAGGCATGGACGTTGTAGAAGACGTATCAAACGTACCAACGGAAGACACAAAACCAGTGACTGACGTGACGCTGATTAAGGCACAAATAATCGGCTAAATTTTTTGAGCCGCAGTATTTTTTGCCCACACTCTGCATGTGCCTTCGCTACTGACCATGCAAGCGCCAACAGGTTTCGCAGGCGTGCAAGCCTTCATGAACATGGGGCACTCGTCGGGCTTAATTTTGCCGATAATCACCAAGTGACACTCACACCCAAGCAGAATATCCTTGCCCTGCTCAACGTGCACACCGTACTTTTCGCGAGCGTCAAAAGCAGAAAGCTCATCACGCAACTTCAAAGCCGAGTCAGGCAGCCTGCCTATGCCACGCCAGTTCCCGCCCGTAACCGCAAACGCACGCTCCATAACCTCCAGCGCCCGCGGGTTTCCCTCCCACTTAACCACACGCGAATACTCGTTTTCCAGCCGAGCCGTCCCTTCAGCACGCTGCTTCAAAAGCATATAGATTCCCATCAAAACGTCTATGGGCTCGAAACCCGCCACCACTGTGGGCATCCGGTAAACCCGCGGAAAAAGCTCGTAAGGCTTCATGCCTATGATAGCGCTCACATGCCCAGGCGCGATGAAACCGCTGATGTTCAAGTCACCCACGCCCAACAACAACTCCATGGCAGGCGGAATCAACCTGTGAGAAACCAAGAAACTAAAGTTTTCAGGCGGCTTCCCAAGTGCTTCAACCGCTGTGGACGGCGCAGTGGTTTCAAAACCCACCGCCGAAAACGCGAATTCCTTATCCTGTTCGCGCGTCGCCATTTCAACAGCGTCAGAAACGCCATACACAACGCGGACGTCCGCGCCTGCAGCCTTCGCCTCCAACAGCGACACGTTGCTTCCCGGCACGCGCAAAACATCGCCAAAACAGGTTATGACTACGCCTTTCTGAGCAAGCTGCACCGCCTCGTCGATTTCGGCGGCTGGCACTATGCAGACGGGGCAGCCTGGACCAGCGATGACCTCAACGTTCCGTGGCAGGAGGCTGCGTAAGCCGTAATGCGTTATCGTCCACTCGTGAGTGCCGCAGACATGACAGAACTTCACGGGTTCATCCTTGGGCGTTACTTTCTGAATCTTTTGTACAATTTTCTTTGCTAATTCAGGGTCTCGGAACCTATGTTTTTCAGCCATTCCAGTCAGCTGCCCTGTTCTTTTTCAGCCGCGAGAATCTCCTTCCACAAGGCTAACGTTTCAAGAGCGTCTTCCTCATCCACGGTTTGGATGGCGTAGCCGGCGTGCACCAAAACGTAGTCGCCCACTTTAGCATCTACAAGCGTCACGTTAACGTCTCGCAGAACGCCTTCTCCGAAGTCCACTTGGGCTTTGCCGCCGTCTAAGCGCATGACACGCGCTGGAATCGCCAAACACATGCTGTATCAACATAAACACGGGAGTAAACGGCGATAAAAAGAGTATGGTCTAAACCCTGAAAAATCCACCTACAACCGCCTGCCCAAAGGAAACGCCGCCGTCACCCGCAGGGACAGCCTCGTGAACCAGAAACTGTAAGCCCGCAGCCTCAACCGTCCGCCGCATAACCTCTGCCAATATCTGGTTGCTGGCGGCGCCGCCCGAAAAACCAACAGCTTCGACGCCGTGCTCCAACGCCTTCTCCACCGCTAGGGAAGCCAAGCCGCGGGCTAAGTAGGCGTGAGCTGAATAAGCCAAATCCGCCACCGAAGCCTTGCCCAGATTCTCAAAGACCGCATGAAGCATCTGCGTCGTATCCAGCACGTTTCCATCAATTATGGGCTCCATATTCAACGCGTCTTTGCCTTTCACTGCAACCGATTCCAGTTTGATAGCGGGCTCGCCCTCGTAAGTGCGCTCGTAACATACGCCTAGAACAGCAGCAACCGCGTCCAAGACCCTGCCGCAGCTGGTGGTGCTGGTGACGCCGACGCCCTTCTGAAGCTGCTGAAAGACTAGTTTCGCCTCTGTTTCGCCGTGAAGCAAACGCCCGCTATGCTCAAGGAGCCACGGTTCCACGTTCACGTTTTTGCTAAGCATTCCCGCCGCTATACGCAGGGGATAACGAGTAGCCGCGTCTCCGCCGAGCAGCGGCTGCGGTTCCAGATGCGCCAGCCGCTTGAATCCCTCGGATTCCAGTGTACAGAACAGGATTTCACCGCCCCATGCGCCGCCGTCAACGCCGTACCCGTAGCCGTCGCAGGTTACGCCCACTACCTCGTCCACTGCGTGTTCTATCATTAATGCGGCAACGTGCGCGTGATGGTGCTGCACTTGGATGAGGTGCCAGCCGTTCGTTTCCGCCAGCTCCTGCGCTAGGCGTGTGGTGGTGAATTTCGGATGCAAATCGCATGCTACAGCGTCCACGCGGCTGTTGGTTAGGCGAATCAGGTGGCTTGTGGCCTCTTGAAGGAACGCTCGCGTTTCAACGTTTTCCACGTCGCCAATGTGCTGGCTAATGAACGCTTTATTCTCAAGCAAAACGCAAGCGGTGTTGTTCAGTTCGCCGCCTAAGCCTACGACACAGCGCCGGGCTTTTTCCTTTAGCATTAGGGGTGCGGGCGCGTAGCCTCTGCTTCGCCTGATGAACGAGGGGCGAGTGCCGTGGACTCGCAGGACTGAGTCGTCGCATCGATAGGCGATTTTGCGGTTGTGAAACAGGAAGTAATCCACTGTGCCGCCCAGTGTGCGCAAGGCTTCGTCGTTTTCCTTGACGATTGGTTGGTTAGGCGGATTCGCGCTGGTCATCACGAACGCGGCGTCGTCCACGCGGTCGAAGAGCATGCAATGCAACCCAGTGTAGGGCAACATGACGCCGACGTTGTGCAGGTCAGGCGCAACCAACGGCGAAAGAGCGTAGGCACCACTTTTGTTCAGAAGCACTATCGGACGCGCGTAGGAAGAAAGCAGCGCTTCCTCCTTCGAATTTACTTCGGCGAATGATTCTGCGGCGTCCAAGCTGCGGGTCATGATGGCGAAGGGTTTAGCTCTTCTGTGCTTCGCTTTTCGAAGCGCCTGTAACGGCTCGTCTCTGGTTACGGATGCGGCAACGTGAAAGCCGCCGTAGCCTTTTATGGCGAGAATTGCGCCTTCACTAAGCAATCGACCAGCTTCACGCACTGGGTCTTCATGCTGAACGTGCTCGCCGCTGCTTGTTGTCAAGTAAGCTTTGGGACCGCACGTTGGGCACGCCACAGTTTGCGCGTGAAAGCGCCTGTTCAGTGGGTTACCGTATTCCCGTTGGCAGAAGCTGCACATTGGGAAGTCACGCATTGTGGTGTTTTCGCGGTCGTACGGCAAGCGCTCAATTATGGTGAAGCGTGGTCCGCAATTCGTGCAGGTGATGAAGAAGTAGTCGTGCCGCGGGTCTTTTGGGTCTCTGAGTTCTCGCAGGCAGTCGTTGCAGATGGCGATGTCGGGCGGGATAACCGAGCCTGAAAGCTCTGTTTCTTCGGAGCTTTTGTAGATGGCGAAGTTTGCGTGTTGGTTCTTGCCCGTGAGCGTCGTTGTGATGATGCTGTGGATTTGGGCTAGGGGCGGCTTCTTCTCTTGCAAGTCACGCAGAAAATTCTGGATGCCGTGTTCCTCGCCTTCCAGCAAGATTTCTACTCCTGCGTCGCCCATGTTGCGCACATAGCCCGCCAAGCCGTTTCGCACCGCTACACGGTAAACGAAGGGGCGAAAGCCAACGCCTTGAACGATGCCTGTAACATTGATTTTAACTCGCAAGGGTAAGCGCCATCTCTAAAACAGAGAGAGGAATTCTCTTATACGTTTCGACTGCAGCGTTTACAGGGTTTTTCTTTTCTCTTCTTCCTGAAGCGCTCGCCTGAGGACTTTGCCTGCGGCGCTTATAGGCAGCTCTTGCCTGAACTCTACTTCGCGCACAGCCTTGTATGGGGCAACTTTCTCTTTGACGAACGCTATTAGTTCCGCTTCCGTGGCTCGGGCGCCGTCTTTCAGCACAATGAAGGCTTTCGGAACCTCGCCGACAATTGGGCTGGGCTTGCCGACTACGGCGCAGAGTTTCACGGCTGGGTGCTCGTAAAGCACGTCTTCGACTTCGCGCGGGTACACGCTGTAATCCTTGTATTTGATGAGGTCTTTCTTGCGGTCGGTAATGTAGAAGTAGCCATCTTGATCCATTCGGGCGATGTCACCCGTTAAGAGCCAACCGTTGCGTAGGACAAGCGCGGTTTCTTCTGGATTCCGCCAGTAACCTTTCATCACTTGCGGTCCCTTGACGGCGAGCTCGCCGGTTTCGCCGGGCTCAAGCGTTTTCTCGCCTGTTTCCACATCGACTATTCGGGCGTCCGTGTCGGGCAGGGGCAAGCCGATGGATCCTACCCGCACTGTGCGCATGGTTTTGTCCACGGGGTTGCAGTGCGTGACGGGCGACGCCTCAGTTAAGCCGTAGCCTTCCGCGAGAAAACCGCCAGTAATTTGCATAAACCTTTTCTGAACTTGTGGCGGAAGCGGCGAAGCGCCTGAAATGCAGACGCGGATGCTTGTCAGGTCGAACTTGCCCAGTTCAGGGTTAGCCAGCAGTACCGAGTACATGGTGGGGACGCCGCAGAAAACCGTGACCCTGTGCCGCTGAATTGTTTCTAAGGCTGCTACGGGGTCGAAGCGGGGAAGCAGCACCATCTTGGCGGCTAAACTGACGGGCACGTTCATGCTTGTGGTCATGCCGTAAATGTGGAACAGCGGCAAAGCGGTCAGAAAAGTTTCGTGGGCGGTGCCTTTTATCCAAGCCGCAAAAGCAACGGAGTTTGAGACCAAGTTCAAGTGAGTTAGCATGGCGCCTTTGGCTGTGCCCGTTGTGCCCCCCGTGTACTGTAGCGCCGCCAAATCCTCTCGGGGATTAACGTTCACGTTTGGAGGCTTTGCTGGTTTCAGCAGTTCTTGGAAGGAATGGACATTTGGTATCCTCGGGGTGTTGCTGGAGGAAACGAGAGTTTTGGAGGCGTACTCTTCCGCGCTGGTGATCACGATGTTTTTCAGCTTGGTTTTCTGCCAAACCGTCTCCACGATAGAGTAAAGCGTGTCTAAAGCAACTATGGTTTCGGCTTCTGAGTCGTTCAGCTGATAAGCTACTTCGCGTTCCTTGTGCAACGGGCTTATAGCAGTAAAAACTGCGCCCGCCTTGAGAATTCCAAAATATGCGATTATAAACTGGGGAATGTTGGGAAGAAAAAGCGCAACCCTATCGCCTTTTTTCACGCCTGAAGCGGCAAGCGCCGCGGCGAACTGGTCTGAAAGCAAATCCAACTCGGCATAAGTGATTTCCCCTTCTGAATAGGCTATGGCAACTTTTCCAGGATGCTCTTTCGCCGTCTTTTCAAGAATTCCATGCAGTGGCACCTTCGGACATTCGAGGTTTTTGGGTACATTCTTTGGCCATGAGCTAAACCAAGGTTTATTCTCCGGTTGCACAGGTAACACGAACCTTTACCAGTAAATCACAAAATAAGAGTAATAACACTTTTTGAAAAACCCTGAGTTAATGCACTCAGAAGAAAAACATTTTTATTAAAAATATCAACGCCAGATGCAGCGGATAAAAAATGTAAAAAGCATATTTTCTCAAGGAGTAAGCGAGAGAGTTTTCGGGAATAAGGATTTCTTTTTTCAGCTTGTTTTTTATGTGAAGAAAAATCAGCGGCAACGTAAAGAGCGACAGTATCTGGATTTGGGTATGAAGGTCTGAGGATAGGAACAAGAATTGAACGTTAAGGGCGAATAGAGCGAGAGCGCCGATTTTCGGAGAGTCCTTTAGAAGTTTCATGCCTACCGCGGTTAACACCACATAGTAGCTTCCTTCAGTCATCAAAATGATTGAAAGCAGCAGGGGAACAAAAGCTAAGGGACTTCTCTTGTTGTAATAGTATATGGTTATGGCGCTTAGCAATAGCGAGAAGAGAATGTTTAGTCGTTCAAAAGGTTGGATGTCGAAAGCGAGAAAATAGGGAATCTGGGAAATCAGGGCGAAAACAAGAAGCATTGTCATGTACTTTAGCGGGTTCTTCGTGCTTTCTACGCCTAACACTATGAGGTAAGCAAATATGGGAAAGGCAAGTCTGCCGATGATTTGGAGAAACAAGAGTTCAGGATAAAGAATGTTTCCGACGTGGTCTATCACCATAGTAACGATTGCTATTATCTTGAGCAATTCTCTTCCGAAATCAAACCTTCTCGTTGGCGAAAGCACTTTCACATCGCTCACAATGTTGCCGACATTGACTTATCATACTTTCGCAGAACATTGATAAAAATAGGCTTAGCTTCCAAAAGCATGCGACTAAAAAGAATTAAGCTATATAAAAGGGAGGGGGTAGTCCCGCAGAGCAGAGTTCCGCGTTACTTTTTGTTCATCAAGTACTCGTGCATTGCTTTGGCTGCTTTCTTGCCCATGCCCATGGCGCTGATAACTGTTGCCGCGCCTGTGGCTACGTCGCCGCCTGCGTAAACGCCGTCTAAGCTTGTTTTGCCGTTTTCGTCAACTGTGATTGTACCGTGTTTCGGATCAGCCACCAAGCCGTCAGTGGTCCGCTGGATAATCGGGTTAGGAGTCTGCCCGATGGCGATGATTACTGTGTCGACTTCCATGGTGAACTCTGAGCCTTTAATTGGAATCGGTCGGCGTCTTCCCGAAGCGTCTGGTGGACCAAGCTCCATGGCTCGGCATTCCATGGCTTTAACCCAGCCTTTCTCGTCACCGATGAACCGCAATGGTGAAGCTAGGAACTTGCACACCAAGCCTTCTTCCTCAGCGTTCTCGATTTCCTCTTGCCTAGCAGGCAATTCATCGCGCGAACGCCTGTAAAGCAGGCACACGTCAGCGCCAAGACGCATCGAGCATCGAGCGCAGTCCATGGCGACGTTGCCGCCGCCGATGACAACCACATGCTTCCCCAGCCGCAGTGGCGTGTCGTACTCGGGGAAATTGTACGCCTTCATGAGGTTAACGCGGATTAGGAACTCGTTGGCAGAGTAGATGCCGCCCAAGTTCTCGCCTGGAAGCCCCATAAACATGGGCAAACCAGCGCCTGAGCCGATGAACACGGCGTCGTACCCGCTTTTCATAAGCTCAGGAATAGTGTGTATCCTACCCACCAAGTTGCCTAAGCGTAAATCAACGCCTAGCTTCTCAATGTAGGCCACTTCGTTTCGAACTATAGCTTTAGGTAAACGGAATTCGGGAATGCCATAAATCAAAACGCCGCCAGGCAAGTGAAGCGCCTCAAACATTGTAACTTCGTGCCCACGCTTTATCAAATCAGCAGCAGCCGTAAGCCCAGCCGGACCAGCGCCGACAACGGCTACTTTTTTACCCGTAGGCTTAGCCTTCTCAGGTAACTGAAAACCGTGGTCACGTTCCCAATCAGCTAAATACCTCTCCAAACGGCCAATACTAACGGGTTCCCCGATTTTTCCGAGAACACACTTGACTTGGCACTGCTCTTCTTGCGGGCAAACACGACCGCACACAGCGGGCAAAGCGTTTTTCGTCTTTATAGTAGCTATACCCTCAGCATACTTCTTTTCTCGGAGACATTTAATGAATTCTGAAATAGGAACTTCCACAGGACAACCAGACACGCACTGAGGCTTAACACATTGCAGACAACGGCTAGCCTCCTCAAGAGCTTGCTCTTCACTGTAGCCCAACGCAACTTCATTAAAGTTTTTAACGCGTGCCTTAGGCTCCTGCTTAGGCATCTCAATGGCTTCTTTCTTTATCTTCGGCTTAGGCTTTGTTTCTGCCACACTTGCAACCTCCATGTTCTTCATGAATTTCCCATAACATTGAACTTAACC
This sequence comes from Candidatus Bathyarchaeota archaeon, assembly GCA_016927015.1. GTDB lineage: Archaea > Thermoproteota > Bathyarchaeia > Bathyarchaeales > Bathycorpusculaceae > SG8-32-3. The sequence continues at coordinate 7,147 of JAFGNM010000063.1, read as the reverse complement.
TTTCTTCTGGAAGCATCAAACGTTGACGCTGAACTAACTCTTCAAAATCAACTTTATGCCCATCAAACTCTGGACCGTCAACACATCCAAACTTCATTTCCCCACCAACTGTGACGCGGCAGACACCGCACATGCCCATGCCGTCAATCATTATAGGCGTCATGGTCACAATCGTCGGAATACCGTAAGGCTTAGTGATTTCGCTGACGTCCCGCATCATAACCACAGGACCCAAAACCACACAGTGGTCAAACTTTTCCTTCTTCAACAAATCTTTCAGAAAATCTAACCCCTTGTAGCCGACTGTGCCATCGTCAGAAGCCACGTACACCTTATCGCTTAACGCTTTAGCTTCGTCCTCCATAAACAAGAAATCTTTGGACCTGCAACCCAAAACAGTAGTCACGTGGTTCCCCGCTGCCTTCATGGCTTTAACCTGCAACAGCGCAGGCGCAATCATTATGCTTCCGCCGACGCAGAGAACCTTACCGAACTTTTTAATTTCTGAAAGATTACCCAGAGGACCAGTAACGTTCATCAGGCAGTCGCCTTCATTCAAGCAGCCCATTTGCTTCGTGGTTTTGCCAACCTCGTGGAAAGCAAACGACACCGTGCCCTTCTCTGCGTCGTAACCGCAAATAGTCAAAGGTACACGTTCACCCTTCTCGTGGGGAACCACAATTACGAATTGGCCAGGCTTAGCTTTCGCAGCGATGTCTGGAGCGTCAACTTCAAACAGGGTTTCTTTATGAGCAAGGCTCTTTTTGCTTACTATTTTGTACGTTTTACTTCGCCTCCGCTTTCACTACTGCACATTTTGGCAACGCCGCAATTTTCTTGTAGAAACTTTCAAACTTTGATTTGAATTCACCTTCACACCTCGGCGACAACTCGAACATTTCGAAACGGTCAAGCAGATTAAGCTTCTTCAGCACGTCCTTTAACACGCTGAGGTTGCGTTCAGCAGTGTCTCTGCCTTCGCTGAGCTTGCAGTCGTCAGCCGCGCACACAACGCCCATGACGCCGTCGAAACCGCACTGTAACGCGTTTACGACGTGAACTGGGTCCATTCCTTTGAAACATGGAACCTCCAAAACCATGGCGTTCTTGCCTTTAAGCGCACTGTCAGGATCGTCTAAAGCTGAAAACTCGGACCATTGGCAACTGAAAACCAGAACGGCTGGAGTGTTACTGTGTGCTTTCATTGTTGCTGCGGCTTGTCCGTAACGTTGCAGGACGTTCTCAAATTCGTAGCCTTTTACTTCGATGGCTTGGTGCGGGCAAACAAGAGCGCAAGCGCCGCAGCCTACGCAGTCTTCGTAAATGATTGTTGGCGTAGAGAACGGTTCCGCTTTTATTGCGTCGTAGGGGCAGATGAATACGCATTTGTCGCAGCCAACGCATTCTTCAGTTTTATAGACTGCTTTTCTGGAGAACTTTACCACTTTTAAGGCGTTTTCGTCGAAGCCTAACTGTTTCAGAACGTTCTTGCTTAACTGTAAACGTCTAGTGTTAATTTTTGTGCCTTCCTTGTAGCGGCAGAAATCGTCTTCGCATTGAACGGAAACGATGTTCTTCACGCCTGAATTCAAGGTTTTAAAGATAAAGTCTGTTGGAATCCTGCCAGAACATGGCAGGCGAAGTGGAATGTAACTTTCGACGCTTAAGCCTTGATCTGCCAGAATCTCTTCAACTTCGCACGTGGAAGGAGAGTTTCCGCGGCACATCAAAACCAGAGTGTCACTATCAACTTTCTTTCTTACACAATCCACATAATCTACAAGGTGATCATAATCGTAGTAGGCAACTTCTATGGCGGCAACAGGACAAGCACTGGGGCATATTCCGCAGACCTGACATTTCTGTATGTCTATTTCTACCTTGTCTGCGTCAGCGTCGTATTTTATGGCTTCATAGGGACAAACTGAGTAGCAAACACGACATCTGCTACATAAGTCTTGATTTATTTCTATTGCAGCGAGACATTTTTCACTCATGCTGGGAACCTCTTTCTGCTATTTCGCTTGATGTTCTTTAAAGCTTCAGCGTACTCGCTTTTGCTTATGGAAACAGGAAAAGTGCTTTTGCATGATATAATGTTTTCCCTCTATCCTCGGTAATACGGTCGTCTAATGTAGCTGTACGCTTCGAGGGCTGCGGTGATGCCTTGACCAACGGCAGTACCAACCTGCTTGACAGGATGACTCGTCACATCGCCAGCCGCATAAACCCCTGCTACGCTGGTTCGCTGGAAAACGTCCGTTTTGATGTAGCCGTGCTCGTTGACGTCCAAACCTGCTTCGCGAGCGATTTGGCTGTTCGGCGCCTCGCCGATTTGGACGAAAACTGCGTCAACAGCAATTTCCTTCGTTGCTTCTGCCTTGTTATCGTATAAGACGACTTTAGTGACAAGTTTGTCACCTTTGATTTCTCGGACTTCAGTGTTCCAGAAAACCTGCACGTTCTCTTTGGAAGCTATGTCTTTCACGAGGGCGTCTTCAGCGCGGAAAGCGCCTCTGCGATGAGTCACCACGACTTCAGCAGCAAGGCCTGAAAGGTAAAGAGTGGTTGTGGCTGCAGAGTTGCCGCCTCCGATCACGAGCACTCGTTTGCCCTTGAATAATGGTCCATCGCAGACACCGCAGTAGCTTACGCCTCTTCCGCGGAACTCTTTCTCGCCTTTAACGCCAATTTCACGGTAATGGGAGCCTGTAGCAATGATAAGGGCGGTGGCTTCGTATGCTGCTCGACTAGTTTTCACGATTTTCCGTTCGCCTGCAAGGTCTAAGCCAGTCACAGGTTCAATTTCATGAATTGTTACACCAGCCTTTTTGCAGTGAAGCGTCATCCTTTCCGCCAGTTCGCCACCACCTATTTGTGGGAACCCCGGGTAATTCTCTACAACTGGAGCGTCAGCAGTGGTGCCCCCAGCCATTTTTTCGTCAATTATAAGGGTTTTTAGTCCGCTTCTGGCGCCATAGATTCCTGCGGCTAAACCACCTGCGCCAGCGCCAATGATTATCAACTCCCAGCTTTCCATGCTCAAACAACCCGTTAAATGGGATAATTGGTGCAGGGCGGTTTATGAATTATTCGGAGAAGGGCTTTTAATTGCTTTTAACTGAGAGCTTCCGAAAGTACGGCTTATCCAGACGGGAGAACATGGTCTTCAATATACTCATAGTGATGGGTTTAGGTTTCATCGGTCTCCATGCTGGTTCAAAGTTCAAACGAGCTCCAAAGCCTTGAAGCTTAGGGTGGATGAAAACCAGAAAAACAGATAAGACTCAGAGAACTATTACTTTTTGGATGTGATTTTTTCGAGGTTTTCGTATGGCAAAATTCAGATGCACAGTTTGCAATTATGTTTACGATGAAGCTAAAGAAAAAGTGAATTTCAGCGACCTGCCTGAAGAGTGGGTGTGCCCTGTCTGCGGCGCTCCCAAAAGCGCCTTCGTGCTTTTAACAGGCAAAGCTGAAGAGAAAAAAACGGGACGAACAGTCTCAGATGTTTTGGTGGAACAAATCGCAGAGTGGGGCGTCCAATACGTCTTCGGAGTCCCAGGCACCTCCACGCTGGGCGTCGTGGACGCCATAAGAAAAAGCAGCAAAGTCAAGTACCTCCAAGTGAGACACGAGCAAACCGCAGCGTTCATGGCTTCGGCTTACGGGAAACTCACGGGACACGTAGCTGCCTGCTTAGGTGTTTCAGGACCAGGCGCGACTAATCTGGCTACGGGCTTGTACGATGCAAGTTTGGATCACTCGCCTGTCTTGGCGCTGACGGGATTAGTGGCGCGGCAACTTATCGGGCCTGGGTCAGTTCAGGAAATAGACCAGTACTCCTTCTTTGAACCCATATGCGTATTCAACAAAATCCTGATGTCCGAAAAGCAAACCACAACGCTGGCTACGCTGGCTATAAGACATGCGCTACTTGATCGAGGCGTCGCGCATATCGGAATCCCCAACGACGTGTAGAAACTGCCGTATGAAACGCAGATACTTCCGCTCGAAGGAAGAATGCCGAACCTTGCATTTGGCCAAGAAGACACGCTAATTGAGAAAGCAGCACGAGTAATTGACCAAGCGGAGAGACCAGCTATAATCGCAGGATTCGGCGCCATGGGTCAGGGAACCAAACTGCTGAAGTTAGCCACAAAGATTTCTGCGCCGATAATAACCACTTTTAGAGCAAAAGGAGTAATAGACGAGGAACATGCGTTATACGCGGGTAGCCACGGCAGCATCGCGTCAACAGCAGCTGCAACGCTGGTTCGCAAGGCAGACCTGCTCATTGTTATTGGGTCTTCGTTTTCTGAGTTAACGCGGATTCCTGAAAAGAAAACCGTGCAGATTGACATCAACATGAAGATGATTGCAAAGAACTATCCGGTTGAGGTGGGTTTGCTGGGGAACAGTGCTGTGCTTATCCCGAAGCTAGCTGAGAAGGTGAAGGAAAACAGGAACACTGTGTACTTGGATGAAATTTCGCGGCTGAAGCAGGAGTGGGTGGAGCAGTTGCGGCGAGAGGCTGATTCATCTTTGAAGCCTATTCGACCTCAATATATAATGAAGGTTTTGAACGAGAAAATAGCTGCTGACGCTGTGATTTCGTTGGATGTGGGTGAAAACTGCTGGTGGTTTGGCAGGAACTTTATGATGAAGAAGACTCAGAAGATGGTGATGAGCGGTTACTTGGCGTCTATGGGGTTTGGTTTACCTGGTGCACTGGCAGCTGCGCTTGCTTACCCGGATAGGCAGGTTGTGTGCATTGCGGGTGACGGCGGTTTCTCGATGGTGATGGAGGACTTTTTAACCGCTTTGAAATACCAGATGCCCGTGAAAGTTTTCGTTCTGAACAACCAAAGTTTAGGCATGATACAGCAGGAGCAGAAAGTGGAAGGCTACCAGACCTGGCAGACTGAATTGTACAATTATAATTTTGCGGACTTCGCAGAGCATTCTGGAGGAACTGGAATCAAAGTGACGGAGCCAAACAAGCTTGAAGGTGCGGTGGAAAAGGCGCTTTCCTCGGACAAGGCGGTGATAGTGGATATTGACACTGATCCTAGACGTTTCCTTTGACGGTTGAAAACTATCACGTGAAAAACAGTCTATATTCCCCTATGTAGGAGATTTCTAGTGCTGCCTCGGCAGTTTTTCATCATGTTTTTGGTTGTGGTAAGCGCCAATAGCGATAGACCCCCTCTATAGGTTTCTGCATACTATTTCTATTAGGATCCAAATATGTTCGTCTCGCGGTTTCAACATGCTTTTGGTTGCGGAAAACGCCAATACGGACCTACCCCCTATAGGTTTCTGCAATAAACCACTATTAGGATCCAAATATGATGGTGCAGTATTTTCCAAATTAAGTTTATTTGGCACTAAGCGCTATAATGTCTCAAAGAGATGAACCGTAATGAAGTATGAGATTAAGTATAAACCGGCTTACTCGATGCTTGTAGTTAACTTGGACAAAGGTGAAACGATAACGGCGGAGTCAGGTGCCATGACCTATATGGACCCGACGATTGAGGCGCATACGCGTAAGAGAGAGAAAAGCCTGCTTGGAAGCATAGGGCTTACGATATTCGGTGGGCAATCCTTCTGGGTGAACGATTACGTGGCGGAAAGAGGTGCTGGAGAGGTGGCTTTAGTTGCGGCGCCTGTGGGTGACATTGAAAAGCTGGAGGTTACGCCAAACCAGGGCTTCGTGATTCAGAAATCTGCGTACATAGCGTCAACGCAGGGCATAGACTTGGACGTTAAATGGGAAGGCTTCACCAAAGGGCTGTTCGGTCAGGGGCTGTTTATGCTGAAGGCAACAGGTAACGGGCAACTATTTATCAACACTTTCGGCGCCATAGACACGCACAAACTGGAGGCGGGGCAAACACTGATAGTTGACAACTTCCACTTAGTCGGCTTCAGCGCATCATGCAGCTACAAAGTCACAAAAATCGGCGGACTAAAAGAAACACTGCTGAGCGGAGAAGGCTTAGTAACGCAGATCACGGGACCAGGAGAAGTTCACATACAGACAAAGAACCTACGGGAGTTCGTGGAGTGGCTCTGGACGCTGCTGGAGCCAAGAGTGCGGTCTAGAGCCCGCTAAACTTCCCTAATTTTTTTATTAACTTGTTAAATCAAGAAGGGTAAAAATTCATCTTTCCAGCATAAACGGCTTGTCACTCGCAACTTTCTCGGGAACCCGATCCAACAGCATCTGCTCTGCGGGTTTCTTGCTCAGCACTATAGGCTGAAGCCTCTTCGCAAGCTCCAACGCCGACTCTAACTTGCTGCTTCGTTCAGCGTATATCTCCAACAGCACCTCACCTTTCTTCACGGCTTCGCCTAGCTTCGCCTTAAGCACTACGCCAGCGCCTTTTGCTCTTGGTGCACCCGCTATCTTTGCGATGTGAACTATGTCCGCAGTGCTAATCCACAGGACCCTACCCGCTTGGTCAGCAGTCACTTCCGCTTTATGGGTGCCCACAGGCAGTTCATCAGGTTTTACGCGCGGGTTTCCGCCCTGAGCCTCTATGATTTCTCGCAGCTTCTGTTCCGCTCGTCCAGACTGCAACATGTGCTCGGCTTTCTTCCGTCCGCCCTCAACGCCGACCATTTCGAAAAGCATACCCGCGAGGCTAACCGCCTTCTCTTTCAAGTCTGCTGGACCGCCACCCATGAGAGCCGTCAACGCTTCTTGCGCTTCAAGCGCGGGTCCGACAGCGTGACCTATGGGTTGTTCTCCGAAAGTCAAAGCGCACTGGATTTTCAGGTCTAAACGCATGCCTAAGTCTACGAAGTCAGAAGCCAAACTGTACGCTTCCGTCATGTTCTTGATTTTGGCGCCGTTGCCAGTTGGAATGTCAATTGCGATGTGCGTGGCGCCTATGGCTTTTTTCTTGCTCATAATTGAAGGCAGAAGCAGCGGGTCAATTCCTAAAGGGTATTCAATTTGAATGAACAGGTCGTCGGCTGGCGCCAAGTCTAAGGCTCCGCCCCAAACGAGGCAGCCGTTTGTCTTCTCCACCACAGCCTTTATTTCGCTTATGGAAAGGTTCACTGGGCACAGGGTTTCGACGCGGTCAGCGGTTCCCGCGGGAGAAGTAACCGCCCGCGAAGACGTCTTAGGAAT
>JAFGNM010000062.1 GCA_016927015.1 Candidatus Bathyarchaeota archaeon | reverse complement strand
GTTTTTTATAAAGTGTATATTTTTCTACACTTAAAGTGTAAAAGCATAAAGTGTGCGATCTCATTTAAGAAATCGTAACATTTTGGCAACGAAAAAAGAAAATGACAAACATTTCCATTGTTTAGTGTTTGCGTTTCTTGAAGTAGACCACCAAACCTGACCCCGCAAAAGTTAATGTCGCCACGGAAGCTACAATTAATATCTCTGAGGAAGGCGCAGGCGTTTGCTGATCAGGTGTGCTTTCAGGTTTCTGCATTGACGGTTTGTCTGGTGTTGTTGTGGGCGCAGGCGTTGGCGTTTGGTCCTTTACAGGTGGTGGACTTGGAGAAGGAGACGCTGAAGGCGTTGGAGAGGGAGAAGGAGATGAAGTCGGAGGGGGAGATGGTGTGGGTTCGGGAGAGGGTTGGGGTGCGCCGATAGCGTGAATGGTTCCGTCTCCTGTGCCTATGTAGATTATGCCGTTCGCAATTGACGTTTGCCCTCTGATGAAGCTGCCAGTTGCGTATTGCCATATTTCTGCTCCTGTCAGTGCGTCCAACGCGTAGATGTTGCCGTTGCCTGCTCCGACATAGATAACGCCGGCTACGATGGCAGGGGACGCCTTTGCATACATTGATGTTGAATGCCAAATTTCTTGACCGGTGCTAGCGTTCAGTGCATAAACGCCACTTTCGGTGGAAGTGTACACTATGCCGTTACAATAGACGGGAGATGAAGTGAAGGAAGACAAATCTGCGGTTGTGTAGTTCCAGATTTTGTTTCCGCTTGATGCATCAATAGCGAAGAGGTTACCAACACTTGAGGTTACGTATACTACTCCGTTGGCAACGGCAGGAGAAGAAGAAAGGCTTTCATAGGGGTGGTTATCGATGCAGTAAAACTTCCAAATTAGGGCGCCTGTTGCTGCGTTTAAAGCATAGAGGTAGCCGTCATCCGAGCAGATGTAGACGACATTACCAACGACGGCAGGGGAAGAGTTAACGTAGTCGCCTGCTGTGAACTTCCATACTTGGTGACCATCGGAGACTCTGAAAGCGTAGACACTGTCGTCAACAAAAGAACCAATATAAACAATTTCTCCTGAAACTGTAGGTGACGAGACGGTCATGATGCCTGGAGAGGACTGCCAGATTTTAGCTCCAGTATAAGCGTTTATAGCAAAAACGCCGTAGTCGCTGCCTATGTAGACTACACCGTTGACTACTGCTGGAGAAGAAAGCGTCCCCATACCGGGTAGACTGTAGCGCCAATAACAGGTGCCAGTGTAAGCGTCTAATGCGTAGACATAGGAGTTATGGGATGCGATATAAACAATACCGCCGACAACCGCTGCAGACGTCGCTACAGTATTACCTAGTTCGCCTATATCGACATTAAATTTCCAAAGCAAACTGTTGCTGACGGGAGCGACGTTGTCTGGCGTGCCTGAATGATGTACGTCATGCATAAACATAGGCCAAGATGTGGTGGGGGCAGAAACAACAGTGAAGTTAGCCAAAGCGGAACAACCCGAAGAGTCAGTTACGGTAATGGGGTAAGTTCCAGGTGTATAAGAGGGAATCGTTACTGTTGCAGAGAAATGCCCCAAAGGATCCACGCTTGAGCTGCTTAGGGTAATGGGTGCTCCGTCGAAGGTTGCGGTGACTGTTGAATAGGCTGTGAAGCCGCTTCCTGAAACAGTTGTTACGGTGCCTTCTAGACCAAACGCTGGAAAAATTGATATCGAAGATTGGGCTGCTTTGCCAAAAGCGCAAAGATAACCATTGCTGTTCCTTATGTATAGCACTCCGTTGGCTATTGAAGGAGACGACGACGTACCCACATTGCTCATCGTATAACTCCACAGCTTGGCGCCTGTAGCAGCATTGAGAGCATACATGACGCCGTCACCGCCTGCCAAGTAGACGTTTCCCCCGGCAACAGCAACAGCGGACCCCCTCCCTGGAGAGATTGGGTAATTCCAGATTTTGGCACCTGTGTTAGCGTCAAGGGCAAAAACACCGCTGTTACGGCTTCCAATATAAACAACGCCGTTGGATACTACGGGAGTTGAAACTGAGCCGTCTCCTATAGGGTAGCTCCATATGAAATCGCCAGTTTCAGCATCTAACGCATAAAAGAGGTTGCTTGCGCAAGAGATGTAAAGTATGCCGTTGGCAACTGCGGGACTATTGTATGTGTTGCTGTCATATTGAAGGTCTCTGCTCCACCTAAGCGTCCCATTTTCTGCATGCAAGGCATATATGTAGCCAAATTCGCTGATGTAAACGGTGTCGTCAACCACTATGGGGGACCCGCCTCCGTTACCACTAAGAGATATGCGCCAAATTACTGAACCTGTTGAGGAGTTTAACGCAGTGACAGTACCAGTCGAACGTGCATAGAAAACTCCGTTAACAACTGCAGGAGAGGAACAGCTATAACCATCCGAAAAATTCCATATTTCTTCACCAGTGGCTGCATCCAAAGCGAAATCCGTGCCAACCCAACTCCTAAAATAAACCACGCCGTCTACAACAGCCGCTGAAGAGACAGAAAGCCCATAAAGCTCATCAACCGTACGGTTCCACAGTTGGGCGCCGCTAGAGGCGTTTAACGCATACATGTATCCATCATCTGAGCCAATGTAAACTACGCCATCCACTATAGCAGGTGATGAACCAACTAAGGAAATAGCGTCTTCGTCCAAGAGCACGTCTGTCGCCCATAGCAAATCATGAGTGACTGGTGCTATGTCGTCAGGAGAGCCAGAGTTTGCGGCGTCATAACGAAACATTGGCCAATCGTGAACAACTGAATCCGCGCGTCCAACATTCTCGATGCCCAGCGTTCCAGCCACGGCTGAAAATAAGAGCGCCATAATGAGCATTAGTGCCAATCCTTTTCTTTTCATGAGCACCAATCTCTCTCAGTTGCTTCGAATTCCCTGTTTAATAATGGTTTTTTCTGCTGTAAAAGCGTTTTTGTCAAGGTTTCTTGACTAAGCCTTAGTCAAGGTTTCTTGACCAGCGCGCTATACCTAAAACACTCCCAACAAAGCGCACGGATAAATAAATTAATAAAAAATTTAGGATATTAACTGATTAAAGTATATTACCTATGCTTTTTGGCTGGGTGAGAAGGAGAAAGTGAAAAATAAGGTTTTGAATTGGAAGTTAGATTAAACTTTCATCCTTCAAGTTTCGAAAGGGTTAAACAAGTTTTTTATGCGTTCGCAACGATATAGTGTTCTAGGGGGCTGAACTGTTTGAGTGAGGAAAACGTTATCGAAGTTGGGCACATAACGCATTTCTTCTCCAAAATCAACGTTGCCGTATTAGAGCTCACGGCGCCTCTAGCTGTGGGCGACCGCATACTCGTCAAGGGACCCGACACAGATTTTGAACAAGTAGTTGAATCCATGCAAATCGAGCATACGAACATTCCGAGAGCGGCAGCGGGGCAGGCCATAGGCTTGAAGATGGCGAAGCACACGAAAGAACGAGACGTAGTTTACAAGAAACTCTAAGCACTTCACTCTTTTTTCTTTACCCTGAAGACCGAGAGCTAGTCGGCTTCGGCTGAAGCTTCCACTATCCGCTTGATCTCAGCGTTCAAGGCTTCTGGCAATCCCAGTATGCCCACATCCATGAATCCTTTAATGATTAGAGAAACGGCTTGGTCCCGCGACAGCTTCCTCGTCATCAAATACGTTATCTCTTTCTCCGAGATTTTGCCTACAGCGGCTTCATGCGTGATTTCAACACCTTTCTTTCTGGCGATTAACTCGGGTATGGACTGCAAGAACGCCTCCTCGTCGAGGAGTAGCCCGCGGCACTCCAAGTGACCCTTACAGTCAGCGTTGTTGCCTTCGATTAAGCCTCTGATTATCATTTTGGAGCCTTCGCGGGCTATGGCGCGGCTAACCATCTCTGCTTTGCTGCCCTTCCCCGCGAGAACCGCCTTTGACCCGATGTCCAAAAGAGAATTTGTGTGCCCATACAGTATGCTGTTGAAGCTCACCGTTGAGTCTGTGCCGTTGCAGAAGGCTGCGGGGTACATCTGCACATTTTTCACGGGGCGCATGCACACGTAGTTCGAAACGAACGTGGCTTTGTCACCTATTTCCGCGGCGCTTCTGGGACGCACAAGCGTGTTTTCGCTCCACTGATGAATCATGGTGAAGTTGAGCATGGCGCCTTTCTTAACGTAGATTTCCGACACACCTAAGTGCGCAGCGTCTGGAACACTGGAATGCTGAACGCAACTGGTAATGATGTGCGCTTTTGACCCTTCCTCCGCGATAATAATGTTGTGAACGCGCTGCTCCAAGTTTTTCCGCGTAATCAGAAGGCACGACTGCAACGGAAACGTTATCTCCGCGCCCGGCATAATCCGCATGAAGTAGCCGCCGCTCCAGTCCTCCGCTACCTTCCGCGTAAACTCGTCCTTGTTCTTGTCGACAAGCTTCCACATGTACCCTTCAAGCCAAGAATACTTCTGCAAAGCCGCCTTCGTGTCCATGAGCTCAATTTTTCCTTGAAAAAGCTCGTTGACTTTCGAGTAAACTGTGGACTGGTCCACATGGTAAAAGGTGCCGGAGCGGTCTTTCTCGTCCGCTTCCATGCCTGCTTTGTACGTTTCTTCCAGAATCTTGTGCGGGACCTTAATGAGTTCATTTTCCTTGCTCAAACTTCCATCCTTCCGTTTTTCTTACTCTGCAAGCTACGCATTCCTCGTAGCCGACCTTTTTGATTTCCTCGTAAATGCGCGTAGGATGAGTAAAACAGTGAAACTTGCCAGCTAGCAGTACGCACCCGTACTTCGCTTTAATGTGGTCCAGTATGTCACCCTTGTGCGTTATTATCAGCGCGGAACTGCCGCTGCGTTCAACGTACCGCTGTATCTCGTCCGCGATAAGCCGCAGGCTTTCAACGTCCACGCCAGAGTCAGGCTCGTCCAACAGCAGAAGCTTCGGCTTCAGGAAAATCAGCTGCAGAATCTCCGAACGCTTTCGTTCCCCGCCGGAGAAGCCCACGTTTATGTCTCTGTCCAAGAATTTGGTGAGCCTAAACGCTTCTATGAGTTTTTGCTCTTCTTCGTTGAAGCGGGCAATGGGGCTTTTGCCTAGGCACAGTTTCAACAGGTCACCCAGTTTCACGCCGGTAATCTCGGGTGGATTCTGGAAGCTTATAACCATGCCGAGTTTCGCCCGTTCTTCAACGCTTTTGTCGGTTATGTCAACGCCCATGAAAGATATTTTGCCTGAAACCACCTCGTAGGAGGGAAGCCCCATCAGGGCGCTAAGCAGGGTGGTCTTTCCCGACCCGTTGGGACCAAAGAGAATGTGGCTTTGATGGCTTTTCAGGCTGAAGGTGACGTCTTTCAGGATGAGCTTGCCTTCAACTTTAACCGATAGATTCTCGACTTCAAGTATGTTCATAATAACCCATTAGAGATGTCTTTGAGGAAAAAATAAACCTTTTGAACATCAGCTGTTGCGCCGAGGCTTGAAGGTTGCGATGAAGTTCTGCGTGTAACTTCGTGTAGTTATGAATTATGCAATGACTGCTGCAATTCTCAAGGGTGTAATATATATCAATAATTCATAACCCTTTACTTACTATTTACGATATTGTATGCTCTATCTTCAGCTGAAAACGAAAGTTAACTCCACATTAACGGTTAGGAGAAAACATGCAAAGCAAACCCCGAAGAAGCTCTGAAAACAACTTCATTACACTTCTAAATTTTATTGCTGACCCTGCCGTTATTGTTGACGAAAAAGGGCGTTTTCTCGTAGTAAACGACGCGTTTATGGATTTAACGGGGTTAAAAGAGAAAGAACTTGTTGGCACGGCATTCTTGGACTTGACCGTTTTAAGTGCGGAAAACAAAGCGGTACTCCTGAAAAACCTTGCAAAAAGGCTGAAAGGGGTACAGGTTGAACCGTATGAAATCGGCTTCAAAAATAGAACTGGCGAAACGCGGTATGCAGAGGTAAAAGCCAAAAAAATTGAATATTCTGGGCAGTCTGCTGACCTTGTCGTGTTCCGTGATATTACCCAGAGAAAAGAAAACGCAAGACAACTGACGGCATATTCCGAGAAAATGGCGGCTCTTGTGGAGGAAAAAGCCAGAGAAATAATAGAAAGTAAAGAAAAACTAGAAAAAGTTTTTGATTCATCCCCTGATGCCATTGTAGTTACTGACTCAGAGGGGAAACTTGTTGAAGTAAACGAAGCAACAGTGCACATGTATGAATGTTCATCAAAAGACGAGTTAATAGGCAAAAACACCGTTGATCTGGTTCCGCAGAAAGAACGACAAAAACTCTTGCTGATATTTGAGACGCTTGCGAAAGATGGTGCAGTGAAAAACGTTGAACATGTTAGTTTAACTAAACAGAACCGCGTTTTCCCTGTGGAATTTTCTGCAAGTGTTATCAAAGATTCTTCGGGTAATCCTATAGGTTTCATGGGCGTGATTAAAGATATTTCTGAACGCAAGAAAGCAGAGGTGAAATTGAGCGAAAGTGAAAGTCAATACCGGACATTGGTTGAACAGTCGCTGCAAGGAATGTTGATTGGCCAATTTTCCCCATTTAGATTTGTTTTTGCTAGTCAGCCCATGGCTAACATTTTAGGTTACACGGTTGATGAATTAAAGGCCCTTTCTCCCGAGAAAATAAAGGATTTGATACATCCCGCTGATCTATCATTTGTCTTGAAAAGTTTTCGGAAAGGTTTGCTAGGAAAAAAGGTTCCTCAACGCTTTGAGTTTCGCATGATAAAGAAGAGCGGGAATGTATGCTGGGTGGAGATATTCTGTGCTCTTACTGCTTACGCTGGAAAACCAGCAGTACAAGCAATTTTTGTAGACATCACGGAACGCAAACAACTTGAAGTTTCTCTTCGAACAAGTGAAGAAATGTTCCGTGCCATCAGCACCTCTGCTATGGACGCCATCATCCTGCTGGATGACACGGGCAAAATCACGTATTGGAACCCAGCGGCTGAAAGAATTTTCGGCTATACAAATGAAGAAGCAGTAGGTAAAAAACTAGCTGACTTGGTCATCCCCCCGCAGCATCATGGAATCCATTCAAAAACTGCTATACGTGATTTCGAGAAGGGACACAATCATAAAGCACAAATTGAAACTAAAGCTCTTAGAAAAAATGGAACAGAAGTTCCAATAGAGCTTTCTGTTGCAACGCTAGAAATTAAAGATAAAAAACATATGTTAGGAATAATACGGGATATCACAGAGCGCAAAAAAATGGAAATGACGCTACGAGAGGCAGAAAAACGTTACCGTGCACTGTTTGATAAGGCGCCGTTAGGCATTATGGTTTGCGATGAAACGGCGACTGCGATTGAGTTCAACGAAGAAGCCCATCGTCAACTTGGTTACACCAGAGACGAGTTCGCAAAACTAACTGTTTCTGATTATGAGGTAATTGAAACCCCTGAAGAAACGAGAGCGCGTATAAAAAAGATAATGCGCGAAGGAAAGGACGAGTTTGAAACTAAACACCGCACCAAAAACGGGAAAATCAGGGATGTCGTAGTCGCGGTGCAGCTGATTGAACTTGCTGGAAAGACGTTTTTCCATCTTATCACAAGAGACGTTACAGAACAGAAGAAAATTGAACGTGAACTTAAAGTCGAAAGAGACAAGCTTGAAGCTGTCACAGAGAACATTGGTGCTGGACTTGGAATTATCAGCAAAGACTATCGCATACTATGGGCGAACAAGCTTTTGAGACAAGTCAACGGTGACTGCGAAGGCAAACCATGCTATTCAACATTTGAAAGGCGCAGCGATGTTTGTCCAGAGTGCGGTGTTAAAAAAGTTTTTGAGAACAGTGTGCCCATTGACATTCACGAATATTCTAGTCAAGATGACAAAGGTAACCGATTTTGGATTGAACTTATTGTTACTCCGATTAAGGATGAAAAGGGAAATGTTATAGCTGCGTTGGAACTGGCGGTAAATATAACTGAAAGGAAAATCATGGAAAACAAGCTAGCAGATTACTCTCAAAAATTGGAGAAAATAGTTGAGAAAAGAACAGGACAGTTGAAGCAGACGCAAGCCAAACTTGTCAAGTCTGAGCGACTTGCTACCATCGGCGAATTAGCTGCGATGGTTGGGCATGACCTGCGTAATCCATTAACAGGAATAATGGGCGCGGCATACTACTTGAAAACCAAGCACACCGCAGAATTAGGTGTTAAAGGAAAAGACATGCTTGAAACCATTGAGAAAGCCATTATTTACTCTAACAAAATCGTAAATGACCTGCTAGAATACTCGCGAGACCTAAAGTTGGAGCTCGAAGACATTACACCAAAGGAACTTATGGAAAAAGCGATGTCTTTAATTGAAGTTCCAGAAGCAATCCAAGTTGTAGACGCCACTGAAGACAAGCCCACGTTCAGAGCTGACGCGGAAAAAATGCGGCGCGTTTTCGTTAACACCATCAAAAACGCTTTTGACGCCATGCCTGACGGCGGAACCTTAACAGTGAAAAGCAGGAAAGTGAAAGGCAAGTTGGAAATAGCCTTCAAGGATACGGGAACAGGAATGTCAAAAGCAACCTTAAGCAAGATTAAAGGCGGCATTCCGTTGTTCACCACTAAAGCTAAAGGCATGGGCTTCGGTGTGCCCATTTGCAAACGTATAGCAGAGGCTCATGGCGGAAAACTCTCGGTTGAAAGCAAACTCGGGAAAGGAACCACAATTACCATAACAGTTCCAGTTAACCCCAAGCCAACAAACGAAGGCGAGGACAAATGGATTTTCAACGAATTCATGCTGCAAACAATTACTGCAAAACAAAAAACGAGGCAAAAAACAAAACAAACATAAAACTGGTGGCTACCTGCTTCCAGCGCATGGAAGTTCCGGGATTATGTTGTATCCGCTTCTTGAGGCGGCGTACCCAGCGCAATTTTATGCTTACTTATATGTCTTTTTGACTGTGTTGCAACAACAACCAAAGCTTATTTGGGGAACGCGACTAGTCAGAGTTGATGTTCTATGGGAGCAAAATATCAGGTATACAAAGATGTTGCTGGTAAGTTCAGGTTCAGGTTGAGAGCTGAAAACAACAAGATAGTGGCTGTAAGCGAAGCATATGAGCAACACGCAGGTTGTTTGAACGGAGTAAAAAGTGTACAGACTAACTGCAACGCAGAAATCGAAGATATGACTATAGAAGGAAAAAGAATTCCTAACCCAAAATACCAAGTTTTCTATGATAAAACTTGTGGGTATCGGTTCCATTTGAATGCTAGAAATGGGGAGATTATCGCTAAAAGTGAAGCGTACGAAACCAAAGACGGCTGCATGAACGGCATCCGCGCAGTTCAAGCCAGCTGCAACGCAGAAATCGAAGATTTAGCAGTTACTAAGAAACCCGTAGCCGTTGAACCCGAGATGGAGGCTGTCGCGGCTACAGCTGCCGCATCCGCAGTTGCAATGCCAATGGCAGCTTCTGTGGGAACTGCTGAAACCACGCTTGAACTGTATGACCTGCCGGCGAGAGCAGCTAAAGGCGACATAGTGTCTTTTCAAGGAAAGCTCATTCGAAGTGACACTGGTGCAGGTGTACCCGACGCCAGAGTTGACATCAACGAACGCGACAGGTCGTTCTTTAACGACGAACTGTTAGCTCACACGCACACAACAGACGACGGTTCATTCAGCGTTGACTGGAAAGCCAGACACTTAGATTGGTGGGATGACACAGGCGAAATCTACGCGCACTTCCGCGGAAACGAAAACGCCAAACCCGCAAAAACAGGCATCCACAAAATCATAATCAAATAAACCACTTTTCCACAAAACAACCTTCCCCCTTTTTTGTCGGACCCACACGCATAACGAAATGCCAATGGATTACGCTACAGGGTTATGGGATTATCTCGCAGCAGTTTTCCGTGGTGACGTCACCAACTCTGCGCAGAAGCTTTCCCTTTTTTCTGAGCGGAAAGGTGTTTGGGTTCTGTTTTCATATGCGGAAACGCGAGCTATAATGCCACGCCAAGCTAACTTGCTTATTCATATATCGCTTCTGGATTTCTCTTTTTGGTTTAGGTAGCGCAAATTCTGAACCGGTGAATCTCCACAACATTCTGGCGGCGCTTGAATTGTTTCTCTGTATTTTTTCTCCGATTCTCTTGCCTTGTTTTCCTTGGCGCTTAATTCAACGCTGTTTTCGAGTGTTCTTATTGTTCTCCCTAGTCTGCGCTGACCTCTTGTAACCATTCTTTTTCGCCTGAATAAGCATGTTGCGCCTTGTTTATAACTTTAAATGAAATATGCAATGGACTATCCCAAAAATCAAAGGATTAGTTCGCATATGCTTCGTGTGGTGATGTCTCACGCACAATTACCTCTTTTTCTTTCTGCAGTACCGACCTAAATTTCAGTGCATGTGAAGAACGGGATTTGAACAGACAAAAAAATCAGCGGGGTATCTACAATCTTCTTAGGAGAGAGACGGACAACCAAAATAATATGAGATGTCTGCATTCAGTTTTGAGGACGTGGTGTTTGTAGATTCGATATCAGGGCCTCTGCGCTTATTGCGACAAAAAGCTTGAAAGTGTTCCATAGCTTCTTGATGCTCAAATTATGCGAGAACAGAACAGCAGGTATCTTTAGCAGGTTTGAATAGCTTGGTTCTGCTAAACATTTCAGGTCCACATCGAGGTTTATTGTCGAACCAGCCTGTCTTCCGCGAATAGTTCGTATGTAATCAACAGTCTTGCTAGTTGTTTTGAACACGAAACTAACAGTAGAGTCGTCGAGGCTTAATGTGCATTGAATCTTTTGAGAGCCAAGTATTCGGAGGAACCTTGTCATCTCTAAAACGTCATGGGCTCCCACCGTTCTAGTATACGTTTCCACGCGCGGGTCTACGTAAGCCTCGAGAAACGTCTTTATGTGCTGGCCAAAGTTGTCCTTCTGTAATTCATTTCCGTTATTTGTCATGAACCCTAGATTCAGTGTTCTTTCACGAGTGAAATCTACTATCGTCTTTTTTCGCATGGTTCTTTTCTGGGAGACCCTCTCCTGATCGATGAACGTGTCCAGATTCCAGAACTTTGCCATGCAATAGGTTGCCATCTCTTCAATCATCTCTTTTGACAGATGCTTAGTCCTATAGACGGAGTGCATCTCGTCAAAATTGTCCCAATTTGTCTCGAAAATCAATCCTTTGTTATTGAGTTCCTTGTAGAATTCGGTTCCGGGAAAAGGCGTTGCAATACCGAAGGCAGCACCCGTTAAACCAATCTCTTTTGCGTAGGTTGGAAAAGCTTTGATTTCCTCGATCGTTTGATCTGGGAGACCTATCACAAATGTGCCGCCTGCTCTGCCCCCGTTTTCACGTATATTCCGAACGGCTTCCCCGTGAACCCTATTGGTGATGCCCTTTTTGGTTGATTTCAAATCCTTGGAGTTTGGGCTCTCTATACCCATCTCAAATTTGACGATGCCTGCTCTGCACATTTTCTTCACGATCTCGGGATGTTTTGCCATCGCGTCCGCTCTAACTAGGGCACCGAATTCTATGCTCAGATCGTGTTCCATCAACAAATCGCAAAGGCGGTCTACTCCACTTGGGTTACCCATGAAGTTGGGATCGGCAAAGATGACGCTTAAAGGTTTTCTTTGATGGTATTCCGCCATCTCAAGAATCTCTTTCATAACATTTTCTGGTGATCGACATCTCAAACAGCCAGAGTTCATACTAGGTTCGCAGCAAAAACTGCAAAGTCCATTGCAGCCCCTAGAAGCAACTATCACGTCGCAATCCGTTGTGCGGTTTTGGCTCTTGTACGAGTATTGTCTCAAATGCCGCGCAGGAAAGGGAAGAATATCCAAGTTTTCGATTTTTGGTCTATCCTCATTGTGGACCAGTATGCCGTTCTTCTTGTGAGAGACGCCGAGAACATTCTCAGGAGTGCCCTTCTCCAAAAGTTCCCTCATAGTAAGCTCGCCTTCACCGCGAATAACCATGTCGATTTGCGGGTAGGAAAGCATCAAGTCAGGAACACTTGTCGGATGATACCCGCCAATAACCGTGGTGACACCGTTTTTCTTCGCAATCTTCGCGAGACGTAGACTTTCGTTATGTTCGGTTGCGGATAATGAAATACCCACCAAGTCGGGGCAGTAGAGGTTGATGATGTCTTGGAATTTTCTGCGGTCCAGCTCCATGTCAACAATGTGAACGGTATCAACAGTGTCCTCGATGTACGCTGCAATGTACTCCAAACCTGTAGGTATCAAATCAAAAGCGAAACTCAAGCCTTTCCTTCCAGAAGGCTTCACCAGCAAGATTCTCTTAAATGCCACTCGAAACACCAAAGCTATAATCCAACAGCTACAACGATAACCCATAAAAACTAATCGCGTTTCAGGCACGCTTAGCCACGGAGCATTCTGAAAAAACAGACGAACTTCGAAAACAAATCTTCAGGAAACGCAAATGAAGAAGTTAACGGATACCGCAAAAATTAAGGTGTAATCTCACAGCCGTTTCTT
The DNA here is from genome assembly GCA_016927015.1 of Candidatus Bathyarchaeota archaeon. Classification (GTDB taxonomy): domain Archaea; phylum Thermoproteota; class Bathyarchaeia; order Bathyarchaeales; family Bathycorpusculaceae; genus SG8-32-3. The sequence continues at coordinate 128 of JAFGNM010000062.1, read as the reverse complement.
ATGGTGACGCCACCAACTCTGCGCAACTTCTTGCCCTTTTTTCTTTTTTTGCCTCCATGGAAAATTTCAAATAATTCCTGCGTTTAGGTGTTTCACATGAGCTGGGATTTAATTTGGCTTGGTTGCAT
>JAFGNM010000061.1 GCA_016927015.1 Candidatus Bathyarchaeota archaeon | reverse complement strand
GTTTTTTATAAAGTGTATATTTTTCTACACTTAAAGTGTAAAAGCATAAAGTGTGCGATCTCATTTAAGAAATCGTAATATCTTGGCAAGGAAAAAAGAAAATGACAGCGCCTTGTTTAGTGTTTGCGTTTCTTGTTTTACAGTAACAGCGTTAGAATTTACTCCAACAAATATGCAAAGCTGCTCCAGTAACAAAATCTTTAACTGAAAACATGTATAGAAGACGCTAAGACGCTGAAATGAGAAAAATAGTCATTATCGAGCTTGCAATTATCATTTCAACCTTAGTAATTGTATTACCTTTGGCGTTCTTAGCAGCACAGAACATATCCGTTACTAAAAATTATGAGAATATTGATGTAAACAACGCAGATAGATATCTGTCCTTTGACCTCAAAAGTGGACAAACTGTTAGAGGATCATACATCGTTGATCCTATAAATGGAAATGAGCACACTTTTTGTGCTATCATTGACCCTAATGGCAACGAAATGATATCAAGTCCAACTTACTATGAATACGACCGAAACAAAGCAACCTTTTCTTTTACAGCAAACATAAAAGGACGATATTACCTTAGCATCTCAATCGATGATCTTTGGAGCCACTACATTGATTATGAATATTCAATTAGTTCACCACTGATTTTAGGCTTTGACCCAATAGTCTTAATCGGTTTGGTGATAACAGTAGCTGTAGTTTTGACGTTAGTTAACGGCCTCTTGAATCTGTATCTACCTCGCAGAAGAAAAAATTTATTTCGCAGGAGTATAAAATGTAACCTCAAACAAAACATGTTAAGGTTTACAAATGAAAAAGTCGTCAAGCTTGAAATCATTATCTTTGTTGTCACCGTAGTAGTTGTATTGACTTTTGCGTTCACAGGGCAGAGCTCGTACGCTGGATATCAGACGATTGATTGGAACAACGCGTCAAGAGCTTTAACCTTTGACCTTCAAACAGGACAAACCGTTACTGGATCATTTTCGCTTGCCGGCAATGAAAGAACTGATTATATTATCTATAACCAGGATATCGGTGAAATCATAGTATCTCAAACCTCTGAACATAAAGGCGACTTTACGTTCACGGCGAAGACTGACGGACAATACATTCTCAGAATCCATGTCGAGAATCCGTTTAGCGAATATATGGACTATTCGTATTCAATTAGTACACCATCCATTTTGGGCGTTGACCGAACAGTGCTAACAGGTATAGTGATAACAATAGGCGTCGTTTTGGCACTAACCATTGCCGTCTGGGATTTACGCCGAACACGTATGAAAAAGAAAACAAGGAAATCAATAGATAAGGCACTCCCAGTGCAGAGCATCATTAAAATTTAAAACCCAAATCCATTAACCGTGAAGTTTCTTACAAGCGCCTGTTTATGTTTACCTATGTCTGTAGAGTATGAGTTAAAGTATAATACCTATGCTTTTTTAGAAGGAGAGAAAAACTGAAAAAAGAATGGAGTTATCAACCCATTTCGCAACCGCACATGGGACACTTCGCTGGAAACTCGTTTGTAACTTCTGTTAGCGTGAGCCTGCACATAAAACACATGTAGATGTTACATTTTGGAGAAATAATTCGCGCCGTGAATAACCTTTCGACAAACTATGCAAGGCTTACCACGCATTCCCGAGACAACTCTTATTCCTCTAGTTGCTTCTTCTTTTTCAGGTACTTCCCGGAAACGACTCCTGCAACATCAGACAACGCGTCTTTATCGCCTCTTTTTTCTGCTCTTCTCAACCTCTGATACTCTCTATTATAAGCTCTGAGGGCTTCGGGGTTACTGGTGTTTTTACGCTTCAAATCCTCAGCAATACGCTTAGCATAGTCACGGGGCAGCCAGGGATGCTTAAGCAGGACTTTTCGGATGTCTTTTTCAGTCACAGCCATAAAGACCAACTTCCTTTTGTGTAAAACAAAATTTACATATAAACCATGCTGATTAAAACTTGCGCGCGCTAACCATTCATTTTTAACTATTTGGTCGAGACGGCACTTAGCTGGAAACTCGCCTTTGAACGCTATTTAGCGTATACCTGCACATCAAACAAAAATAAATGTTGCATTTTGGACAGTGCTTGAATCCTCCACCTATAGGTTTTCCGCAAGCATCACAAGGTCGTGCTAAAAGGTCGGGTATGTGCATGTCACTTTTTTAGTAAAAAAGTTTGCAGGTGCCTTGTTTCCGCTCAGAAAACAGGAGAAACGAAGAGATTGGGCGGGGTGGGTGACCATCTTTCTGGGGAAATCAAGGCTTGCAAACTCCGAAATGACATTTACGTTTAGAGCATAAAAGACCAGTGAAGAAACGACCCTCTCAAGTGGTGCAGAGTACTGTTAAAGTGAAAAGTCCGTAATTTTCGAGTTTTTGTGTCCGTATCCGCGAACTGACTCATACACCTTTTCAGTTGTGTACCCCGCGAAGCTCAAGAGACCCGCTGCTGACGCATACAACAAAAGCAAATAAGTGAACATTCAGATAAAAGTCTAATGAACTTCATAAACAAAATTCCCTAAAGCGGCAACAAGGGCGTGTGAAAGTTTTTATTTGTTGGGTGCGCTGATATTCTGCCATGTGCCTCGATAGCTCAGCCCGGTAGAGCGGCTGCCTTGTAAGCAGCAGGCCGCGGGATCAAGGCCCGCTCGAGGCTTCTTATTTGCCAGTTAGCTTGTATTTGCGGGCTTTTGTGGTGATGAGTTCGTTTTCGAAGAGTTTTTTGAGGATTTTGAAGACTTTCTTGGGTGTTATGCCTGTTTTGTCGGCGAGTTCTTGCAGAGTTAGTTCTCCGCCTTTAAGCGCATCAAGTACAAGTTGGTCGGTTTTGTTGAGTTTCACCATGTTTTGACAGTTCCCCTTTTTTTCTTGTTGGCTTGTGTGTTATGGTCTGCTGGGGTTTTTCAATTTTGCGGTAAGCAAACACGCAAAAGAACAGTTACTCACGAGAGGCTACCGCCTCCCTTTTACAAATGGAATTACAGTTGATTATTGGGCGAGCCCTATTTTTGGGTCTTTTTCCGTAAGCGGAGCGAAAAACACCTTTTTTGTTGTTAATAACAGTTTCCGCATGGCTTTATGCATAAGCATCACGAAACAGCACCTTTAGTAAATTTTAAATATGGATTGAAGTCAATTATGGTTTTGAGGTTAATATAGTGCCTAAAGCTGCCAAAAAACCGAAGAAGAAAGCCGCAAAGAAGAAATAAAGCTACATTACAGGTTTATTAGCCTCCCCATTTTTCTATTTTTCCCATGAAAAACAAGGTCACGTAACAGGTTTGCTTGTGGCATAAGCGTTTGGCGCAAGGCATATATTTTCGTGATTACTGTTTTTGCAGTCAAGGAGACTTGATTTGTTATGGCTGTAAAAGCGACATCGGACTATATTGGGTTGTTGAATCAGGCGGTTTCAAGAGAAATACAAGTTTCAATTCAATACATGCTGCAGCACACAAAGATGGAAAAGCTGATACGCAAAGTGATTCCTGAGAACATCCTCCTCGACAAGACCACGTATGAGGCTGTGGGGAAGTTCCTGAAGGAAATCGCAATTCAGGAAATGAAGCATGCCGCCGACATCATGGAGCGGATTTACTATCTTGGCGGGTCGGCGACGACGAAATCGGATAAGCCGATCATAGGAAATAGTTTAAGTGAGTTTGCAAAGCTGGGCGTGAAACCTGAAGAAGAAGCGCTTGTGCTGTACCGCAAGATTATCGATGCTGCAAAAGAAATTGGGGACTGGGAAACTCGCGAAGTGTTCGAAAAGATCTATTCTGAGGAAGAACAGCACTTGTTCAAGTTCCAAGAATACGTGAACATGAAGGATGAGCCAGAAGGCGCTGAAACGCCGCTGTCTGAGTGGCGCAAGATTTTCACTGCTGACTATTTTGCTTTGCTAAACAAAGCGGTTGCGGCTGAGATTTCGGCGATAATACAGTACACGAACCAGCATGAGAAAGCCAGTTTGCTTGCTTTACGCAAAAAGGTTTCAGCGCTTGAAGTCGTTACTGAATCTAACAAAGCCAAAGTCGTCAGTGACTTGTTGAAGACTATTTTTCTGGTGGAGATGGAGCATCTTGAGAAGATCAGCGAAAGGATTTACCTGCTTGAAGGCGAATGCACAGTTACGCCAGACCCAATTCCACAGATCGGCGAGACTGCTGATGACTTTTTGAAGCTAGACCACGAAGCCGAAAACACTGCTATAGTGCTTTACAGGCAGATTATTGCTGAAGCGTTGAAGCGTGGAGACACAACAACACGAAACATGTTCGAAGAAATAGTTAGGCAAGAAGAAGAACACTACTGGTCTTTCGACGATTTCGTAAGATAAAATCTCACACTCAACCTTTTTTCTTTGTAGTTCTTGCTTTTTGCTGCTCTCAGAGCACTACCCCTCCCTTTTATAAAGAACTGAAACTCAGTAGACCCCTCTACGTTTTCTGCATTGATTGGCTATTAGGCGGCAAATAGGTTCGTCTCTTTTCAACATGCTAATGGTTGCGAAAAGCGCCAATACAGACCTACCCCCTATAGGTTTCTGCATACTATTTCTATTAGGATTCAAATATGTTGAAATAATCAGAAGCCTCTTTAGGCAGAACTTGACCAGCATAGAATGTGAAACCTGTGAAAGCTCGAAACATAGCCGTTTTATTTCTTGTTATAGCCTTATTGGCAGTGTTTATTTTTTTGGTGTCACAGTTTTTCTACTGGTGGATTGTAGCTTCGGTAATCGGGTTTGCAGTGTTGCTGCTTTACGAACGTTGGAAAACTCCAAAGAAACAGGAAAACTGAAGCTGAACCACTGAATCTCACTTGGATTTTGTACTTGCCTGTTTGTTGCTGCTCCCTTTCCGAAAGCTTAATTCGCAGGCGCACAAAAGTAAGATGCGGCTTTGGCTCACTTCTTCAACTTCAACGTCGCATTCTTGAAACGCGCTCTTATTTTTGGAGCGGTTTACTCCACAGTCATTGTTCCGAACTTGCCAACGTTAAGCTGAACTTCACCTTTGAAGCTGGTCACGTAGCCGTTTTCTATTTTAATCTTGTTGCCGACTTCCACTTGCTCTATCTGCTCGTTCCAAAGTGTCAGTTTTATGCTTCCCGTTTCATCGGCAACTACCGCGTCAGCTACATTGTAAGTTTCATCTTTGTATCTGGACCTAACTTCTCGGGTTTCACCTTTCTCTACAACGTTTGCTTCAACGGTTACCCGTTTCATTCCGTTTCTCAAATCTTTGATGTTCACTTTTTCATTCTCCATAGTCAACTCTTTCACCGCAACCGCATGCTCCGTTTTTGCGCGGGTCCGGGTTAAGGCTTTACTTGCAGAATTGCCCTTTAAACCATATAAACCTTGCTAACCATCAGCAAAAGCCCGTTTAGACCGCAAACTGAAACACCTTAAAGCACTTCACAGCTGTTTTCGCGTCTACTCTCAGTTCTGTTTCATTTGCCCGCCAGCTATATTCCGAGGAAACCTAAGATGACAATTGTCAGGAACAAGCTTAAACCTGAGACTAGAAGGCACTGCATCCAGCTGAACCCTGTAACGGCACCACTGCTAGTCGCTGCGTCCGAAGCAGTTTTTCCCGCGCTCACTTGCTCCGCGATTTTTTGGTCGCTTGTTATGGCACGAACGATGAAAGTGCCTAAAGCAACAGTCCAGACCCACACAGCGGCTTGAAGTACGTAACTCACCGTGTTAATATCGGCTATTTGGTCTAAGATTACTTGGTACGCCACCTCGAATTCTCCTGGAGCACCTGCCAATACTTCAAGCGAATAGTACAGGTTAGGCAATGCCATGTAAACTACAGCGAGCATTATAGCTTGAATAACTATCGTTATTAACGCGAACCCAACAGCCACCATCAACGGTCTCCACACCACGTTACCTTTTAACCCCTTAATCATCAAGTACATGAGTCCCGTTAACATGAGCCATTCAAAAAGAAACGGCGCGAACGCATTTAACGCTGCGTTGGCAAGGTATGAAATGTCGTAGAGGTCAAGTATCCCTTCGTAGTCCCCTTTGAAAAAGAGACCATCAACCCGCAAATCAACGTTTGAACTGCAGGACCATGTGAAATCCAACTTTAATCCAGTTATGTTTTCCCAAGTCGCGGAGGCACCGCTGCTCACCCAACCTTCAGAGCCAACTCCAACTGTGAGGGTTATGTTATTCCAAACATTAACAGCACTGTTCGAAAACTCGCTGGTTAAGTCGTAATAAAAGTTTGAACCGCTTAACGAGTTTAAGTAAAGAGACACGTTTTCAGGGCTGGCGTCAGGGGTCAACTGCTTCACTCTGAAAGAAACATTCTGGAACCCTCCATCGCCGCAATTTGCCGATCCGTCAAAGTTAAGTTCCATCCAAACGTTGCTGGTGTCAGAGGCTGTAAACTCGATGCTGGTAGTAGCATAAGTGCTGTTTATGTAGTCAGCAGTATTGTTGCTGACAGTGACGCCTTCGTTTGTATGCCAAAATGACGCAGCCTCAGTCCATAAGTCTCCTTGCGCGCTTAAAGGCGCCGTTTGAGGCGTTGATGTTTCAAGGTAGGATCGGGTAGCAACCACGTAAGCGCCCCCAACTTGCGCCAATACGAAAATAACTAGCAAAAGGAAAGGTCCAACGTAACCGGGATTTTGAACTATTTTTTTGAATACTTTGTGAGGTTCATATAGAACTTTCAGGATGTCTTTAGCTGCCAAACTTTTAAGCTCCGTTTATCAAATCATCGTGCTCGCATTTATTAAATATTCTAGATTCCAAGCTTGAGCCGCCGGTAAGTATTGTAGTCTACGTACTCCACAAACGGGTTTTCCGCTTGGAATTTCACGTTAAGCTTTTGGCGTTGCCTCTTATCAACAAGCTGGCTCGTCGTCCTCAGCAGGTACGCATCGCTTCCCGCGCCCGAACCATAACTCGTCATCAAAATGCGCTCTTCAGGCTTCGCAACATCAAGCACCGCAGCCAAGCCCACGGGCGAACAGCCAGAGTAAGTGTTGCCGAACTTGTTGATTTGAAGCGAAACCGCGTACTGCTCGTCTTTGAAGCCAAGCTCCTTGGCTATTTTAACTGGAAACTGAGGGTTAGGCTGATGCGTAACAAAGTAGTCAACGTCGCCTGCTTGCAGGTTAAGCCTCTCCATAAGCTTAGTAGTTGCCTTTCTAACATGCTTAAAGTACGCTGGGTCTCCTGTGAATCTGCCGCCGTGCATCGGAAACGGTTCCCCGTCTCTGCGCCAAAAGTCAGGCGTATCAGAGGTGCATGAGTACCATCCTTCGATTTCAGCGATAACGTCGTACTTTCCAAACATAAAGGCGGAACCGCCGTACCCAACGAAAATATCCAGCTCCCCACCTGGACAGCCTCTGGGCGCTGCTTGAGAGTTGTCTGCGCCGATAACCATGGCGTAGTTCACGCCAGATTGAGGATAGTTAACAAGCGAGGTGGCGTCTTTGAACATGCTTGAGGCGGCTTTGCACGCGAACTCTGTGTCCACTGCATCAACACCTTGGACGTCTCCATCTTCTTCGCCGAGCTTCAGAACCTGCGCAACCTTTGACGCTATAGGCTTAACTGCGTAGGGGTTAGATTCTGAACCTACGTAGATTTTGCCAACCAGCGCGCTGTCAACTCCAGAGTGTATCAGCGCCATTTTTCCAGCCTCAACCGCAGCAGTCACCGCGTCTTCGTCAACAAAGGGCACAGAACGTTCAAGGCTGCCTTCTTTTATCCTGAACCGTGAAGTGTAAAAGCCGTAACCTACTATCCCGGGCAAATCGTATTCTTTGCTGGGTTTAACGACCGTGTATTCTTGATGTGGGTAATACTCGTCGGCTAAAGTGAACGCCAAAGAAATAGTTGGAACAACGTCGTTTTTGCCTACCGAGTAGCGTCGTCTGAATCGTGGAATAACTTCTCTGCCTTCGAGGCTTGAAAAATCAATGGCGTCTCCATTGTTAAATATTTGATCCGTGAGTCGTCCGGAAACGCGGATTTTTCCGTTGTGGAAAGAAACCATGCCGTAAATGTAGCTGCCTAACTTCATGAATTTGTTTGTCGGCTCATTGACAAGCGTGCACAACTCGAGTTTTCCTTTATCGTAGAAGAGGTCTATGCTGGTCATCTTTCC
>JAFGNM010000060.1 GCA_016927015.1 Candidatus Bathyarchaeota archaeon | reverse complement strand
GAACTGGCTGATTCCGTACAGCTTCTCCGTCTTTATGTTCAGCTTCAGCTTGTACAGCGCCATCAGCGAAACCACGATTTCCTCCAGTGAAGCGTTCCCAGCGCGTTCGCCTAAGCCGTTTATGGTGGCGTGGAACTGGTTTGCGCCAGCACGTAACGCGGCAACCGTGTTCGCTACCGCCATGCCGAAGTCGTTGTGGCAGTGCACACTTACCACTGGTACAGTCAGCGCCTTCCTCAGGTTCCCGTAGAACTCATAGCTGCGCTCGGGTGTTAACACGCCAACGGTGTCGCACGCTACAACGCGGTCTGCGCCTGCATCGACGCCAGTAGAGAAAACTTTCTTCAGAAACTCGAAATCCGCCCGTGTGGCGTCTTCAGCTGACAACTCCACGACCAAGCCGCAGTCCTTGGCGTACTTTACCATGTCGCGCGTTATCCCCAGCACCTGCTCGCGCGTCTTCCGAAGCTTCTCCTCTATGTGCAAGTCGGAAACGGGGATGATGAGGTGGATGCTGTCTGCGCCGGCTTTGGCCACAGCGTCTATGTCGCCGCGAACGCCGCGGGACGCACTGCAAATCTCCGCTCGCAAGCCAGCATCAGCGATGAGCTTCACGGCTTCCAGTTCGCCTTCAGAAACCGCTGCAAAACCAGCTTCGATAACGTCTACGCCGAGCTCGTCCAGCCGCTTCGCTATCCGCAACTTATTCTCAGGTGTTAAAGACACTCCGGGGGTTTGTTCACCATCACGTAGGGTGGTGTCAAAAACTCTTATTTTCTCAGGGAAGCTGCTAAATAAAACGATACCCCATTTTACATCACATACAAAACAACACAAGAAGACCGCCAACATATAAAATTTACGATTCCCCAGTCCACCCGAAAACTTCTAAATTGTCAAATTTTGCTCAGATTAAAACAGTCTTCATCATGAGAACTGCTTATCAGATGTAAAGCACAATCATATTTGGATCCTAATAGTCAATCATTGCAGAAACCCATAGAAGGGGTCTACCCGCAAGCGCTCTTCAGAGCTATTTAAAGTTTCTATATAAAGGGGGGCTATAGACTTTCCCAAGCAACTAGCCAACGCTAGTCTGAGCATCAGTTGAATCTATTTATTTAAGGGGTATAAACAAAAAATCACAGTTCAGCAAAACCGGAGATTGCCGAAAATGTTATCTCAGAACTTGAACATTCTAATCTGCAGGAAGAGTCAAACGCATGAAGCATGAGCGTTACGCTTTCATCTTAATCGCTGACGAGAAATACTGGAACAAGCTGCGCGAACGCAACAAAGCCAGCAGTGGAACTCATGTTTTCGTGCGCAAAAGCAAGGTAGCGCCAAAAACCGCCCAGAAACTCTTGTTCTACGTCAAAAAACCCGCCATGCAAGTCAGGGGAATTGCAGACTTCATTGAACGATTAACCGGTGACAGCGGAGAATTATGGCGAAAGTACGGTGCAGAAAGCTGCTTCGAAACGTTCGAAGAGTACTGCGCTTTCGCACAGGGCAGAACGATGATGACGTTTGTGAGATTCAAAAACTTTGTGGAGTTCGAGAAACCAAAAACCACAGAAGCCACCCGAAGCATTCTCGGCTCGTTACAGGGGTTCAGAGGCAAATACGTGAATCTCGCGACAACAAAGCAGTTGATAACCTGAAAAACCTTTTCTGCAGCTCAATAGCTTAAATCTATGATGTACTTATTCTTTAGAGACGTGAATGAACGATGTTTCGAGTAAGAGTCAACAAGATCGAATCTGTCCGTGATTTGGACGGCAACCTTGGAAAACGTATCGAACTGGTTGAAGAACGGGGAATTTCGCCCTTCGTAGTCAGACCGCAATCAGAAGAAGCAAAAATGGCTCAAGATGTGCTTCAAGCCCTGCAACAGCAGATGCCCTTCCTCCAGCAGAGAACGCAAATCGCCATACCGAAACTCCTGCTGTTCTTGACGGAACAGGAATACGACAGTTTAGGCATAGACTTCGATGTGAACCAAGTTTTCGAAGTAGGCTTGGAAAACCAAAGCATCAAATTCAAGAAGCTCTCATGATGACGCTGCGCACTTGCTTCAACGCTGAATGTTTAGGATGAAAAGACAGCACAAACATCATTTTTCTCAAAGTTGCACAAATCTCCTGCAGGTCACCCATCTTGCCCTTGTCACAGTAAAGCGGAATAGGCTCACCGCCGTCACCGCACTCGTAGTAAACGTAAATCTGCGAAGAACTGTTTCGGAACTTAACAACCTCAAAATCCATTTTCAAAAGCTTGGCAGTTTCTTCCGTGGCTGTTCTAACCGACGCCAAACGCTTCTTGCGCGGAACATCCGTTGACGCGTACACAAGCAGTTTACCAGAATTGTTTTTGAACACTCGCATCCACCAATATTTCACAGGCAAAAAACACTTTTAAAACACATGCACAAACGACACACCCACACCGCAGAGAGGTGTGTTAAAGTAAAAACCCTTAAACCGCTAAAAACGCCAAAATTATGAAGCAGGAAGCGAAAAAATGAAAACTCGTGCTCACGTGTTCGTAACAGGCAGAGTCCAAGGCGTATTTTTCAGGTCAGAAACCAAACGCAACGCAGACCGCCATGACGTGAAAGGATGGATTCGCAATTTACCCGACAGCAGAGTTGAAGCAGTGCTCGAAGGAGAAAAAGACGCTGTAAACGCGCTAATAGACTTCTGCAAACACGGGCCATCAGGAGCAAAAGTCGCAAACGTTGATTTAAAGTGGGAAACCTACACAGGAGAATTTGACAGATTCAAAATAAAGTACAGCTAAGAGTTCTTGGGCACCCTGAAATGAGAGTCTTTTCCAGCGCTTATGTACTCGCCTCCCAACCCGCGTACTGCCGAAGCGATTTTCGCAAAGTTTTCAGAACCAAGAAACTGCTTAGGCTTCACCATTATGTAATCGCCTTTTTCTTGAAAACTAAGCAACGCTTCTAAATCCTCTGGAAACGCCACGCGCACATCATCCACAGAATTCCTCTTTTCATGAACTTCATGAGAAACCGCTGCAGGCGCTTGAGGAACTGGCTGAGCCGCTTGTGAACCCACCATTGATTTTATTGACGCAGACAAGCTTCGCAGGTCTTCCGAAATCCTGTTCAGAACCACAAGAAGTTCATCAACTCTCTCTACAAGTCGTTCTAGGCTCTCTTTTTCCCCGCTCATGCACACTTCCCCTTCAAATTCTAAAATACTTAAGGCGCTTATTAATTATTTGCAACCTCCATTTCAACCTGAACACGATAATATCGCTTGGGAGAAGTCCAATTGTTCGAAATCGACGGAAGCCAAAAAAGCGGAAGCGGCACAATCCTACGACTCGCAGTAGCCTTAGCTGCCGCCACCAGCGAGCCACTACACATCTTCAACATCCGGCAAAACAGGCCGCAACAAGGTCTGAAACCCCAGCACTTGGAAGCTGTGTTGACAGCCGCTAAACTCTGCAACGCAGAAGTAAAAGGAGCAACGTTAGGCTCTAAAGAACTCTGGTTTAAGCCTAGAGAAGTGAAAGGCGGAAACGTTGAAGCGGAAATCGGAACCGCAGGAAGCATCCCCATGCTTCTAATGGCAGCACTGCCCATATGCATATTCGCCAAGGAAACAGTGCGCTTGCATGTGACAAAAGGCGGAACAGACGTTTCCCACTCACCCACCATAAATTACCTGCGAAACGTGTTCCTCCCAGCACTGAAGCAAATGGGACTCGAAGCAACCATAACCGTGCACAAGTACGGCTATTACCCAAAAGGAATGGGAGAAGTAACCATGACCGTAAAGCCACCCCACGCTCTGAAGCCAATTACGCTAAACAATTTTGGCAAATTAAAAAGCGTGAACGGCGTTTCGGTTTGCACGTTCCTCGCAGATAGAAAAGTTGCCGAGCGCCAAGCCAAAGCAGCACACAGGTCTCTTTCTGAGAAAGGCTACACAGCGGACATTCAGGTCGTAAATGACCAGTCGAACCCCTTTCAAAAGGGAAGCTCCATCACTTTATGGGCTGAAACCGACACAGACGCGATAATCGGCGCAGACGCCATAGGAGAACTGAAAAAAACAAGCGAAGCTGTGGGCATAAAAGCGGCTGAAAAGCTCCATGCAGAACTGGCCGTTAAGCCCACGGTTGACGTGCACTTGGCAGACATGCTTGTTCCTTACATGGCTTTAGCAGAAGGCACATCCAGCTTGTTGACAAGAGAGATTTCAGACCATTTGGAGACGAACGTTTGGCTTGCGGAAAAAATGCTTAAAGTACGGTTTAACAATCAAAAAGTGAATAACCTCTTCAAAATAGAAAAAAGCAGCGGATTACATGTCTGAGCCCTCACTTTGCATTAAAGTCAAGAAAATTCACGGCGAGAAAACACTTGTTTTAGCTAACAAGCTTGGAATAAGCAACAGGGAACTCAAGATTCACCAGAACGCCGATAACATTTGCATCCCGCTCGTTCGGAGACCAGACGAAAATGAACTGGCAAAACTGAAGACGCAACTGCCCGATTTCGAACTCGCAACCCAAGTTTTCACCAAAAAGAAACAACAAAGAAAAACACTCCACCAAGTTCTCGAAAACCAGTTGCCTCCACACCTGCTGGCTACTTTGCCGCGAGCACTAGACGTAATCGGCGACATAGCAGTAATCGAAATTTCACCCGAACTCAAAGCCCATGAAAGCCTCATCGGCGAAGCAATATTGAAAACACACAAGAACGTGCGAACAGCGCTTGCAAAGGTCGGCGCAGTCACTGGAACATACCGCCTACGCAAGTTCGAGGTCATTGCTGGAGAGCACCGAACCAACACTGTCCACAAAGAACACGGGTGCCAATACCAAGTTGACGTCGCGACAGCGTACTTTTCTCCGCGGCTTTCACACGAACACAACAGAGTCGCGTCCATTGTCCAAAAAAGCGAAACCGTTGTGGACTTGTTCGCTGGAGTAGGACCCTTCGCCGTTCTTATCGCCAAGAAAAACGCGGATGCAAAGGTTTACGCTGTTGACATAAACCCCGAAGCAGTCGAGCTCCTGAAGAGGAATATCCGGCTCAACAGAGTGGACAACCGTGTTATCCCAATCCTAGGCGATGCAAGACAAGCTGTTGAAAACCAGCTTTCAGGCGTTGCAGACCGAGTGATCATGAATTTGCCTGAAAAAGCCTTGGAATTCGTTGACGCTGCTTGCAAAGCAGTAAAGCCAGCTGGCGGCACTGTTCACTATTACGCGTTCATTCGCCTTCCCGACTCCTTGGAAAATGCGCAACTGCGTTTTTCTGAGGCTGTGGAAAAAGCGGGCAGAAAAGTGGATGTGTTCCTTTCCGCAAAAACTATCCGTGAGACTGCACCGTATGAGTGCCAGATTGTTTTGGATGCTAAAATTCTCTAAACGTGTGCTATGAGTGTAATTTTCACTTTTTGCTTTGGATTCTTCAGTTTCTTCACGAGGTCTCTGGACAAGTCTTGTGCGGCTTTGTCAGCGTTAACCGCCAATGTTCGGCTGCACACGTAATCGCTTTTTCTGATAACCATATCTGTGGGGTGGGTTAGAATTAGCTGCGGAGAACCATAAGCATTCACCTGCTCAATGATCTCGCCAGCTTCGATTATTATGGTTAGTTTCGCGTGTGGTTTTCGCAGTTTTTCCTTGAATTCAGCGTTTAGGTCGGCTAAAGCTTTGTCCGCGGCTACTATGACTATGCAGTCTCCTTTTTTTGACAGATGCGCATCCTTTGTGAATTCCAATGTGGTCTTGTGCGTTGCCTGAATGTTTTCGTGGCCATACCCAAAAATGGTCTCGCTTACCTCAGCAGGGGACAATTCTATTCCATGACCTCGATGGAATCTACTTTTCCGTCTCCGTCCAAATCGAAACCTTGTATAACAGTCGCGAAAGTGTCCTCGTCACGGTATTCTTGCAGGGTTTTCTTCCAGAAATTTGTCAAAGCTAAAACGCAAGCTTTGGTTCCCACGGCTTTATTTCCAGCCAGAACCACGATACGTTTGGTTTTGTCCCATGGATTCACGATTTTAGCTATCAGCCCAGCTGCGTCGGCAGTGTAAACTCGCGCCGTCTTTTTTGATGATAAACCTCCAAGTAAGAACCCTTGATCACTAGACTGCATGTTAAACCTGATTGGCAAATAATCGTTGATTTCCTGTGTGAGCAGATTTGTTCCTGGACCGCCGACGAGAATCAGGTTGTTTTTTTCTTCTTTTTCAGCGTTCACATCCACATCTAACTTGATGGCGAAATCCGCGGGCATCTTAGCGAATTGCCCTATGAAAAGCGTTAGATACGCAGCGTAGTGTCCGTCTCTGGCGCTGGTTTTGAAGGGTCCATGCGGTGTGGGGCTGCCCACAACTATTTTTCCTTCCAGAACACCTTTTCCATTAACAAATTCAGCGAAGAATCTTTGAATTTTCTCGTCCATACTCAAAAGGGAGATGCTTTGAATTGTCTTGTATCCTTTAGGGAATTCTATGCCGAAGGCTGGGGCGACGGTTTTATAGTATTTTGCTGTTGCTCCCTTCTTTTTTTCTTCTTTCTTGACGGCTATGGCTCCGGCTTTCGCCAGTTTTCTTATGTGGTAATAGACTTTCTGTTCGTGGACGCCAAGTTGCCGAGCGATTTCCAGAGGGTACATTTCCTTTTTTGAGAGCATAGTCAAGATTTCCCAGCTTAGTTTGCCCAAAATCGTCTGTAGTTTCTGTGCGTCCTGCATGATGCTGATTTCTTTTACTTTTTGCACATTGCCATCGTCTTGAAGTAGCAATTTCTTTTCCATGGTTCTCTCACAATCATAATCTCATCCACTATTAAAAATTTTATTATAGTGTTCCGCGAAAAAACAGAACATTTAAAGCTCACACTGCTTCCGCTCAAGCTTCAATCAGCAAAACCCCTAAAAAAAACTTTTTAGAGTAGACAGTTTTCTCCTAAAAATCCTTATTAACAAAAGAACCCTTTGAGTAGGGCTTAAAAGAACTAGCCATGGAAAACTGAGGTTCAAAAAATGTGTGGAATTTTCGGCTGTATACTAAAAGAAGGTAAAGCTGCACCTTTAATTCACGCTTCACTGAAGCGGCTCGAGTACCGCGGGTACGACTCCGTAGGCGTAGCCACAATCCAAGATGGAGAAATCTACTTAAAAAAAGACAAGGGAAAAATAGACGATGTCCATAGACTTTTGAACCTTGATGATTTGCCAGGTAACTTGGGCATAGGACATACCAGATGGGCTACGCATGGCGCACCGTTAAAGGTCAACGCGCATCCGCATACGGATTGCACTGGGAACATAGTCGTAGTTCACAACGGAATTATAGAGAATTTTTCTGAGCTGAAACTTGAACTGGAAAACAGCGGTCACGTTTTTGTCTCAAAGACGGACACTGAAGTAATAGCCCACCTTATTGAGGAGAACCTCGGAAAAAACGCTGAACTGACCTTGGCTGATGCTGTTCTTGAAACTGTCAAAAGGCTTGACGGCTCTTACGCCATCGCCGTAATCTCAACCAAGGAGCCAGACAAGGTAATATGCGCCAGAAACGAGAGTCCCCTGGTTTTAGGGGTCAGCGACAACGGCGTTTACTTTGCATCTGACATTCCAGCGTTCCTGCCAGTAACCAACAAAGCAGTTTTCATAGAAGACGGGGAACTCATAAGCCTTTCAGCTACAGGCTACGAAATCAAGAAGATAAAGGATTCAAGCGTTGTCAAGCGGAAACCAAAGGTTATTGCTTGGACGCCTGAAATGGCAGTCAAGCAAGGCTACCCGCACTTCATGCTCAAAGAGATTCATGAGCAGCCTGCAACTCTCCGCAACACGCTTCGGATGCAGGAGCATTACCTTGATTTGATCTCAACCTTTCTTGACCGTGCTACTGAGGTCTTCATGGTTGCATGCGGCACATCCTACCACGCTTGTTTGGCAGCGTCCTACATGTTTTCAAAGCTTGCGTTCTTACCAACATATCCCGTTTACGCCTCAG
This sequence comes from Candidatus Bathyarchaeota archaeon, assembly GCA_016927015.1. Classification (GTDB taxonomy): domain Archaea; phylum Thermoproteota; class Bathyarchaeia; order Bathyarchaeales; family Bathycorpusculaceae; genus SG8-32-3. The sequence goes on along the minus strand of JAFGNM010000060.1, from coordinate 26,921 downwards.
AGTTTATTGAGCAACACGGTAAATCGGTCAACATAGACAGCACCATTCTGGCGGTAAGCCAGTCAGGCGAAACAGCTGATACCCTAGCCGCGGTCACATGTGCGCAACAGCGTGCCGCAACGGTACTTGGCTTGACTAATGCTATCGGCTCGACTTTGACGCGTGTTTCTCGAGTTTACATAGGTCAGCAGTCGGGTCCCGAAATCGGGGTGGCAGCTACAAAAACTTTCACTTCGCAGCTTTCCGTGCTGGCGCAACTGGCGCTTCGGCTTTCAAAGAAGCGGGGTAAAATTTCGCAGGATGAGATGGATTATATTGAGGCGAGGCTGGAAGAGCTGCCAGATATGGTTGAGACTATAATTCAAACGCAGGAAGAAAAAGTCAAGCAGCTTGCCAAAAAATACAAGGATGCAAAATTGTTCTTCTTTTTGGGTCGAGGGATAAGCACTGCCACAGCTTACGAAGGACGGCTTAAACTGATGGAGATAGCTTACATCCCATCAATAGCCTTTCCAGCAGGAGAAAGCAAACATGGTCCAATTAGCCTGATTGAACAGGGTTTTCCAGTGGTGTTCATCTGTGCTAAGGACGGAACACGCAAGACTTTGGTCAGCAACATAATGGAGATGAAAGCTAGAGGTGCCTCAATAATCGCGATTGTAGAGGAAGACGATGAGGAAATCAAGGCGTTGTCGGACGATTACATTGAAGTGCCAAAAGGGATACCTGAAGTTATGTCGCCGATACCTTTTGCGATACCTTTGCAGCTGTTAGCTTACTACATGACTCTTGAGAAGGGGCAGAACCCTGACACGCCGAGGAACCTAGCGAAGTCTGTCACCGTAAAATAGCTCTCGTTTGGGTCTTATTGAACGTGAGTGTCACTTGAAATCGAGAAATGCCAACAGCCAATGCTTAATGTCTACGTTTCTTGTAGTAGACTATGAAGCCTATGCCTATTATGGTTGCTGAAACGCCGGAAGCGGTTGCGACAAGCGCTGTCGGGAAATGAACCTCCACGGTGAAGCTGACTGTTTCTGAGGCTCCAGTATTATTCAACTCATCCCTCGCGTACACCGTCACGTTGTGCAACCCGCTTGTTAGCCCGCTTATGGTAGTGTTGCCGTTGATGGTTACGTTGTCTTGCCCGTCAAGGCTGTAGCCCATCCAGTTAACCGGCTTATTCACGGTCAAAACCAAGGAAACACTGGACTCATTATACGTCTGGCTTGATGGCGAAACAATCTGAACCACAGGCGGGACGGTGCCATACCCTATAGGCGTGTACTGCTCGTTAACAGCACTTGGCGTAGCGGTAAAAATTGCATTACTTAATTCATGGGGATAATTTCTAATAATCCCTCCTATTGCGTATAGCGTGTCGTTTACTATTGCTACACCGAAATTGAGGCGGTTTGTTGGCACATCAGCGCCCAACGTCCAAGTATCACTCTTAGGATCGTAAATTCGATTAGGAGGAGAGTCTTGATACATAAAATTCAGAACGCCCAAGACATATATTCGCGTAGGCGCGTTCATGCCAGTTGTGGCGCCTGCCGCTCCATCAGTGACGCCTAAGGGTGCAGGTGCGCCCAGACGCCACTTGTCAGTTTCAGGGTTATATATTTGGTTTAGGTTACCAGAACCATATCCGCCTATAACGTATATCTCGTTGTCAAAGACGGCTGAAGCATAAGAACTTGCTACAGTCGGCATAGGCTCTTTGGTCTCCCACGTATCTGTTGCTGGATCATAAACCTCGTTAATTGTTCTGTTTGGATCTCCGCCAATCAGGTAGATTTTGTCGCCTACAACGTTAGCCTGTAGCCCGATTCTGGCTGTTGGCATGGATGCTTTGGTTTCCCAAGTGTTCGTTGCTGGATCGTAGACCTCGTTTACTCCGGTGAGAATAGCTCCATAAAATCCATTGGGTGGTTGGAAGTTAGATGCGCCTCCTATGCAGTAGAGTTTATTCTGATAAGCCACAATGGCGAAGCCATATCTTGGAGTTGGCATAGGCGTCTTGAAAGCCCACTTATCTGTTGCTGGATCATATTCCTCGTTTGTATCTACGACCCATCCTTTAGCTTTGTAGTCTATCCCGATGGAACGGGGGTTTAGTCCGCTTTCAGTGGAGCCTCCTATAGCGTAGATTTTTCCGTTCACCACCGCAACGCCTAAGCCACCCCTTGCCTGACGCATTGGTGCTTTCGAGGTCCAAGAATTCGGAGAAGCCGCAGAAACAGGCTTAACGCCGATTAAGCATGAGGCCATTAGGAAGACGAGAACAAACATTGCAGCGGCACTTTTACTCATACTTGTCCCTAACATGTAAGCCGCATCTGGGGATAAAAGGGTTTTTGTCAAGGTTTCTTGACTAAACAGGCTCAAAGTTAGTCAACATTTCTTGACAAACAGGCATATTTGGAGCCTAATAGTCAATCTATACAGAAACCTATAGAGGGGTCTACCTGCCAGCGCTCTTCAGCGCTATTTAAAGTTTCTATATAAAGGGGGGTATAAACAAAAAATCACGCAGTAGTTCAGTTCCCTGCAAGAGCATAGCCCGCAACAGCCGTAACTTGCCGTAACTTAGGGTTACCAATTTGCTTCTGCAAACCCAGTTAAATCAGGATTCTGGCTTTGAAACTTTTATATACGGCTTTGACAATGCTATGCTTGAGCGTCATGGCTGAAGTTTGTTCGACATGCGGTCTTCCGAAGGACTTATGCGTTTGTGGCGAAATCGAAAAAGAGCAACAGCGTATCCGCATCAGGCTCGAAACAAGAAAATTTGGCAGAGCAAACACAATCGTTGACGGCATGGATGAACGAAACTCAAACCTCGCAACCCTAGCTCAGAAACTAAAAACTTTTTGTGCATGTGGTGGAACATCCAAAAACGGCCAAATAATGCTGCAAGGAGACCACCGCGAGAGAGTCCGCGATTTCCTCGTCAAAATGGGATATCCTGAAGAAAACATAGAACTGCAATAGCCACACGACAAAGGTGCAAAGTCCCAGATGAAACTGCTGCAAAACGTTCGTGAAGTACTTAAATCTCTGAAACACAAGAAACCAGCAAAAATCTACTGCCCCAGATGCTGCAGCCCAAAAATCAGTTTATACAGCAGTCTCGACTTTTGGCTGACACCTAAAAAATACGTTTGCGAAGCCTGCGGCTACGTAGGTCCAATAATTATGGAACTAGAAAAAGAAGAGGAAAGCAGCTGATTAAACGCTTAGTCCGGTAGCTCCAGATCCAACTGTTTCTTCAAAGTCTTGTAGCGGTTCCTCACCGTAACCTCAGTCACGCCAGCAGCCTCCGCAATATCCTTCTGCGTCTTCTTCTCGTTATGCTGCAAACAAGCAATGTACAACGCAGCAGCAGCCAAACCCATCGGGTCTTTACCAGCAGCAGCACGTTTCCTTCTCGCTTCTCGAAGTATCTGTATCGCAGCACCTTGCGTTTTACCTGAAATCCCAGTTCGCTCAGCAATCTTTGACACGTAAGTCAACGGATCAGCAATAGGCATATGCACCTCAAGCTCACGCAGCAAAAGCCTGTAGCAACGAGCAACATCTTTCTTGTCAACAAGACTTGCCTCAGAAATTTCACGAAGAGTCCGAGGAGTCCCACTGCCACGGCAAGCCGCGTAAAGGGCAGCAGCAGCTATAGCAGCAATTGACCTGCCACGAACCAACCCCTTGTCAAGAGCTTTACGGTAAATAACAGCAGCTTTTTCCTTAATTGGCGGCGGAATGTAAACCTTGTCAGAAAGACGGTCAAGTTCCGCCATAGCTTGAGCAAGGTTCCTGTCAATGGAAGAGTGAACACGAGATCGTATCTGCCACTTCCTCAAACGCCACATTTGCAGCCTAGTGGCAAGCGGCAGTTTTCTTCCGAAGGCATCGCGGTCTACTTGGCTTATTGCTGTGGATAAACCTTTGTCGTGAACTGAATAGGATGTTGGAACTCCCACACGACTTCTTGACGCTTTTTCCTCTTGCGTGAAAGCGCGCCATTCTGGCCCTTTATCCATCATTTGCTCGTAAAGGACGAGACCACAAGCTCCACAAACGGTTTCGCCTGTGTCATAATCGTGAACGAGGTTATCGCTACCGCACTCTGGGCACTTGTCAACTAAGCGTTGACGCGTTTTAGCCTCTTTTCTGCTCAATTTTGTATGCTCCATGTATTATTTGCGTAGAACCGTCACCGTATCCCTTTTTGATTGAGAAAACAGTACATTCGGGTCCGCGCAAACTAAGCAAGTGAACAGTTTTAATATATAAGCTTTACGGTTTTCATAATGTTATTCCATACATAACTCTCGAGTAATTATACACAATCCTGATTCTACCTTGGAAAAGGAACCTGAAACCCTGAAGTCTCATGTGCGAACCAAGAAAACGCAAATCACTGATTACTATGCCGTGGTTCTTTTTTCGCCGATTCATAAGCCAGCCAGCTAAAAGGCACTATAACAACGAAACAGTACCGAATCAGCGTGAATACCAGATAGCGAGCTTGAGATACTGGATAATAACTAATCAAGTAATCAGGCATCCAATCGTTTTCGAACACAAAATAAATAGCTCCGATTAGCCATCCAATGAAAAGCGGCAGCATTATTGACAACCAGAGACAGCTTATTCGCTCATCACGAATTCTGCTAAATGAATTCTTAACATAAGCAGAAAATATCCAAGTGTAAGACAACATAAAAAGCACCGTGAGAACCATGAAAAACCAGAACTGAATGAAAACACTGCCGAAGTCTTTTCCCAGAGAATGCACCATAGCCGCGGTAAAATAGTCACTGGTTTGCGACGCTGCAAACAAGCCAGAGAGACTGCCATCCCAGAAAAGATAAAGGTTTCTTCCAGTCCAAGCTATCACCAAAACTAAAAAAACCAGAACTGCCATAAGGTAATTCTTGTTTTTGAAGATACGCCATTTCATGTAGTAAAACCTCCACAGAAAACCCGCTAATCCAGTTACTATGAAGAAATAGCCGAGGCTTGATTTGGTGAGAAAGCCAAGAGCGGCACACAAGCCAGCAGCAATTATTCTGTTTCCTTTCTCGGGATTGAGACTTTCCAAGATAAAATATATTGTAAGAGTATACAAAATGAGCATTATGGGTTCAGCGTAGTTGCGAGAAGCGGAGAAAAGGTATGTTGGAACGGTAGCTATCAGCCCGGTTGTTATCAAAGCAGGTGTTAACCCATACAACTTTCGCGTAACTATCAAGGTCACTATCAGCGACAGGACAACAATAATTTCCACAGCTATCTGCGTTCCTATATGGACTGGCAAAAAAGTGTAAAACACCGCCAAGTAAAGCGGATAAACCGGAGCAAAATGGTGAGTATACCTGCCGTCAATGATGAATTCGTGGTTTACTAGAAAAGATTGCCCCATTTGCTGGTAAACCATTCCATCATGCATCCAAGTGTAGTTCTCTTGCGTAGCGGAAAAGTTGAGGTAAGTGAATACGCTGACTCCGATGATTGTGGTTAGTAGAAAAGAGACTGCGATAACCTTGTGCGAGGCGTTTAGAAGGTGCAATTCCTTTTTGAAAAATAATGTTAAACTAATTCCGACAACTCCCGCTATACAGTAGATGAAAAAAAGAGCGATTGAAGCCTCGCCATGCATGAACGCAATCCAATCATTCATGTCGCCTTGAAGAAGAAGGAAAGTGAAGAGGCAAATCAGGAGATAAACACAAACCAATATTGAAGAAAAAAATAGCGTAGAACGCCCTGAAAGGACTGTTTGAATCTTCGTATGCAAGCTATGCCTCAAGCAGCACAACTTTCAACACGTAATAAACTATTAACTCAAGTTGCATAATTAATTTGCTAATTTTCGATTGTTATCAAATTCAATCTGAAGATGGGCAATAACTTCAAAAAGCAAGACGTAAGCTAAGTCAAGCAAAAGTAGAGCCGCTTTGACCAAGAACTAAAAAAGAGAAAAATCACGTGAGAATTTCCATTAACACGGATACTGTCTCAAACCAGCTTGGCAGGCTATTGTGTCGCTTGTCCTTTGTTTATTTTCTCTATTAGAACAGGCAAGTCAGTTATCGAAGTTATAATGTAGTTGGCGCCGTGACTCATCAACTGCTCTATCTTGGATGCGCCTGCCGGCAAGCCAACAGCGATGGCTTTCAACTCCCTAGCGCTCTCCATGTCCACGTTGCCGTCTCCAACAACCACTGTTTCCTCAGGCGCTACGCCTAAAATCTTAAGTGCCATTTCAAGATGCTCAGGATTCGGCTTCACAAAATTGACTTTGTTTCTCGGAACCGTCACGCCGAAGAAGTCGCCAAGTTTGAAGCGTTGCAGAATGTAGTTTGCGGCTTTATCGCTGTTCAGAGTGAACAAGCCGATTTTCAAGTCCATCTGTTTCAAAGCCTTCAACGTTTCGTATGCTCCAGGCAGCAGGTCCGTGCTCGTGGCGGCTTCCAACTCGTACTTTTCAGCTGTAGCCAAGGTTTCGTTGCGAATCTCATCCATTGCCTCAGCGGATTTTCCAGAGTTTTTCATGTATATCGAGGTTTTCTGGAGCATTTCAAAGATGCTCTCGTTTACGGATAACACCGAGGCGGGAACGCCCACTCGCAGCAGGTAGCTTCTAACATCTCCTCGTAGTGCCTTGTAGTCCAGGTTGAAACTGGCAATAGTTCCGTCAAGATCAAATATCACAGCTTTAATGCTTATTGAAGTCACGCTCTCTTTTTTTGCTAAAGTGAAGCGGGTACACCAATTTCCCTATGAATAATATACTTTACGGTAGGTTACAACAGAAATTATTCCGTTATGACAACCTTCAAATCGTTCTCCGCATGGTCATCCACAGTCCGAAGCACCCTCTCAAAATCTGCAAACCTAAACCTATGTGTTACCACGCCTTTAACGTCTAAAGTTTTCTCGGCGATTAACTATGCTTGAACCAAGTGTTTTTTGGCTAAACGTTCAGTGTCTTCCTTTATCTTCAACAGCTCTTTTTCCGTGGGTTTTCCTCTTACGTCGCCCATCCTGCACTGTGTGCTGTTCTCCAAGGAACCGTGGAACTCGCTTAGGATGTACCATTCGTCTAAGACCGTGAAGCCCAAGTGCTCGAAGAACTGAGCCATGTACTTGCCCGCTGGTGTTGCCTCGTCAATGCCTGTGTGAGGACCAGAATACGTGCAGAAAATTAACGCGTTTTTGCCTGGAATTTTTGGGGCGCACGGTTTGATTTTGCCTTCTTTGCGGTAAGCTGCAAATTTGTCTTTTAGGAATTTAGCCATCGGTTCTGGTGGATGCCACGAGTATGAAGGGGCACCTATGCAGACAATGTCGTAGTCGAAGTAGTCAACGTTTTCAGCCTCTTCCTGTTTTTTCATTGTAACTTGGACTTCTGCCTCTTCTAAGCCTTGCTTGATGGCGTTGGCTACCTTCTCGGTGTTGCCTGTTTTCGACCAGTAAACTATTAACGCCTTTTTAGTCAACTTCGTTTCACCACGTTAACTTTGTCATTTTGAAGTAATTTAAGAGTTGCCTGCTTGTTTTTCGAAAAATCATATGCGTTTTTTGCGGTATGCTGAATAACCACTTAACACAATGAACTCTGTGATGCCACATGAGCCTGGAAGAGTACATGAAGGAAAAACTTTGGACCATACTTGTCGAGACGGTTCACGCCTCGGTGATGTACCCAACCCACAAAGCGTACACGCGAGAGCCGATATTACAGGAAAAACCTGACATAACTGCTTCGGAACTGGCGAACAGGCTTAGCATGTCTTTTGGCGAAGCCTTAGTGATTCTGCATGAGCTGGCGGAGGAAAGAAAAAGCTCAGCCTAAAGCACTTGGACGCTTGAAGCTTTGAAGGTGATGAAAACCTCAGCGTTCAAGCAAAGTCCCATCTCACTGAAAGACCGCTTGGTTATCTGAACCGTGAAGGGCTTGCCGACGTCAACCTTGAGTTTTACGAGTGAATCTAAATCCGCGATTTCGGTGATTTTGCCCTTGAACACGTTTCTAGCGCTGGACTCCACCGCGGTCTTAGACACGATTATGTCCTGAGGATTTATGAAAACGGCGGTAGCGCCTTGCCTTTGGGCAGTTACTTCTATCTGCACGTTGTTGCCAATGTCAACTTTTGATGTGCCAGACGCTGTTGCTTTAGCGGTTCCGGTGAAAGTGTTGTCAACCGCAGCGAAGCGAGCCAAGTTCTTGGAGAGCTTGCCGAAAACCTCTGCTGGAGCGCCAATCTCAGTGATTTTTCCCTCATCCATTAACGCGATGCGGTGCGGCAACTTTTTAGCTTGAAACATGTTGTGCGTTGCCATCACGATGGCTGTTTTGTTTTCGCGGTTTACGGTGTCGATGACCTCTTCAAGTATGCCCGCGTTTTTCGGGTCCAAGTTTGCCGTCGGCTCGTCCAGAAGCAGCAGTTTAGTCTTTAGCACTAAGGCTCTGGCTATGGCTACTCTTTGTTGTTCTCCGCCGGAAAGCTTCCTTGCATTACGTTTCTCGAAGCCCTCTAGCTTCACTATTTCCAGTGCTTTTTTCACTTCTCTGTCACGTGTTTCCTTCGGTACTTTCCTCATTTTCAATCCGTAAGCAATATTGTTGTAGACTGAAGTGCCGAAGAGGGTTGTTTTTTGAAAGACAAGCGTACTTTGCAGGCGCACCTTTTCGGTGTTTTTGAAGTTAACTTTTTCACCTTGGAATTTCACTTCGCCACCTGTCGGGTTTTCGATGAATGCAAGGATTTTTAATATTGTAGTTTTTCCTGAACCGTTAGGTCCTAAAAGGGCTAGTATTTCGCCTTCGCGGATTTGCAGGTTCACTGCATCTACCACTATTTTGTTGCCATAGGCTTTCGTTACCTTTTTTAATTCAGCAACTGCCATCATCATTTAGTCTCTCTATAGCGTTTCAGTCTAAAATATGGCGCTTTAGCTAATTCGACTATGTAGTTTGCTTTCCTTAATACAACTATTATTATGTTTATCGTGAAAAGTATTAGCACCAACAATATTCCCAGAGCCACGGCAAGACCGATTTCGCCTATTTGAACATTACGTGAAATCGCTGTCGTCAACACATCGGTCCTGATGCCGAATCCTGCAATGTTACCGCCGACCAGCAAAACTACTCCCAACTCACCTATTGCCCGGTTAAAACTGGCAATATCAGATAAAATAATCCCGCTGGCTGCTTCCTTTAAAACTGCTACTTGCGCTTGGGACTCTGAAGCGCCCAGCGTTTTGGATAAGCTCATTATTTCAGGGTCAACAGATTCAATGGCTGAAACGCCTATGCTGACAAGAATCGGCGTCACCAATATAGCTTGGCCAATTATTATAGCCGCTGGTGTGTACAGCAATCCTAGAAAGCCCAGCGGTCCACCTCTTGAAAAAATAAGAAAAAGAATTAAGCCCAAAACTACCGTTGGCAAGCCGATTAAGGTACTGAAGTATGTTTTGAGCAGTGTTTTACCTCGAAATTCTTTCATGGCTATCAACATGGCAAGCGGTGTACCCCAAAGAATGGCTAAAATAACCGCTGTTCCAGAAAAAAGGAGGGAACGGGAGACAATCCCGAGGATTTCTGGGTCGCCTGTAACTATCAACTGGAAGGCTTCTACTATGCCGCCGAGTACATCAGCCAATATTATGTTCCTCTACGTGTAAAGGTCTGCGTAGCCATTTCTGTATTGCGGTGGACATTCGGAACCGTCAAAGAAGGCGTAGTCTTGTATCCAGCTGACAAGAGGTTGAGGTGAATCATCGATTAATGGTTGCACTGCACCAGTGAAGAGGCTTTGTCCGTAGGTGTCTTTGCCATAGTTTGTTATTAGCTGCTGAGTTTCAGGTGAAACCAAGTATTCTATGAACTCCATCGCGTCATCAAAGCTAATCTTTTCATGTATAGACTGGTTTGCCACAACTGTTGGGCTTACTGCCATAACGCTGTAAACGTTGAGCAGAGATTCCTCTTCAAGTATCAGCGCTGGCAAGGATATTGTGCCGTCAGAATAGTATTTCAGGTATGTGCCTATGTCCGCGAGACAGTAAGCTTCCTTCTCGTTAGCTATGTTTAATGTGGCGCCCATGCCTTGACCTGCGCTTGCGTACCATGGTTCCTCGGTTATGCTTTCATAGTCATAGCCTGCTTTGCTCCAAAGGCTTTTTTCTTTGGAGTGTGTGCCAGAATTGTCTCCTCTAGAAACCCAGATTTGGGTTTGCCCTGCTTGGTCGGCTAAGCTGTCTCCGTAGGTGACTATGCCGTCTAAGGCGTCAGTGATTGTTTTTCCTTCGATTCCCGCTGGGTCGTCTTCTGGTCCGATGATGGTGAAGAAGTTGTAGGCTATTATTTTCCTGTTCTCTCCGTAGCCTTCTTCGAGAAAAGTTTTCTCTACTGATGGTGAGTGAACGAGGACTACGTCGGCGTCGCCGTTCTGGGCGTGCTGGATGGCTATGCCTGTTCCTACGGCTAATATGTTTAGGTCAACGTTGTGTGTTGCTTCGTATTCTGTCTCAATTAAGTCGAGTAATCCTGTGTCGTATAGGCTTGTGGTTGTGGAGATGAAGAGTCTGCGTTTTGTGAAGTAGTTGAAGTAAACGAGTGTGCCTGCGACTACTATTATGGTTGCTAGTGCTGCCACTATGAGCAGTTTTTGCCATGCTTGCATGTTTAAACACCGTTATGTTTTGTCATTCATATCACTACCCTTATAAACTTTATCACGAATAACTCTAAACGTAATGTTCACTCACAACAAACACAAGCCCTCCTGCAAAGTATGGATAGAATACAACGGAAAACCCGTACTGGGCAAAGGCGGCGCTGAAATTCTAAAAGCAATAGCAAAAGAGCAGTCCATCTCGAAAGCCTCTGAAAAGCTTAGTATGTCTTATCGCTACGTGTGGAATTACCTGCAAAAAATTCAGAAAGTCGTCGAAGCACCAATTGTGGAAACCTATAAGGGAGGCAAAACTGGAGGCGGCGGCGCAAAACTAACCGCGCTGGGGCAGAGTTTGATAGAAGAGTATCAGCGTGTAGAGGGTTACATGAGTGAGGTTCTTGCAGATCAAGAGTATTGGGAGGTGTTAGGACTGAAAATTAGCGCGCGAAACCAGCTTAAAGGGAAAGTGGTTTCTATTGAAAAAGACGGAATAACCGCGAAAGTCAAAGTTGAGATTAAAGTGCCTGCAGTAATCACTGCAGTGATAACGAAAGAAGCGGTTGAAGAGCTAGGCGTAAAAGTAGGCGACGAAGTACAGGCTGTCGTCAAATCGACAGAAGTTATGATAGCTAAATAAGGCTTGCTGTTTTCCCTTTTTAGTCTACTACGTAGCGGTAAGCGATGTGCTCGCCTGCGGTTGCGCTTTTCCTTATTATTCTCAGCATGTCACCTGGCTTGGCGCCTATGGCTTTAACTGCGGGGTCGGCGGATTTTATCTGCGGCATCTGGTACGGCTGAATCTTGTACTGGGCTAGAATCTGGCTTTTTTCCTCTTCAGTCAGAATCTCGTGCTTCGGAACCAGCTTGTGGTCAAAAATTTCGAATACAGGGAAAGACTTGGGCAGAAGCTCAACCTTCCTCTTTTTTGCGCCTTGCTTAGCGGCATGCGTGAAGCGACCTTCCGTGATTACGATGGCGCGTTCCAGCCCCTTCTCTTCCAAAAGTTTGTACAGTGCATTCATCATGGCGATGCCCACAGTTGCTTGACCAAGAATGCACCAGACTAAGGCTTTCTCTTTGTCCTTGGGAATGTTCACAGTGTAACCTATAGAGTCTTCCTGTTCTTCTTTTTTGATCAGTTTGTATTTTCTGAGTTTAATTAGGACCTCAGCTTTGCGTTCTTCTATGCTTTCTCCTTTGACTTTCACGCCACAAACTCCTAAGTAAGCGAGTACGCGAAACCATACAAAACCTCAACCCTTAAACTTTACGGCTCGAAAGCACGGAATCAGGCGGTTTTTGCTGTTTTTCGTAGCGGAATCAACGAGTTTTATACGTCACGGCAGTTTGTTGCGGGTTTTCTTTAAGGAGGGTGTGGTTGGAGAGGTTGCTAAAGATTTTTAGGTGGAGTTCGCGTTTTCTAGCTTGCTGGAGAGGCAGGGAGAATGAATGATTCGGTTTCTGTTATGAGTTTGCTTCTGCTCGTAGGCATATTGGTTACGTTGCTGCTGGTGGTGGTTTTGCGGAAAAGAAAGAGAGCGGGCAAAGCAGGGGAAACAGACTATAAGGCTTTCTTGATAATGGGCGTGGCTTTTTTGCCCACTGGGTTTGCCATGATGATTGTGTATTTTTTTGCGGAATTGCCGTTTGAAATTGGTCTGCCTCTTTTCGCTTTGGGTCTGATATACCTCATAATTGGTTTGGTTAACCGCGATAAATGGAAAAAAACTGAGTAGCTACACCTTTGCCTTGGCACAGTTACTGAAACAAAACTATACTGGCTTTCATTTGGGAATTGATTGAAATTCAAGTTTATCCTTTGGCTTTGGATTGGGTATTTTGGAAAAATAAATAACCCGAGATGCCCATAGGGAATTGGTGGGGGACGGTGGAAAAAGACGAATAGTGAAGAATCTATTGTACCTCGTAATACGTTCAAAATGCTTAGATATCTGTCCAAAAGTTCTGAAAAAGTGGTTTTTCTGAATGACAAAAACATTGAAATCCTGAAAGGCTACAAAGCGTACGTGCAAATGAACCGTCAAGGCGAAATTCACATAATCATAACGGGTCTAAACAAGGATAGTTCAAAAAACCTCTTCGATAATTTAGAGGCTTTAAACACAGCAGATGTCATAAGTGATAACAAATAATTGCTGCCCTTAAGGTTAATAATAAAACGGGTCTGCTAAAATGCCGAAAAACATTTCATGGGCTCATATCTTTGCGTGATGTAGAATAAGTCTTATAAACTTACAACGAGAATAAAAAAAGAGTTGTAAAGGGTGAAACAAGAATGAAATTTAGCGAACTAATCGGGAAAGAAGTGTACTGTGAAGGTTTGAGAGTAGGCAAAATAACAGATGTCCTTCTGGATGGCGAAGAGTGGAAAATAACGCACTTTGAAATCGAACTGAAAAAAGAAGCAGCTTTCGAGATACTCGGCGTAAAATCCGCGTTCAAAAACGTTCTAGCAATTTCAGCAGTTGGTCCAGCGTCCAAAGCAATAACCAAAGACAGCGGACTAGACCTTCAAGTCGCAAGAGGACAACTGCGCATTTATCTGAGACCACCTTAAACTTGAAGACTGCTACGAAAAATCAACCTAAAATCCACTTCCTTTATCCTGTTGCGATTTTTGTCTATAGCCCCCCTTATTTAAAGAGTCAACTGGTGCTTAGACCAGCGTTTAGAAAAAAGACAGGGTCCTTTTAAACAAAGGTGGGGGTTGGTTGAATGCTTTTTGCTGTTGGTTTTATATTCGGAGTATCACGTTTTCCGCGTAGCTTTTCATGGTTCCCGCGAACTCTTTGATGACTTCAGGCGCGTAAGGTTTCAAGCCTTCGAACCGTTTCTCCAAAGTGTCTTGCGGCACAAACTGCTGCAGTGCATGGGTCTTTGCGCCTTTAGTGAGCTCGCAAATCTTGTTTACGTCTTCAACTGTGATAAACTCTGGAACCACTGTGGTTCTGAACTCGTACGCCACTTTGCCCGTCTTCAGCATTTCGACGGTGCGCAGCAGTCCGCTGGTGCTTTTAGCTCCCAGAAGCTTGTATTTTTCCGGGGATGTTTTCACGTCTAAAGCAACGTAATCGACGTAGCCTAAGCATTCTTCCAGCACTTCAGGGTAAAAGCCGTTTGTGTCCAACTTGACCTGAAAACCTCTCTTCTTGAGCTTCGCTAGAAACTTCGGCAGTTCCTTGTGCATTGTGGGTTCTCCGCCGGTTACTACTACGGCGTCCACATATTTCTTGCGGCTTTCCAGAATTCTTAGCGCCACGGCTTCCTGCAGGAACGGCGGCTTCGGGTCTACGGCTATGCGCCAGTTGTGGCAAAACGGGCACCTCAGGTTGCAGCCTGGCGTGAAAAGCACGGAGGCTACCTTGTTCGGGTAGTCTATTAGGCTTACTTTCTGGAGACCGCTAAACTTCATGCTTTTTCCTCTTACACGGTCAGCGGCGCTGTAGCCATTATTGTGGATTTGTCAAAGGTTTTGCGAATGGCGAATTCAGCTTGTTTCCCGTCGTTCCACTGGTCCACTGGTCTCAAGTAGCCGACGACACGTGAGTAAACCTCGGCTTGCGCCCCGCAGACTGGACATTGCTTGTGCTCGCCGCTTGTGTAGCCGTGCGTTGGGCAAATGCTGAACGTCGGCGTCAACGTGAAATAGGGCAAACGCGAGCTTGAAGCTACCTTTCGTATGAGTTCGGCGGCTGACTTCCAAGAGTGAAGCCTTTCGCCCAAGAAAATGTGGAATACGGTTCCGCCTGTGTAAAGCGTCTGCAGGCTCTCCTGATGCTCCAAAGCTTCGAACAAGTCACCTTCATAGTCAACAGGCAACTGGGAAGAATTCGTGTAGAACGGCTCAGCATGCCGCGTCTGAACCAGCCGCTCGTTAGCCGCCATAATATTTGGGTAATGGCGTTTGTCAAGGCGTGCAAGCCTGTAAGATGTGCCTTCAGCGGGTGTCGCCTCCAAGTTGTAGATGTCGCCCGTCTCCTCTTGGAAGTCTGCAAGCCGCTCACGCATGAAGCTGAGCGTTTTGACGGCGAAGTCCTTTCCTTCAGGCGACGTAATGTTTACGCCTAAAAGATTCAAAACCGTCTCGTTTATGCCGACTAAGCCTATGGTTGAAAAGTGGTTCTTCCAGTATTTGCCGTAGCTCTCGTTCACATGGCGCAAGTAACGCCGAGAGTACGGGTACAAGCCGTTTTCAGTGAACGCTTCAAGCGCTTTACGCTTAATTTCCAAGCTGCTTCTAGCTATATCCATGGCGCCTTCCAAGCGTTGGAAGAACTCATCTTCATCCTTGGACAAGTAGCCGATCCGCGGCATGTTCAAGGTCACAACGCCTATGGAGCCTGTTAAGGGGTTAGCGCCGAAAAAGCCGCCGCCGCGTTTGCGTAACTCGCGGTTGTCTATTCTCAAGCGGCAGCACATGCTTCGCACGTCCTCGGGATGCAGGTCGCTGTTCATGAAGTTGGAAAAGTAGGGCACTCCGTACTTGGCTGTGACTTCGAAAACTGCTTGTGCCACAGGCGAGTCCCAAGCGAAATCGTTAGTGACGTTGTACGTGGGGATGGGGAAAGTGAAAACTCTTCCTTTCGAGTCGCCTTGCTGCATAACCTCGGCAAAAGCCAAGTTGAACATTTCCATTTCCTTACTCATGTCGCCGTACGTGTCCTCGGTGACTTTTCCGTTGAAGAGCACGCCTTCGTCTTTCATGAAGTCTGGCACGGTCAAGTCCAAGGTCAGGTTGGTGAAAGGCGTCTGGAAGCCCACGCGTGTAGGCACGTTCATGTTGAAAAAGAACTCTTGCAGAGCCTGCTCTACGTCCTTCTGGTTTAAATGGTCGTAGCGTATGAACGGCGCCAGGTAAGTGTCAAAGTTGCTGAACGCCTGCGCACCCGCAGCTTCGCCTTGCAGCGTGTAGAAAAAGTTGACTATTTGGCCTAAGGCGGTTCGGAAGTGTTTAGCGGGTTTGCTCTCGATTTTGCCGTGTACACCGCCGAAGCCGGAAAGTAGCAGGTCAGCTATGTCCCAGCCTACGCAGTAAGGTCCCAGCACGCCTAGGTCGTGGATGTGTATGTCGCCTGAAAAGTGTGCAGCGGCAATGCTTGTCGGGTAAATCCGCGATATCCAGTACTTGGCGATTACTGTGGACGAAAGGTAGTTGTTCAAGCCCTGCAGGGAATAGCTCATGTTAGAGTTTTCTTTAACTCGCCAATCTTCAATCTCTAAGTACTGGTCCACTAGGTCTGCGGAGCTTAAGAGCGCAGCCAGCTCGCGCATGTCTTGATGCTGCTTTCTGTAAAGAATGTACGCTTTAGCCGTTTGGGCGCGACCGTTCTCGATTAACCGTTTTTCAACTATGTCTTGGATCTCCTCAACCGTGGGGCAGCCGTCTTCGCCGAATCGGCTTCGGAGTTCCGCCATCACCTCGTCGCTTATGCGTTTTGCTTGTTCACGGTCTTTTCCGCCTACTGCTTTGGCGGCTTTCCAAATGGCGTTTGTTACGCGTTCTTGATTGAAAGGTTCTAATTTTCCATCACGTTTTCTAACGTACTTCATTTTTTCACCTCAAGGAGTAACCGCTTGAAATCTTCAGGCTCTTCAAACTGCTTGTAAACCGACGCGAAACGAATGTACGCGATGCGGTCGAGATTTTTCAGGTATTTCATTACTAAATCGCCTATTTCTTTGGATGTTATTTCTTCTTTGCCTTTCTGCATTATGGCTTGGCGCACGAGGCCTGCTAACTCGTTGATTTGGTCCATGGTTACGGGTCTTTTTTCGCAGGCTTTCTGTAAGCCGCGGATTATCTTGTTAACGTCAAAGCGTTCAAGCTTGCCGTCTTTCTTCCGCACCATGAGTTCTACGGTTTCCACGTACTCGTAGGTGGTGAAGCGCTTTCCGCAGACTACGCATTCTTTGCGTCTTCGCGTACTGTTATCTGGAGAATCGCGTGTTTCCAAGGTTTTGAAATCTGCAGACCCACAGTATGGGCACTTCATGCCTTCCCCAGCCTCCCCAACTTGCATTTGCACAAACGTGTATAGTGTTAATCGTGCACAAGTATACGCTAAATGTAGTGGATTGTATTTAAACTCTTGTTGACAGCACAAGTAAAATGCGCAAGAACCATAACTTGAAAATGTACAGATTCTTGTGCAGTGAACGAAAACTAATATGGCTAACAAACGCTTTTTTCTCTCGTTAGCACTCGTTATTATTATATAAGTGCAAGAACCGCGTTTTGAAGCTGGTTACCTGAGAAATCATGTATAAAGGCTCGTTTATCATCGAAGGATCGAAAAAAAATTATAGGCAACTATAGAACTATATATTGAAAACGCTTTGTCCGTTTCCATCACACTGCACTTTTTCTAGTGTAAGGCACATGTTTCTGGAAAGAACTTAGTTTTTGTCCCTGCAAGCTTATGTTTCTCATATAGACGCGAGAAGTGCCAAAACTTAATTGCAACAAACCCTAGGATAAACTAAAGCAGAGAAATTAAGGTTGGTAAAGTTTTTTTACACTTCTTTTTCGACTAAACCTTAGTTTGCGGTCTCTAATGCTTTGATGCGGGTTTCTATGAACTCGACTACCCTATCTTCGCTGTAGCTTTTTTCTTCCTCTTGCTTCTTCAGCTGCTCTTGGATGGTTTCAAGGATTTTCTCCACCTCGAAAGGTTTCATCACGTAAGCGTCCGCACCCTTGTTCACTGCTGATATAGCGTTTTGAAGCGTTGGGTAACCAGTAACTATTATTTTCCGCATTTTCGGCTTGGTGTTGCGCAGCTTCGACAAGAGCTCAATGCCTTCCATGTCGGGCAAGCGAACATCAATCAGCGCAAGGTTGTAGAACGCTTTCTCGCTGCTCTCTATACCTTTTTTGGCTGTGTCCGCTGTTTCAACGATGTAACCTTCATCTTCAAGGATTGTTTGCAACACCTTTCGTATGTTCTCATCGTCATCAATTATGAGGATCCTAGATTTACTCATACCGTTCACTTCTACTTGATTTAGAAAAGGAAGTCTACGCGGTGATAAAGCCTTTATGAACTGCTGATATGAATTTTTGTTAACCGTTCAAAACTGGAAAGTCGCTCTCAAATGCTTCTGTTTACATCGCCTTTTCCAGAAAACCTCTTTTTGCTACGCCTACGTATTCAACAAATTCAAACTGCTCGCTTTCCATTTTGAGTGGAAGCCCAAGTTTTGTGTGCAGGTTTTTCATTATCAAAATCTCTATGAAGCGAGCGCCTGTGCCGAAGATTTTTTCAAGACCTACTTGAAATTCTTCGAGGTTTTCAGGGATTTCTTTTCTTGCCACGTTGAACTTGTTCTCTATGTGGAAGTATATTGATTGCTTCACTGATTCACCCAGAGAATTCAGAGCTTCATCGACGGCGCTCACTAAAAGCTTATCGAATTCGCTTCTTTTTGCCAATGTCCGAACACCCACCATTCATGCCATTCGAGTTGCTCAAAGGGCAGTTGCTTACTACTATTAGTTTAATTGCATTTAAAGTTAATTCGTGATTCAGCTTTTTGCAATAACCGAATCGGACCCCGTGCGTTACTCAAATACGTATTTGCTGAGTTTAAATTTAGTTTTTGCCGCGGTGAATGGTTTCTTTCATTAAACTCAATTCTTTAACGTAGTCCATTAGAGCCATTCGCAAAGTCTCGCTCTCGCTAGTGCCCAGCCGCCTAGCTAGTTCAGTTAAAATCGCCCTTTGCTCCTTGCTCAACACAACTTTGACCACACATTTTCTCGGCATTGTAATCACTTTTCATGTTTAGACACGCAGGATGGTCCACGCGTTAGCCCACAGATGGACCACGCTGAGGTACAATTCACCTTTTCACTTTCCAGTATATTAATTGGGTATTAACTGTGTGAGGTCTAAGAAAAATGCCATGGGAAAACATGGAACAGCACATTCGAAGCGGGCACCGAGATCCGGAAGAGTTCCAGAAGGATGCTCTTAAAACCATCATGCTAAGCGAAAAGGAAGGAATCAAAGCCGTAATAGGCAAGCCGAAAGGCAAGGACGCAATGGAAATCCAGAGCTACTTGTTCGAAAAAGGCAAAGGCTGGACGTTGGAGAAAGCCAAAGAATGGTTCAAAGAACACCACACGCCAGCTAAGGAGCATGTCTACGCGGTTTTACCCTTCGCAATCGCCGAGAAAATATTGGAGAAACCCTTGCGAATACGCGGCGTAGCCATGACCGCTGGCATGAGTAGAAACTTTAACATTTACACGCCCGAAGAACTGCAAACTTTCGCTGGCAAACTCGTTGATGCACCCGTTTACATAGAGCACGTGACCACCGCGAACTCCGTGGGCAAAGTCGCCAAAACCGATTGGGACGGACAGCGCTTGTGGTACACGGTAGAGATCTACGATGACGAAACAGCTGAGAAAATCCGCAAAGGCTTAATCAGGCACGTAAGCGTCGGCGCAGACTACGAAACCATAGACATAATCGACGGGAAAATTCCTCACGGGTTATGCAACGCTGAAATAAGCTTGGTGGCTGTGCCTGGAATATCAGAAACCAACATTCAAATCGTTGAAGCACTGCAGGTTAAGGAGCAAGGGGGCGAACCCATAGTAGCGGGCGAATACGTCCTCGGTTTTTACCAAAACGCCTCAGCTTTCATGCCCGAACACTTCAGCACTGTCTGGCTTGACCGAGAAAACGGCGTTTTAGCCATAATGGGAAAACCGCGGCAACAACCAGAAGCACAGCGCACGCAGGCTATTTTCTTTTCCAAAGAGAAAATGTGGGACCAGATAAAGATTCAGGATTGGCTTGCGCTTCACCCTAACTACATGGTTTCAGCACAAAACAAGAGCTCGGTCTCTGGGAGCTTGCTGAAAAAGCAGGCGGAGCCGACTATATCAGTAGGCGAAGCGGTGAAGTTGATCGAAACGGTTCTGCCAAACCACATTGTCCAGCGTAGTTGGAGCCTGGGACCTCAGAGAATGTGCCAAGAACTGCGCAGTGTTATAGTGAAACTTCGCAGCCTGCAGGAAAGTCACAACTTGACCGTGAGTAGCTGAGGATGAACTCGGTGAAAACGAAAAATTTGGAGAAGATGAAAAATGACTGATTTTACAGGAAAAAGCTGGATGACAATAGGCGAAACAGACGACCCCAACGCCATCATAGAATCCTTTGAAGCCGCAGCAGCTGTGACTAAAGGCGACCCCGTCTACTTAAGCGCCGACCACAAGGTTTCCCCTGCAACCGACGCCCAAGACTGCATAGGCATAGCCGTCAAAAGCGTTGCTTCTGGCGCGCAATGCCCCGTGCTGACCCGCGGAAGAGTCAAAGTCAAAGCAGGCGACGCCGTAACCCGCGGCAAAGCGGTTTACGGTGCTGACGCCTCAAAGCGAGTGCTTGAGTTAACTGACCAAGTCGTAGACGAAAACGGCGCAGCGTCATACACTGTTTACTATAACCGCAAGCTCGGAACCGCCCTGCAAACCGCAACAACCGCAGACGACCTGCTTTTCATCCAAGTATAGAGGCGATGCAAATGAAACCGCGACTTTTTGAATCCCTAATGCAGAAGGATGGCGAATTCAAAGAGCACATAGAAAACCTCAGGCACAAAGCGAATGTGCATCCGTTTCTCAAACGTTACTGCGAAGTCGGCGTCAGAGAAGGGCTGTTCAGCGACGCTGTGAGCGCCATAGGACGCTTGCATGACACGCTTGTGCAGGCTGCTTATCCAGAGATGATTGGCAGAAGCATCATAACGGTGCGTCCGACGACCGAAGCTATGGAACGGTTCCCGTTGGACGAGAAGGCTGTGGCGTACCGCTATGCGGAAGGCGCGGCGACACGGTTAAGCGGCAAGAAGAACAGCACGGTGGACGTTTACACGAACGTGCTCTCTGAGGCTTCAGAGGAGTGGACGCGGGAGTTTCTGGAAGACGCCACGTGGAACGTCATGGACAGCATGGCGGAGAAAGTTGGCAGAGCCTTAGGCGAAGAAGAAACGAACAGGATAATCGCGCTTTACGCTGCCATAGCTGACGAGGATTTGGCTGGAGGCGAACCCATAGACCAGGGCGGAGCAGCCATGAACTGGAACGGGCTGGTCAAGCTGCACGACACGGTTAGAGCGGAAAACTGGAGACCCACAGTGTTGGCCTTGAACGAAACACAGCTGCATCAACTTTTCACAGATGACAAGTTCATTCACGCGCAATACTTGCCAGCGGGTCAAACGGATTTGGAGCAGGCAACAGTCACGAGCGTTTTGGGCATGAGAGTTCAAGCAAGCACGCTGGTGCCTAATGGTGTTGCGTACGCTTTGGACACACGAATAGCGTCCGTGATGCTTCTGCGACGGGACATAACCGTTGAAGACTGGGAAGACATAAAAAACGGCAAATACGGCGTTCGGGCTACAACACGGTTCGGCGTGGGTGTCCTCCGTAGCAAAGCCATCGCGAAAATGGCCAACATAAGCACAAGTCTTGAGTGATGACTAAAGAGAGGGGCAAAGAAATGGCACGGCACGAAGGCAAATGTTCCAATTGCGGAAAAACGCATTACTCCCCGAGGCAAAGTGACATCGTTGTCTGCGATTGCTGGGAACATTGCCCTATGTGCGGGGCTGAAATGACGCCCTACGCCCCTGACCTTGCCCTAAACACTTACGGTTTCGACGACCGCAGAGACCTTGCGGTGCTGATGGTTTGCGCTCTTCATTTTCCCATGTTTTTTAGCACAAGAAAACCCGTAGAGGTTGTTTGCACATGATACGTTTAACCGATAGAATGCATTTGGCAAAGATCGTGCTGAAAGAGCTTGAGAGACAGCCGCTTTGCCGAAGCGAACTGGAAAAAAGGACCATCCAAAAATCGGGCACTCACGGCACTTTCGAGGGCATATTCCGTTTTCTGGTTCAAAGTGGCTATGTGCAGAAAAGCGGGCAGAAACACCGTGCCCCTTACGTGATAACGGAAAAAGGCGCCAAGTTTCTGGAGGTTCTCTGAATGAGCAAAGTGCTGCACCGATTAGCTGAAGCTTTCTCGCTAAAAACGAACAGTGGATACGCCGTTCCGCAAAAAACGCTGGTGTACGAGACGCCTCGCGTTCCTTTGACTGACGTCATAAGTCTTTACGAGCGAGACCCTACGTGCAAGGCAAGTGTTGACTTGCTGGCGGCTTCAGCGGTAGGGGCGGGTTTTTACACGACGGTTGACGCGAACTACAAGAAGGCAGGCGAAGCCAAAAGAGTTGTGGACAGCTTCAACGAAAACATCAACTTGGATGCGTTGCTCTGCGACATGGCGCGGGGGCTGATTGCCTGCGGAAACGATTTCTGGCTGAAGCTGACTCCTGAAAACCTGACGGATCTGCATAGGCTGCCAGCGGACGCGGTTGAACGCATTCAGCAAGGTTTCATAGAAGAAAAGACGCTGAAAATCCCCTATAAAATCGAAAGTTACAAGCTGCGGCAAGTTTACGGCGGGCAGAGCTTGGATGCGGAAGCGATGATCCATTGGCGGATAAACTGCCTAGACTTTTCCGGCTACGGCACTGGCGTTTTGCAGGTTCTCTTGCACTCGTTGGCTTTCCAGTCAGATAAGCGGCCAGCGTTTGCGTGGATGAAAGCGAAAATAGAGCGCATAATGCCGAGAATCTTTGAGAAGTACGCGGGGCCAGACGTTTTAGCCTTGCTTGAGAGAGCAGATGAAAGAACAATAAAGATGTTCGAGCAAGCCATAAAGAACCGCAGCGAAGAAGGCGCTTGGCTCTTCTACAGCGGAAAAGGCGACATACGCCCCGTGACGCTTGACCCGCGAGCACGTTTTGAGTATTACGTGGAGCATTTGATTAACCAGTTTTACCTCGGATGCGAGACGCCGCTGCCCAGATTGTTCAGCACGCCAGGCTTTACAGAAGCTTCAGCAAAAGCCGCGTTGGAGCTGCAGAACATGCTCATCAAACCCACGCAACGATACATCAAACGCCAGGTTGAAAGAGAAGTTTTCGATGTGGTTCTGGCTCAGGCAGGCTTGGACCCGGCGAAGGCGCAGCCGCGTTTGCACTGGGGTTCTCCCAAAACACAGGAAGCCAGCATGGCGGACATGCTTAAGGCTGCTGAGCTTGGGTTCATACGTCCTGAAGAGTTCCGCAAGAACGCGGTTAAGCTCGGCTGGGAACTGTGGGAAAACGCGCAGCCCAAAGATTCTGTGGAGGCGGAGAAATGAGCGAGGTTGCATATAACAGGTACGACGAGGCGTACCGAGCTATTCACAGCGCGTTAATGGATATTGCGTGTCCTCCTCCGGGTAGACGAATAACCAAACTGGCTTTCGTTTGGAGTGTGCATGGCGCCTTGGAGGCTTTGCGGGCTTATGATGATGGTGATCTTCTGTTTACGCTCGTGTTTTCCTGGGGCGCGGATGCCACGTTGCGAGAGGTGGCTCGAACATAGTCAGCGTTGCCTGACATGCGAGAAACCGCAAAAAACCGTGAAAAAAGGAGGAATAGCATGGAAAAAACAAACGATAAAGTGTGTTGGGAAGCGCGTTGGCGCATAGACAAGTTCCGTGATCCGACAGGTGAGATAGCGAGGGCGTTGCAGGCTAGTTTGCCCATAGCTGAGGCGTTGCAGCGGTACAAAGATGCATTCTTGGGTACTGAAGAATGGATGCAGAATGTGGCTTTGAATGTTGGCTTGCAGAATCTGATAGAAATCATTTGCGGCATTGGCACTGCGACTCTGTACAATAACGCTAACGCTCGTTTAGGCGTGGGCAGCGATGCGACATCAGCAACGGCAACGCAGACGGATTTGCTTGATGCTTCGCCGACGTGGAAGGCGATGGATGTGACTTACCCGCAGCGGTCGGGGCAGACGGCTGAGTGGCGGGCGACTTTCGGAACTGGCGATGCGAACGAGGCATGGAATGAATACGCCGTGGATAACGGTGCGACTGCGCACAAGCTTCTGAATCGCAAGGTTGAATCAAAAGGCACGAAATCTTCTGGTGAGACGTGGACGCTGAGTTTGCAGATAACGTTCAGCTAAGTCGGTCTAATGAGTAGCTGGCGGGAGCGTAAACCGTGAATATTCCTTATTGGCTTCTTAGGCTTCTGCCGATGTGGGATTACGTTTGTCCCAAGTGCCGAGAGGATGTGCCGAAGAATTCGCATAGGTGTCCGCATTGCGGCGAACAGTATCCCATGCCGCTTAAGCTTCCGCCTTCTGTTTTGAAAGATAAGAAGCTGCTTGAAGATTACGTTCATAAGCACGTTTTTCCGAAAGTTTCGCTAGCGCACCGTGATTATTTGGCGCAGTTTTTCACGGAGTTGTTCAGTGACGGTTTTGAGAGCGGCGACTTCAGCGCGTGGACAAGCACCGCCACGTCTGGGTCAACGCTTTCGGTTGTTGGTAGTCCTGTTCATCATGGCTCTTACGCTTTACAATTATCAGGATTGGACACGGCAAGCGATGAGGGATACGCCTACAAACAGTTTACGGACTCAAGCGAAATATACGCGAGAGCGTTTTATCTTTGGAAGGATGCTTTACCAGCGGCAACAGGTTCGTATTGGTGCTTAACGCCTAGGTTAAGTGGTCAAAACGGAGTAACTTTCCTTGTTATCGAACCAATTTTCGATTTTAATAACAGCAAATGGGGTATTCGCTATCGTAGTGGTGGCGCTTTCGTTAATTCGTTTGAAACAGGAACTTCCTCAACATCAGCAGATACTTGGTATTGCCTTGAGGTTCACTCTGTTATTTCGGCAGATTCAGGCATAGCAGAGCTATGGGTTGATGGTGTTCAGAAAGTTAGTGTTTCAGGCATTAACAACACTGACCGATTAAGCATACGTTACGTGTTAAGTGGATGTAACTATGTGGTAGTCAACGAGGGGTCAGCTCGGACAATATTGCAAGATTGCGTGGTTGTCGCTGACGCTTACATCGGACCCGAAGAAGAAATCACACTTGTTGAAGTTGCGGATTCTCTTGAGCTTACAGAGACTGTTCTCCGCAACAAGACGTTAATCCTGTCTGATTATCTCGGACTTGCAGAGTCTCTTTATGGCAATAAGTCCCTTTTGCTAAGCGACTCCGCAAGTTTATCGGAACTCGCCACGGTGATAATCGGCAAAGTCATAAAGTACGTAGCAGACTCCGTTAGTAGCGCCGACCTGGTATCGACGCCTTTCCGTGTTTTAAGGACTCTCGAGGCAATAGACGCAGCGGATAATGCGGTCGTTAACAAAGTTTTGCAGATAACCGAGACCGTTAGTCTCGCTGAAATCGTAGAGGTCGGCGCTGGAGGCGCCAAAAAAACAAAGCTGTTCCTAATCATAGGAGATTTGGCCGTACAACTCACAGGCGACTAGGCAATTCTTAAATTCAAACACAGATAAATGAGTTTTCATGTGGAAAAGGAAAACAGTCTCGACACTAACTGTTGGGCTTCTACTAGCCTGTTTCCTTGTAGGCTCCGCGAGGGTTTCAGGCTGGAGCAACGGCGGCTACAGCGCAGACCCGAACAATCCCGATTATGGTACACACGATTGGATTGCGGAACACGCGTTGGACTGGCTGCCGCTGGAGGAGAAGCAGTTCCTTCTTGACAACAAAGCCGTTTACCTGTACGGGACTGAGCTGCCGGATAACGGGCAAGCCGCCGACGGCATAGGCGACACTACGAAGCACCATATTTACTATTTAGTCGACTGTTCGGTGCAGGATGATGTTGCCGGGGACAGAGCCGAAGAGGCATACGTGAAAGCGGTGGCTGCCTACAACGCTGGAAACTTCAGCGAAGCCGCCAAGCAACTGGGCATCGTGACGCATTACATTGCGGACATGGCTGTTTTCGGGCACGTTATGGGCGCAGCTACGGCGTGGGGCGCTGAAACGCACCACAGTGACTACGAAGACTACGTGCAAACGCGCACCAACAGCTACGTGGATGACTTTGACAGTTTCCTCGTGTTCGACGGGAGCCTCAGCACGCTCTCGGCTTACGATGCGGCTTTGATGTTGGCTAACGACACGACTTTTGACGCGGATGGGCAATTGACGTGTGTCTGGATGGACCAGCACTACGATTGGAGCGACGCGGCGTTTAGGAATCGAAGCGGCGAATCCCTGAACTTGGCGGTGAACGCCGTTGCCGACGTACTGCACACTTTCAGCGTCGATGCCACGGTAATCCCAGAGTTCCCAACGTGGATAGTCTTGCCTCTGTTTTTGTTCGCGGCACTGTTTGCCGTGGCGCTTAAAAAGCGCAGTTGCAGCGTGCTGAAAGCTTTTTGAGCGAAAGCAGCAGACTACACCGTAAACCCCAATCAACCCAGCAGCCAATAATGCACAGTTAAAATTGGTTTCGAATAATTGCTTTTCTATTTAAGCCTTTTTTATTAAATAGGCTTTAATTAGGCTTTTTTATCGTGAAAATTGTTTAAATCAAGCTTGTTTGCTTTTTCTGTTGTGAGGTTGACGCTGATTGGCAAACGTATCCATGAGCGACGTGCGAGACACCATTAATGTTAGCCAAACGGATATTCCAGACGCTAAGCTCCAGAAAATGATCAAACGCGCCGAAGTCACTCTGGAACTGGAGCTCGGCAAAGAAGTAGACTATTCGGACTGCACTGAAGCGGAAAAAGAGTTCATCACGCTGCTTGCCGCAGTTTACGCGATCTGCTATTTGACAGGCGGCTCCGCGGTTGGCTTAAGCTTCAGCGTCGGAGACCAAGACGTCAGCGTCGCGGACAAGGCTCCGCCCTTGAGCGTGCTCCAGCAGGAGCTTGACCGAATTTTAAGCGGGCTGAAACAGCCCGTGGTCAGGAGCGCATGAAAATGGTGGCGAAGGTTCCAGACGCTTATTACCAGTTCATAATGGATTACGCCCCGTACCTTTACGTGACACCCGGCGCTGGGCCAGACCCGCAGTGGGGCAGAGCCGCGTTCGCCGCTGGTTTCGCCGTGGATTTCCTCTTCGAAGCCTACTTCGACCCGCAGTTCGACAGCCGAAGCGCCGAGATAGAAGCCAAAATCGTGGAGCTTGCCGATTGGATACTTACGCAGCAGTGCACGGACAGCGAGAAACACGCGTACGGCGGGTTCAAAAGCGCCGAGGGAAGCACCACATTTTACAGTGTTGACGCGTGCCGCACCATACCTGCGCTGCTGAAAGCCTACGAGCTTACG
>JAFGNM010000059.1 GCA_016927015.1 Candidatus Bathyarchaeota archaeon | reverse complement strand
CAGCTTTGGAAAACCACCTTTACGCCACCATTCGTTGACACAACTAAAAACATTACAGTGGCAGGAATGTTCACAGGCGGATTTAGCTTGGCAGGCGTGTATCCAGAAGACGGCGCAATTGTGTTCGCAGAAGTAAAGCAGAACAAACGATGGGTCTACGACTTGAATACAGGCGAGAAGCTATGGGAGGCTGTATCACCATCACAATTCGACTACTATGGCATGAGCCAAATCGTCTATCAAGGACAACTTATCGGCTACGGCAGCTACTCCGGAAAAATGACAGCCTGGAATATTACAACAGGAGAAGAATTATGGACCTACAACGCTGTAAACGAGGGCTCAGAATCTCCCTACGGCAATTATCCAATGATCATAGGCGCGGTTGCTGACGGAAAAATCTACACGTACACGAGTGAGCACTCGTACACTATGCCCATGTACCGTGGTCCAAACTTACGCTGCATCAACGCCACAGACGGAACGGAAGTATTCAGCATCTTGGACTTCGGTGGTGGTCTAGCTGTCGCAGACGGTCGCCTGCTAAGTAGCAACAGCATGGATAACATGATATACTGTTATGGCAAAGGACCAAGCGGCACCACAGTCACGGCTTCACCGAAAGTTTCGGTGCACGGAACCAGCGTAATGATCGAAGGCACAGTCACTGATCAAACTTCCACTGGCAGACGAAACACCAATGACCTTATAGACTTCACGCTAAAGGGTACTCCGGCAATATCTGACGAAGACATGAGCGCGTGGATGGAATACATGTTCATGCAACAGGTTTATCCAGCGGATGCGAAAGGTGTTGAAGTGGTCTTGTGTGTACTTGACCCGAACAGCAACTTCTATGAGATTGGCAGAACTACAAGCGACGCAGAAGGCAACTATGGCTTCGCATTTGCACCGGAAGTTCCGGGAACATACCAGATTATCGCTACGTTTGAAGGCTCCAACTCTTATGGTCCTTCATCTGCAACAAGCTATCTGACCGTGGACGAAGCTCCTGCGGCTACTGCTGAACCTACACCGCCGCCAGCGTCGATGACTGACACGTACGTGTTGGGTCTAGGCGCAGGTGCAATAATCGCAATCATAGCAGTCGGGATAGTTCTTATCCTGATGCTCCGAAAACGCTAAACCAAAAGCAAAAACCACACAAAACACATTTCCCCTTTTTTAGTTTCGCATAGGCAAAAAAATGCAGTGGAGAAGAGAATGGGGCTGAGAGGGCTCTGGGTTGAATATTACACAGCAATAGAAGTTTTGCATTCTTCTATTCTCCTTTAATTTCAGGTCCAGAGCCCCAGCAAAGCCAAATCCCAAAAAAGTGATCACCTAAATAGCTCTTTCCTTTTTCTGTTTTGCTCACTGGAAAATTAAATAAAACGTTAGCTAACTTATGAAAAAAGGGAGTTGTGAGAGATATCTCCACATGCAGGGGATGCAATTCCCAGCCCCATCTTTTCACCAGCTAGCACTCAATGAAACACTCATCAAAACAACTCTGATGATACAGCCTGATCCCTGGAGGCTTATTCCTGTGCTGGACGCCGTGAACATGAACCCTGGATCCCAAACTGATCTCCCTTTTGCATCTATAACAGATCAGCTGCCCAACTATTCCTCAATCTCCTAGAATACTTCTGATCCAAAAGCCTGTTATCATGAACTGTTCCCATAAACCCTTTCCTCTGAACCCAACCTGTAACCAAACACTCCTTTTTCTGGAGAAAAACACCATTCAAATCCTCCTCAAATTATTACAAAAGCTTATTTAATTCTGGAACTAAAGGTTCCGCGGTGAAACATTACATGGATTGGGGAATGAAAAACAGATTAGCCCAGCTCATTCAAGCTGACGGCAAGGCTCTTTTTCTGCCGATAGATCACGGATACTTCCAGGGACCAACACGCATGCTGGAGAAACCAGGCGAAACAATAAAGCCGTTGTGGCAGTACGCTGACGCGTTGATGATGACACGTGGCGTTTTGAGAAACTGCATTGACCCAGCAATATCCAAACCTGTAATCATGCGTGTATCAGGCGCAGCAACCGTGGTCGGAGAAGACTTAGCTAACGAAAACTTAGTCACGTCCATTGAGGAAATCATTCGCCTTAACGCAAGCGCTGTTTCCATGTCTGTCTTCGTAGGCAGCAAGTACGAGCATCAGAGCTTGTCAAACTTGGCTAAACTGGTTGACGAGTGTGAGGATTATGGGATACCTGTTATGGCTGTCACCGCTGTTGGCAGGGAGCTTGAGAAGCGTGAAGCTCGTTATTTGGCGTTGTGCTGCCGCGTTGCGGCTGAAATTGGCGCTAGAGTCGTGAAGACCTATTACTGTGCGGAAAATTTTGAGAAGGTTGTTGATGGCTGTCCTGTGCCTGTGGTTATTGCTGGCGGACCAAAGACTGAAACTCAACGTGAAGTGTTTGATTTCGTGTATGACGGCATGCAGAAAGGCGCCATAGGCGTAAACCTCGGACGAAACATTTGGCAGACCGAACACCCAGTAGCCGCAATACGCGCAATCAGAGCCATAATCCACGACGACTACACGGCTGAAGAAGCGCAAGGCTTGTTTGAACAGGTAAAAGCGGGAAAAGCCTAAAAACACCTTTTTCTGGTGAACTTGTGTGCTCGCAGCCGTTTACTACAACAACAAAGACGTAAGAGTACAAGAGATGCCTATGCCGGAAATCGGGGGTGACGAAATCCTCGTGGAGGTCATGGCAAGTGGCATATGTGGAAGCGATGTCACGGAGTGGTACAGGGTTCCGAAGGCTCCGAAGATTCTCGGTCACGAAGCTACAGGTGTAATTGAGAAGGCAGGTGACAAAGTTACG
The DNA here is from genome assembly GCA_016927015.1 of Candidatus Bathyarchaeota archaeon. Classification (GTDB taxonomy): domain Archaea; phylum Thermoproteota; class Bathyarchaeia; order Bathyarchaeales; family Bathycorpusculaceae; genus SG8-32-3. Next base: position 5,131 of record JAFGNM010000059.1, on the reverse strand, counting down.
CGGTGCAAGGTGGGTGACCGAGTTTTCGTGTCGCATCATGTGCCGTGCAACAAGTGCCGATACTGCCTGAGGGGAAATCATACGGCGTGCGAGACTTTGCACACGACGAATTATTATCCAGGTGGCTTCGCACAGTACATTCAAGTGCCAAGAATAAACGTTGAAAGCGGAGTTTACAAACTGCCTTCGGGTATGTCTTTTGAGGAAGGGACTTTTATTGAGCCTTTGGCGTGTGTGGTTCGGGGTCAACGGTTGGCTGCTGTCCAGAAGGACGATGTGTTGCTGATAATTGGCAGTGGAGTATCTGGGATATTGCATTTGCAGTTGGCGAAGCGCAGGGGTTTGAAGCGGGTTGTGGTGGCTGATATAAACAGGTACAGGTTGGAGTTGGCGGAGAAGTTCGGTGTGGATTGCACGATAGATGCGAAGGGAAACTTACCGCTGAAATTGAAGGAGATTAATGGTGGACGGTTAGCGGATAAGGTTGTGGTGTGCACTGGGGCAACACAGGCAGCGTTAACGGCGTTGGAGTGCGTGGACAAAGGTGGGGCAATTTTGTTTTTTGCGGTGCCAGAGCCTTCAGTGAAGGTTCCAGTGCCGATAAACCAGTTTTGGAGGAACGAAATCACCCTGAAAACATCTTATGGTGCAGCGCCAAACGATTTGGCAGAATCCTTGGCTATTTTAGCTGAAGGGAAATTGAACGTGGAGGATATGATAACGCATAGGTTGAGTTTGCGGCAGGCTGCGGAAGGTTTCAGGTTGATGGCGGAAGCGGGTGAATCTCTGAAGGTGGTGCTTGAGCCCAATAGAGATTAGGAGGAGCGGGACAGTATGGTTCTGTTTTGGGCTGATGTGTTCTCTGCAGATTACACAGTGAAAGTAGCGTTTGGAACATTGGGCTTTTTCTCAGCTTTGGGCATGGCGCAGAACTAGCGTTTGGAAAAACTTATACCCCCTCTATTTATAGCTTGAACAATTGGTTGACTGAAACTGGCGGGTTCGTGGCTAGCTGCTCGGCAGAGTCTATAGCCCCCTTATATAAACTGTAAATAGTTTCGGAGAGGCATCGGAAGCCTGAAGTGATTCGTTCTGTTGGTTTTTGTATTGGTTTGTTGTTAGGTGTTAAATGTGTTGGTTGGGTTTTTTGTGGTCTTTGATTGAGGTGTTGATAAAAGTGTGAAGTTTTCTATAAGAAAGTTCTAAAGAATAATCTCATAAGGCATTTAAATATTGCAGTAAATAAGCATATACAGAGAGGTCTGTTGATGTCGAAGATTGCGATGGTTTTAGAGCTGCTCGGTGATGGGAAATGGCATGGAATAGAGGCGTTGCTGTTGAGGCTGAAGTTAAGTGAGCGTGAATTTCGGGAGGTTGCCGCTTTTCTGGGTAGGTACGGTTTTGTGAAGGTTGATGAGGCAAACAGGCGAGTTAAGATCAACAGGGATTTCCAAAGGTTGTTGGCTCAAGCCGTTACTTAACGGTTGAAACAGGTTGAAGAACGCTAGTTAATTTTCTTTTGTAGAAAACAAAAAATTGGGGGGTAGTTTAGAGGCTAGGGTGAAATTCTTTTCAAGATGTCCGCGTGGTCTGCGTCTTTTTCCATGAATATGCTGATTTTGTTTCCGTCGATGGTCATGCAGAGTGCGTTGTTTTCTTTGCCCTCAATGAATATGCTTTCAACATCATCTAGTTCGAATAGGTCTGAGATTTCTCGACTGGAATCCAGCACCTGAGATGAGAATAGTGCGTATTCGACTATTTTTTCTGGTTCTTTGAGGTCTATTGTTGCTGAGGTTGTGTTTCGCAGTATGTAGCCTATTACGCCTTTGTCTTTGCGGATTTCTGCGAGTTTGTTGCTTAGGTCTGTGAAGGTTTGGTCTTCTTCTGGGTCGGCGGAGAGTTCGTCCTCGTCAACAACTACTGCTGTTGCGGTTTCTTGTTGGCTTGTTTTCTTAACCATTATATGTCTACCTCAGTTATTCTACTACGGGTTTGACGGTGACAAGCTCGCCTGCTACGGTTTCTAAGGTGAGCTGTATTTTTTCTGGCATTTTGATTATGCCTTTTCCGGTGTCTTTTGATTTTTTGATTGGGTTGAATTTGCATCGGGTTGTTTTTCCGTTTAGAGCTTCAACTTCGACTTCGTTGATTTTCTTGTCACTGTAGAGTTCGTTCCACTGTGCGATTACTTCTGTGTCTACGCGTACTGTGTCTGAGGGAACTCGAAAACCACTAAGGTTTTCGACTATTAACTGCGTCACTGGGGGTTCTGGAAGCAGTGGTTCATAGTTAATTTCTGCTGGCTCTGTTTCTTCGTAAGGTTCGGTTGTTGTGGTTTCTTCCTCTGGCTCGTAGGGCTGGTAATTTTCGGTGTCTGCGTCGTCATCGGCGGTTTCGTCAACTGTTTCTTCGGTTGCGTCAACATTTGGTTCATCAACAATTTCCTCAGTGGTGTCTTCTTCTTCAGGTTCGGTTTGGTCGATTGTGATAGTCTCATTGTCTGTGGAGGCAGGCTGAATTTGTTCTACTAGTTTGATTACTATGGGAATCAAAATTCGGGTTAGGGTGTTAACGTATTTTTCGTCTGCCTCGTTTGACGAGACTGTTGTTAAGTGGAAGTCGTTTATGGTGGTGATGTTGACTTTGCCTTCGGCGCTTTGGATGGTTATGGTTTCCAAGCCGCCTAGGATGTCTGCTCTTTCTGCGATTGCGTTATATGGGGCTATGGTTTGGGTTGCGGTTTCTTCGTTTGTGTTTTTGTCTTGGGCTAGGATTTTTCCGTCATTGAATATGAAGTTGCTGGTTACGTCTGGACATGCGTTTTGAATTTCCTGTAATGTGCTTTTGAGAGCTAAAGCGTATACTTCGTTATTCATGTTTTATTGGCTCCTGAGGTCGGTGTTTTCATGGCGTTGCCGACTTAGGAAATTTTGAATAGGATTCGTTCTGGAACTCCTTCGCTTTCAACCACTAGGTATTTCAGGCCATCTGTGTCGCCGAGTTGATCTAGCCATTTCAATGCTTCGCGGGCTTTCTGTAGGACTAGGAGGCGTTCTTGGTGGCTGCGTACGACGGATTCTATGGCTGTTAATTCATGGAATGGGTTGGCGTCTAGGACTATTTCTAGGCTGCCTACGTTGATTTCGCCTAGGGTTTCGGCTGATGCTTTGGTTTTGCCTGCGAGTTTCATCACTACTTCACGTATTTTCTTTGATTTTTCTGCTAGCGAGCGAATCTCGTCTAGTCGACGCAGGTATTCGCCTAGCGTGCTTTTCGTGTCCGATATGTCTTTATCCAAGGTTTCGGCTATTTCTTCGGCTGATCCATATTCTTTTATTTGTACTACCATTTTGTTTTTGCACCTCCAAAGAGGAAACAAGAGAAAGGGAGATTGGAGTGTTGATTTTTTCACCCTACCCCTTTATTTTCGCTAAACAATGGGGAAATTTAAGATGGCGCTGTTGCCTGGTATGAGCCAACTACTTGTCCGCTAGAGTCGATGAGGTCGAACTTGTATGGATTTCCATCAGTATATGTTTGGGTTATCGTGACTGTTTTGCCAATTTCGCCTGCAACTAATGTCGAATTTGAACCAGACCAAGCTATGCTAGTTTGCGAGACACTGTTGATTTTGACATAGTCTATCGTGACTGATTTAGTTCCAGTGTTTTTCATTGTCAGAACAATAGTATTGCCACCTGAGAATGCGGCGTCATTTATGGTTACTGAGGATGATCCCATGAATCCGACTGTTAATGCTCCCATCCATGCGGCTACTGCGATGCTGACTGCGACTGTGACTGCGATGAGTATGATTGATGCGACTACGGGGCTTAGGGCTTTTGCGTTTTTCCTTATTTTTCTTAATGTTTTCATTTCTCTTTTTATCCCTCCTTTGGGATTGATGAGTATGTTAGAGAAGGTATCCGATTTAAATCTTACGACTTAATACACAGTATTATCTATGTGTAAAACAAAACTACACAATAAACAAAACCATGGAAAAAACAATGGAAAAAAGAACGTTGAAAAAGAAAGTGTACAACAGTTGAGCAAAAATATGCCCATTAGGCTTAAACGTCAAATTCATCAAAGAATTCAAGAAGAAGCTTCGCAACCTTCTCGCCCAACGCAGTAATCACATAATACTTCTTGAGCGGGTCAATGCGCTCACTTTTAGCTAACCCCAACTGCTCAATCTCTATCATCCTTGATCTGAAAGTGCCGTCGCTAAGCGTCAACTTGTTCTTCCGCATAAAATCCTTCGCTGCCTTCCACTTCCCACGATTAAGGTGAAGCAGAAATAGGCAGTCTATAGCATGATCCTTCTCCAGCATCGCTTTCATTGCAGACAGCTTCGGGTCAGTTAGAATGTGCTTAACCTTCTCCTCTCCTCCATTTTTCTTCATAACCACCAATCACACCTGTTTTTGTTTTCTAAATATAGCAGGATACCCTTAAAAGATTTAACCTATATTACGATTTATGACACATTTCTGAGGATATATGGATCAACAACTATTAACTATTTCCGTTTCCGATAGATCACTAACCAAAAAATTCCCGAAAAAACAGCAAACTTCGATACAGCCCCAACACTCAGCAGACAGTTTTATAAATTCTTCACCCAATAATAAGTAACAGTGAGAGGAATGCTTTACATAGTTGAAATGTTTTCCGACATGGTTGGAGACATAATTGCTGCCATACCCTCCGTCCTCGCCGCAATCATAGTGATCCTCATCGGCTACGCCATCGGAATAATCGTCGGCAACGCCGCCAACAAAATCGTTGAAAAACTAGGCATAGAAAAAGGCTTCGACAAAACCATGACAGGCCAAGCCTTCAAAAACGCCGGCTTAGACCTATCCAACTTCATCGGAGGAATAACCAAAGCTTTCATAACAATACTGGCAATAATCCTCGCAATACAAATCCTCAACGTAGGCGGCACAATCGGCACCTACCTAACGACCATAGCAGACTACCTGCCCAGGCTTCTCGGCGGAATCCTCATCATAGTCTTCGGCACCGTTCTCGTTGACTTCCTAGCGTCATTCATCGGCAGAATGATAAAACCAATGTTCCCCGAAGCCAAAGTCGAAATCGCTGACATGCTGAAAAACCT
>JAFGNM010000058.1 GCA_016927015.1 Candidatus Bathyarchaeota archaeon | reverse complement strand
TACGGACTTTGACAAGTATGATACTGCAACCCCAACTTTTGAGACGCCGCAATTGAGTATGGACAGAATCCGCGAAATCCGCTACAAAGCCTACCAGCAATTCTACCTGCGACCAGGCTACGTGCTTAAGATGATGCGGAGAGGCGGAACCTACGGAATTTCAGCCGTAAAGACTTCAGGTGCTTACCTGCTCAGGGCTTTGCATGTGAAGCTGTCGTAACTTCCTTTTTCTCACAAAGGCAAGGAACGCAAAAACAACAACTATAATGCTAAGCGAAATTATAATCGAAGCTTTTGTTATACCTATAGGTGACAATCCTAAAAAAAGCCCTGCCACGCCAACTAAGCTGAAACTTAACGCCACTGACAACACGGCTTTTTCAACTAAGTCCAGTTTTCCTTCTCGGAATAAAAGACTGACAAGGCAGTAACCAGGTACAATCGAGACGAATACAAATCCAAATACGTAACTAAAAACGGAAAACGGAGAATCGCCAGGGATAAAATAAGCAAATGAAATCGTTAACACTGTATACAGAACGATTATTCCGAGCCAACTGGTGGATTTCACCTTTTTATCCTTCAGTCAATTCAATCGAATCTTTACAAAAAAATAAAAGGATGGATTTTTAGAGGAAAATTTTGTAGATCGGATGCTGCTCGTGTAACGGCCTAATGCCTACGTCACCCATTGCAGATGCGACGTACGCGTCGACTATTGCTATTGCGGGAAAGACATAGTCCGCCTGTTCAGCTGGTCCGAACATCAGCCAGTTGGCGCCCATTGTCTGCATTATAGCGTTGGTTGCGGTTCTGGTTCCTAACCTGAACTCTTTGGCGAAGTGAGCTTTTACCCATCCCATGGTGGTGACAACGTTTCCAGTTCCCAATCCTGTGGGATGACCAAACTTTTCTTTGATTTTAGGTATCGCTCTTACTGCTGTGCCCATAGATGGCTCGAATGCTGGAATAGCTGTGTCAATTAACGGTTTTGTGATTCCACCTTGATCCGCCAGCGCTAAGGCTTCTTCTAGCACCTGCATCTTTCCTTCTAAGCTGTTGTCTTTCGGGTTGTCAGCGAGCACTATGGACATTTTGATTCCGCTTTCCTTTAGTTTTTCGAGTTCAGCATCTCTGACGCCTTTGTAGACTGAGTTGTATAGGCATCTGTCTTGAAGTCCCATGTTCTTGGCCATTTCTGCAGCTGCCATACGGGTTCTTGGACTCATTGCATCCAACATTAATGGAGCTTCGCTGTGTTTGGCAACGAAATCGATGTATTTTCCGAACGCTTCTTCAGTTGTTCCAACTATGTCAAAAGCAAAAGGAACACCGGTTAAATCGCTCAAGGTATCCATTTTATTTATTAGGTTTTCAGCTTCGGCTGCGTCAAATATTCCTTTATTTGCATCTTTCACCATTTTCTGGCCTAGCCAAAAAATTGAGCCTATCAGAACAGTGGGTAGCTCTCCAGGCTGACCGCCTATCTTCACTTTTCCTACTTCGTATACATTTTGTGGTGTATTGAATTTGTACATGTTGCCTCATCTGAATTGAAAATTTACTTCTTTTCAGCTACTGCTTTCTTTGCGATTTCCACGCCTTCTTCTTTGTTCTTGCCGAAGATTGCTCCGAGTGAATCAGCGTCTTCCTTTTTGACTGCAGCGCCGCCCATGATTATTATCAATTTTTCCTTAAGTCCGCCTGCTTTTAATGCTTCATCTAGTTTTGCAAGGTTGTTTTTTGCAGGCACCGTGTTAACTGAAAGCGCTAGTATATCAGCATTAGACTCTTTGACTTTATCCACGAAAACTTGCGGGGCAACGCTTTTGCCTGCGTCGATCGTCTTGAATCCAGCTCTTTTAAGTGCCCTTCTAACTGCTTCTTTAGCTGTGTCGTGCATGTCAGGTTCGATGTTTCCTATTACAACTGTGCCGATTGGGTTCTCAGGTTCTGGAGGCTCTTTCTCCATCATAGATTTAAGCCATGACATTTAACATTACTTCCCTTTAGTTTTTTATACCCTCGCTTTTTATATTCGAATTCCATATTTAAACTTTAACTCCGCTACTGCACTATTCATTCAAGAAGCAAAATGAATGCTTGGGAAGACAAAAATGTTCAAAACACCAAATAAGTATATCTTGCTGTTCCTTGTTTTGGCATTTTCATTCGTATATCGCATGCTGCTTGTGCACTGGGCAACTTACCCGCCAGGAGCCGACATCGGTTTGCACGAGAGCGTAGTCAATTCAATAACTTTGTCGGGCAACACAAATTTCCTGTGGAACAATTACCAGATGGGTGGTGGTCTTTCTCTAACTTTTCCAGGGTATCACATATTCGTTTCGAATGTAATATTAATGACTGGAATACCTGATTATCTGGCTCACTCCTTGGTTGCTTCGTTTTTTTCTTCGTTTATTGTTTTATGCGCGTTCTTGATAGGGCGACGTGTTTGGGGCGAATCAACTGGCTTTATAGTTGCGTTTTTAGTGACGATTTCGCGGTTTGATGTAGAGATGCTGGTGTGGGGTGGCTTCCCCAACGCAGTAACTTTACTGCTGATTCCCGTGGTTTTTTATCTTTACTTGGAAAGGGAAAGATTTTCTATGGTTCCTTTTCTTGTTACGACAACGATTTTGTCTGGAGCCATATTCTTAACCCACTCCCTCAGCGCAGTTATGTTTGTATGCATAACGTTTTCCACTGTAATTCTAGCGGCGATTTTTTCCAAAAGAGTCAGCGTATCGAAAAAGCATATTCTCACTTGGCTTTTGCCAATTTTCCTCGGAGCAATTCTGGTTTCTCCATTTTTAGCAGAAGCTGCGCCTGCATATTTAGGTGCAAACTCAGAAACATTTACGGGCGGGGTATCAGATATTCGGCTGGCGCTTCTCTCAACGAGAGTGCTTCCTCTGGAGTGGGTAATACCTCTTTTCGCTTGTGTAATTTTCTTCTTTCTGTTCTCCAAAAAGTACCGAGGCAAATTTTTAACTGTTCCAGCTTTACTTCTCACATTATGGATTTTAGTTCCCATGATCTTTACTCAGGCATATTTAGTGGGGATTTACACCGATTATAATCGGTTTTTGTACTTCATAATCTTGCCCCTTATACTTCTAATTGCGCTTGGGATTGACCACGGGGCAGGCTTCTTCGCGCGCATAACAGACACGTACCTGTCTTTAACAAAGAAGACGGCTCAAACTAAGAAAAACACCCGCAAAATAAGTAGACTATTGTCGCGGCTGTCCCGCAAAAGCATGTACGCAGGCTTTGCTCTAAGCTTCTTGATTTTTTCGTTTTTTGTGGTGCCAATCTTCCTGACTCCATTTCGAGGTGTAGAAATACAAAGCTTTTACCAAGCAATGAACGACCCCAGATACGAGGCAATGCAATGGTCTCGCCAGAACACCCCAGTTGGCTCAGTTTTTGTTTCCGACGCCTATTACGGCTGGTGGTTTTCAGGTTTCGCAGAGCGCCCAACCTTAAGTGCTGTTGATCCTCAATATTTGGCGCTTGCCCGCGAGTTTGAACCCGCAAAGGTTGCCAAGAGCCTGCTTGACACGAATTACATGATAGATAACGGGTTGATTCAAGTCAGAGAGGACGGCGGATATGTTGGAAGGCATAATCCAGTGATTCTAGCTAAGCTTAACTGGACCTATTTCCCTTACTCGTTCTTGAACTTTAACAACAGTAAAACTAGAATCCAATACCGAATAGGTGATAGCCTACAATTTCTATATTTAGATCAGCTTCCTGTAAAAGAAATGCGAATGGAAAACGACACGGAACATGCCACTATCGTTGTTGAGAAGGGCAATGACTTCTTCAATTACACTCAGTTAACAACAGTTTACAAGGGAGTACGGTTTGTTGACATGTCTATAACGGTAGAAAGCGCAGTTGAGGGCGTTTCTCTGGATTGGGTTCAGTTCTTTGTGAACAGCAAAGGCACGGTATTACAACCAATGCAAAATAAAACAGTTGGTTTGCTGGATGAAGGCGTGAAAGCTTTCTGCCAATTAATTTTCAACAAGGAACAACCAGAAGTGAAAAGTGTCAATGACGAGAACCCTTGCATCTTAGAATTGTTTTATAACTTGCAGGGCGAATCTAAAGGAGAAATCCAGCTTTCAGTAAGCGCTTATTCAGTTACAGATGATCTAAGATTTTACCAAGACCCAGAAACCACAGCAGACTACTTCAACAAAATCATCACAGACAACCTCATTTCATCACAAGAACCAATCTCTAATCTACCCCTTGATGTCTTTGATTACCAGAAAGCAGTGAACGACTGGAATATCTCCTACATCGTCTGCCGCGATTCTGAAATAATCCCGAAATTCGCAGGCGACCCTGCTTTTAGTTTGGTGTTTATTAACAATGATGTGGCAATATTCATGGTTAAAAAAGGCGTTGCCTAGGTGGGGAACGGCATAGTCGCGTTGACATTTACCAGTGAGCATAAGAAAATCCTAGAGCTTACGTTCGCAGCGGTTTTTTCAGCCGTGAT
>JAFGNM010000057.1 GCA_016927015.1 Candidatus Bathyarchaeota archaeon | reverse complement strand
GCCCCCATAAAAGATGGGTTTGATGGAGCTGGGGTGTAAGCTGGAAGACTTCGGTCGACCAGCTCAGCCTGCAGCCCCCAATCGCTTAAGGTGTTGGGCTAGGTGGTGTCTGAGCGATATTTGGTGACACTTTACAAGGTGCGCGTTACTTTTTCCTGTGTGTGGCGAACTTTTTGAAAAAACAAATTGGTTACTTTTTGCTATTTTTCTTATTTTCGTTGGTGGTTGCTTGGAGTGGTTTTTGAGGTTATTTATGGTTGAACAACAGATAAAAGGGTGAATGACAATTTGATTGTTGGGAGGTTCTTGCTTGAGTAGAAAAGTCTCAACTGCGACCGCTCTGTTTGTTGTTTTTGTTGTATTCTCAACTTTGGTGTTTTTTGCTTTGGCAGCCACGGAGGATTCTTGGGCTACCAAGGAACCTCTACCTATGCCAAGCCGATGCATTGTCGGTGTAAACGGTAAGATATAAGCGATTGGCGGAACTGGTGATTTTGCCAACGTAAGCTATTCGTATAACGCTGTTTTAGAATATGACCCAACTTCGGATACGTGGATGGCAAAGAAGCCGATGCAGACTGCAAAAGGAAGGGTTGCCACGGCTGTATACCAAAATAAAATCTACGTTTTCGGGGAATCTGATGGGCTAAATCAGGTTTATGATCCTGCGGCCGATATGTGGGAAGACAGGGCGTCAATGCTTACGCTTAGAACTCTATTTGATGCAAACGTGGTTAACGGCAAAATCTACGTCATTGGTGGTCACATTGGAGATGAAGGGTCAGCTACTACTGTAAATGAGGTTTATGATCCAGCTAATGACTCATGGACAACTAAAGCGGCTATGCCCATTGGAGTTTACTGTTATGCGTCTGCTGTTGTTGATAACAAGATTTACTTCATGGGTGGAATAAGCTCGGTTGCTCCTAATGATTCGCCTAATCTGAATCAGATTTATGATGCTGATATGGATACTTGGAGTTTTGGTGCACCTGTTCCAACTCCAGTTTCTAACGCAGCGGCTGGTGCTACTTCGGGTGTTTTGGCACCTAAAAGAATATACGTCATTGGGGGGCGAGCCAATTATGGCGGAGAAGGTATCAGCGATAATCAGGTTTACAACCCGCAAAACGATAGTTGGACGGTTGGTGAACCGATGCCTACTGCCAGATTCCAATTATGCATGGCGGTTTTAAATGACCAGTTATATGTTGTGGGTGGCCTGCCGTCCTTTACTTATTCTATATATTGTCGAGAGTTCGAACAGTACACGCCCATTGGATATGGAACACCTGAACCCTCTGCTTCTCCGCAGCCTCAACCTTCCGAACTTTTCCCCGTTGAGTGGATTGCAGCCGCCGTGTTGTCAATAGCCATCGTTAGTGTACTCCTGATAGTTTTCTTCAAAAAACGCGGCAAGAGCTGAAAACATCGTTTTTGAGCGTTTTCTGCGCCAATAGCAGACCGCCCCCTCTATCGTTTTCTGCATTGATTGGCTATTAGGCGGCAAATAGGTTCGTCTCTTTTCAACATGCTAATGGTTGCGAAAAGCGCCAATACGGACCTACCCCCTATAGGTTTCTGCAATAAACCACTATTAGGATCCAAATACGATGGTGTTCCATTAAATCATCCAGTGAAGTGCTTACTGTGTGCTTTAGGAAAAAGGTGTGACGTGCATAGTTTTTAAACGTGAATCTGTACAGAGTATTAGACATATAATAGAGGTAATGTTTGTTTGAATGGGAAGCCGCTTGTTTCCATAGTGAGTGCGGGTCTTTCGAAGTTTGGAAAGCGTGAAGGCTTGTACGCGCGGGAGCTTTTTGCTGAGGCTGTTAAGGAGGCTTTTGACCGTTGCCCGCGGCTGGAGCCTAAACGCGACGTGAAAGCCATGTTTGTGGGTCACATGGGCGAGTCTTATGAGCATCAGGGTCACATGGGTGCGGCAGCCGCGGACTGGACAGGACTCCTAAACATTCCTGCCACGCGGACGGAGGCGGCTTGCGCAAGTTCTGGTGCGGCTTTGCGGTCAGGCATCTACGCGGTGCTCTCAGGCTTAGCGGATGTTGTTCTCGTCGGCGGCGTGGAGAAGATGACGCATAGAAGCACGGCTGAAGTCACCGAGTACCTTGCCATGGCGTCAGACTACCCCTTCGAGCAGTGGCACGGCATCACCTTCCCCGGCTTATACGCGCTGATGGCGACGGCGCACATGCACAAGTACGGCACCACCGAAACGCAGATGGCGCAGGTAGCCGTGAAAAACCATCACCACGGAACCCTCAACCCGAAAGCTCACCTGCAGAAGGAGATAACATTGGAAAAAGCCTTAACCAGCCGCCCAGTCGCCTCGCCGCTTAAAATGTTTGACTGCTCACTCATCACGGACGGCGCCAGCTGCGTAATCCTAACCAAACCCGAACTCGCGGGCAAATTCACCGACCAGCCAGTCCACATCGTCGGCACGGGGCAAGCCAGCGACACCATCGGCCTGTACGAACGCGAAACCCTCACCTCCCTGCAGGCAGCGAAGCTCGCGGCGCGAACAGCCTATGACATGGCGGCGGTCAAACCTGAAAACGTGGATGTGGCTGAGGTGCACGACTGCTTCACCATCGCCGAGTTAATCGCCTACGAAGACTTAGGCTTATGCAAGGCAGGCGAAGGCGGCAAACTCGCGGAAAGCGGCGAAACACGCCTCGGCGAACGCCTACCCGTCAACACAAGCGGCGGACTCAAAGCCAAAGGGCATCCGGTGGGCGCCACGGGCACGGCACAAGCCTACGAAATCTACCTGCAGCTAACAGGCCAGGCAGAACAGCGCCAAGTCAAAAACGCCCAGACAGGCTTAACACATAATGTGGGCGGGTCAGGCGCAACCGCCACCGTACACATCTACAGGAGCAACCAACAATGAGCACCCTGGAGCCCTTCACAATCGAACAGTTCTACAAGTTCATAGCCCAAGGCAAACTCATGGCAGGCAAATGCCAAAAATGCGGAAAAATCCACCTGCCACCCAGACCACTATGCAACAACTGCTACAGCCAAACGTTCACATGGACCCCAGTGCCAAGCAAAGGCAAACTACTCACCTACACGGTCATACACGTCGCCCCGCAACAATTCCAACACTTAGCGCCCTACGCGGTAGGCATAGTGCAACTCGAAAACGGCGCCAAACTGCCCGGCATGATTACAGGCACTACGCAGCTCCGCATAGGCATGGACTTAACCGTAGACTTCACCGCATGCGACAACGCCCAGCCATGGCCGCAGTGGCCACGATACTGCTTCAAGCCAACATGAAACTTTTTCACCCAAGCTTCCGCGGCATGCAAGAATACTTATTAGGAAAAGCGCCGTCCTTAAAACTTCAGCACAGCGCAGCGCAAACAAGCCCGGTGGTGTAGTGGCCAAGCATAGTGGCCTTTGGAGCCATTGACGAGAGTTCGAATCTCTCCCGGGCTACTTTGTCCCAGATGTGAATTCCCACTGTTTGCAGTTTCCGTTTCGCGGATTTCTTTTAGCATCTGCTGCCGAAGAAGGGCGATTATTTGATAAGTAGTCAAGTTATTGTTCGCTCTGATTTTATCCGCACCACTACTACCAGATTAGTTTTGAACCAGAAGCACCAAAAAGGTGTTCAGTAAAAGACTTTTATCGGAACTAACACCAGTATGTTATTGGGAGTTCCCTCATGAAATTTGCTGAAGTGGCCATTTTGCTAAGAGAAATTGTTGACAGATGCCCAAGTTTGGATGGAAGCACAATCATGTTAACGCCGCAGAAAGCCAGGTATCCACTATTTGAAGGATATCACATACACATCAAGACAAGGTTTACCAATGAAAGCTTGGGGTGTTTGAGAAAAATCGTAGAAGGCCATGACTTGGCAATGAAGATTAAAACAGATGGAATAGTAATTTATGAATCTAGGCAATAAATTGGTCTTTAGATAAGGCAGCCCCGAAAAACTTGTCCAACTATAACTTTCAGTAGCCCCCACCCCCCTACGTTTTTTCTGGAGACTCTCGAAGGCAGTTTGTTTTGTGATTTTGTTATGATTGCGATCGATCCTTTAATGGTGTTTATGAATAGCCTGAAAGCAGCATTGGTAAGCAGTTTGAAAATGGGCTGTCACAAGATTTTTATTATAGTATCATAACTATAATGTTATAGTAAATTGTATATATATCATGTTAGATGCAAGTGAGGCTGGAGGCGAAAAAATAATGGATACACCTACACTTCGAATCTTAGATACATTATCCTCTAATCTAGGCGACTCATTATCAATTAAAAAACTAACTGAAAGAATCAGAGAAAACTACGGCACTGCATACTACGCAAACATCTACCAGAAACTGCAAAAACTAAAGAAAGAAGACTTACTCAGCCTAGACCTAATCGGAAGATCAACCAATGTCAAACTAAACTTTCAAAACTACCTGTTGATTGACACATTAGCAGAAATGGAAATAGAAAAAAAGAAGAACTTCCTCACGAAGAGAAACGAGCAATTATTATTCCTCTCCGAAATAGACAAGCGCCTCAACGACACATGCGCAATAAGATCAATTAGCGCTATCCATCCAACAAAAAACATCAAGCTCAACAAAATTGAGTTACTCTTTCTCCTCCGAAAAACACCAGAATATCATAACGAGACCCTTCAGCTTTACAAAGAAATGCTAAAACTGCAGAAAAAGTATAACCTGAAAATCAACAGTCTCATCATAGACAGAGATGATTTCTACGATCTACTAACATCAGACGAAATTAATCCCCTCAGAGAAGCTCTAAGCGAAGAGATCACCTTTTTCTGCCCCCAGACGTTTTGGAGCGAAATCAAAAAAGTTGCAGAAAAAACAGAAATCAAAACAATCAGGACAGAAACAAAACCTGCCAACATCTCTGATTTAGACCTAACCTACAACCTTAACAGATTCGGATACAAGCAATTCGGAACCATTCTCGAGAAAGCACAGAAATTCTGCATCGAATACATGACAACTGCTATACTACTTCAAGACGACGCAAGGCTAATTGAAGCAATTCCAATTATCCTCGCAAAAAACAGTTTCAAGAGCAATTTAATGGCATTCTTAAGCCAAAAATTCGAGACAGATGGAAAACTCTTAGGCTTGCTGAAAATACTCCAAACCATCAAACCAGACCGCGAAGTTAATGAAACAATAGTTCTTCTAGAAACGTTAAACGCAGAGGAAATACCTGTTGACGAAGAAAGCATCCTGCAAAAGATGAGGCTATACAATGCCCTGTGACAAAAGCGCGTTACTCGAATTCCTAGAAGTCCTGAACGACGACCTCACAAGAAAGATTACTCTTGTGGCTGCCGGCGGAACAGCAATGACCCTGCTTGATCTAAAACCATCAACAATCGATATTGATTTCACAATTCCCAGCAGTGACTTGCCTGAATTTGAGCGAGCCCTTAAAAATAATCCGCCAGGCTTCAAAGTGGACAGATGGGCAGACGGCTACGTTTTCTGCCAATCCCTACCAGACGACTATTTAGACAAAAGCATCGAAATAAAAGAGTACAGCCACATATCCCTAAGGGCTCTCAACCCAGTTGACATAATCGTCACTAAAATTGGAAGACTAAACCACAGAGACATCCAAGACATTGAAACGTGTATTACGGCATTCAAAATTACAAAAGACCAGATAACAGCAAGAGCAGCTCTTGTGAGCCCGACATATGTACCCAGAGAAGAAGACTATCTTTACCATTTAGAGCGGGTCATCCAGAAGTTTTTCTAGGACAGCGAAAGTCTCTATAAACGGGCCCATTTTCAGGCAGGTACCTTTGTAAACAAATGTTTTACTGTGTTGTTCCGCCTTCACGCGTGTATTCGTTGATTCGCTCAGCTAAAAAGTAGAATCTGGGCACGGTATGTTGAGGATTCGCGACGATTTTGCCTTTACGCCTCAACCGCGAGTAGGCTATGCTCAATAGCAAATTGATAGCGTCAGAAAAAAGTTTGAAAAGAGAGTTTGAACCTATCCTGAGCTACCAACGTTTTTATCTGTGTTAAAAGAAGATATGCAGGTGAACAAGAATGAAGCCGCAAGTCAAGAAACCATCTGAAAAAGAGCAGCAAGAAGCCGAGTCATGGCCAATCTGGGAAAAAGAAGAATCCAAATTCCCCTGGGAATACGACATACAAGAAACATGCCTCATCCTAGAAGGAAAAGCCGTCATCCAGACACCAGAGGGAAACATCGAGTTCGGCGCAGGCGACTACGTAGTTTTCCCCAAAGGCCTCAAGTGTACATGGGAAATCAAAAAGAAAATCAGAAAACACTACAACTTCGGCTAAGAAACGCCTGCATTCAACCTGAATTTTAACAGGTCCAGCCCCAGCCTCACCGAGTCAGGACAAAGCCTAACCGCCGACCCGCCTTCTTTCCTAGTTTCCGCCCACTCCACTCCGACTTCCACTACTGGAAAACCCAATTTTCTGCACCACAAAATCATTTCCGTATCAAAGAAAAAACCGTCAGACATAGACTTATCCAGCAAAGCTGCTGCGACCTCTCGGCTCATAGCCTTGAAGCCGCACTGATGGTCATGTACGCCATCGAGAAAAAGCATTCTAACAAACAGGTTATACGTCAAACTGAACAGCGTTCTGGAAACACGCCGCTGCACCTTTGCGCCTTTAACATGCCGCGAACCAATAGTCATCCCCCGATGCGCCTGAGTCAACTTCACTATCTCAGGCAGGTAATCAAGGCTAGTAGCCAAGTCAACATCCATAAAAACAACAACATCGCCCTTAGCTGAACGAAGCGCCCTCTTGATGGCTTTGCCCTTGCCTAAACGAGCAGGCGAATGCAACAAACTAAGACGCGGATTACCCTGCGACAGCTCTGCCACGACTTTTTCTGTGCCATCGGTGCTTCCGTCCTCAGCCACGATTAGTTCGTAAGAACCTGAAAAGGAACGGACAGCCCGCTCAACCTGCCGTATGCACCCTTCAATTCGCAAAGCCTCGTTGTAAGCAGGCAGCAGGATCGAAATTTCCTTTTCAGACACGAAGCAACTTTCTCCCGATAAAACCCAAACGCTGCTTAATCATAAATGACTTTTGGATTTCACCGAAAACCCACCAAACGTTCCGCCAAACCGTCACAGCCTCTTTTGGCTCTTTCTAAATGAAACATTAAAAAGTCAACCCTATCACATCAATAAGTCGACGTCGTCTGGAAGTGCTCGACAAGTGAACCTCCGCCTGTGGCTCAAAACCGGATTTAACAAATGGCGATTAGCACTGCTGGTTTTCATCATTATCTGCGCCGTTTTTTTGCTGCTTGAACTTGGATACATGTCAATCCAGTGGGACGAAGCACCCCACCTGCACGGAAGCCTGCTTTTAACCCGTGGACAGTTACAGGAGTATATTTCAACTTACGGGTACTATCCGCCTTTGTATGACCTTTTGACAGCCGGTTACTTCGGAATATTAGGCGCAACCGCCGCTTCAGGAAGACTGGTCGCCGTAACTTTTTCGCTCCTTAGCATATGGATTGTTTTTGAGTTTGCCAATCGCACGTACGGACCAAAAACCGCGTTGATAGCAAGCATCTTGCTCGGAACAATGCCAGGTTTCTTTTGGATTTCAAGAGTTGCGATGATCGAGACCATGTTAATGTTCTTCTTTTCACTTTCCCTGTTCTTCTTCCTTTCTTGGATTCGCTTTGACCAGAATAAGACGTTAATTCTGTGCGGCTTAGCGCTAGGCGTAGGTTTCCTTGCGAAGTACCAAATTGCGGTCGCGGGCATAGTGATGCTAGCTCTCATTTTGTTTTTATGCAGAGATAAACTGCGGGCAAGGCTCTCCAAATTTCTGCTACTGCCCATAATAGCTTTAATAGTCATATTGCCGTGGATTTCAATCGTCGTCCAAACTAACGGCCTAGAAAGATTCGGAGAACTACTTTATGTAATTCAAGAGGGCGGTCAAGACAGAGCAGCTTACAGCTCAAGATTTCCTGCACCTATATTCTACCTGATAGAGATGACATGGCCCTTCAACGACATTCCCGTCCACCCTATTTCATTGCCAATTTTTATCTTGGGTCTTCTTGGGATAGGTCTTTGGGCATACCGAAGAAAAACCGAGGACAAGTTCTTTCTGATATGGTTCATCGTTGTTTACGTTTTCTTCACGTTAATTCCTAACAAACAGTGGCGCTACATAACTCCGATTTTCCCCGTTCTGGCAATTTCAGCGGCGAGCTTCATCTTTTTCGTTTACGGCAAAATAGGCGCTGCTTGGAAGTCTGGACAATTGACTCTCAGCAACCGTCGCGTTAGGCAGATTGCAGCGGCGCTTTTCATTGTGCTTGTTACGTCTGCAATTGTCTACAGCAGTTATGAGGCGTATCAGATGACTGAGAGAGACCAGATTCACATTCCAGTTGAAGAAACTGCAAACTACTTGGCTAGTCACATGAACCTAAATGAGTCAGCGGTTATTGTTTGCGCTTTCAACCTTTTCAACCAAGACATGCTTCGGTTTTATTTGCCTGCAAACATGTCCTCACATCAGATTTGGCAGTATCCTGAATTGTCTGTTGACTCCTTCACGCCTAACTTTAACATTACAGAGTTTGTTAGCCTTTGCGAACAGCAGAATGTAAAATATGTTATTCTTTATGATTATGGCGCTGATACGCCCTTTTTCAATACGACTTTGACTTACACGAACGTTACTACCTTGCTTTATGAATCTGGAAGGTTTGGTTTTACAGGAGATGAACCATTCTTCGGCGATATGCCTCATAGAACCTTCCTAGTTGGTTTTCTCCAACCTTAAACTTAGATGGTATTAGCTGATTTCTAGAAATTCGAATCCTGTCTTTTTGTCTTTAGCTCTGTGCGCGGCGGCTCCTGCTAATTCTAACACTACTACTTCGCCTATTTGCCACACTTCAACGCCCATGCGCACGCACCCAGTAACAGTGTTTTCGTTTCTTCCAAAGCTGGTGTGCATGTGAAGTTTCGGTTTTCCCGTTTCATCCGCGAAAATTGTCCCCACCCCGCAAGCTTCATGTACGCCTTCGAGGAGCGTAACCATAGGTTCTGGAGGAAGCGCATAATCGTTTTTTGGGCCGACGACAACTCGGCTATTTTCTTTTGCTCCGCCTAAAAAGAAGCAAAGTGCCGTGGAAACGTTTTTTTCAGCTGCGAATGATTCGAGAACGTCGGGGATGCGGTCGCCATCGTGCAATCTCAGCACGAAAACCCGTCCTAACTTGGCTTCGGTAAACTGCATCTTTCAACCTTCTTGTATTCTGAAATTAAATTTGGGTGAGGCGAATCTAGTATAAAAATGATTTCTGTGCTTGAAGTTGCCGTTTAGGAAGTTGCGTTTTAGCTATATTCTTTTGAGGTAGAGGGGTTCGTTAGCCTCTTTTTTCTTTTTTTCGAGAGCAACCTCTATGTAGTCGTCTGCCGCAGTGACAGCGCTTTCTTCTGTAGCGTTTTCGGTTACTAGTTGAAGAGAAGCATCTGTGCAGGTTTCAAGTTTTGCTTTTCTAGTGCGGCTCATGTTTATCCTTCTCTTTTATCTGTAGATATACAAGTATTAAGACTTAATAAATATTTTGAACTTCGTGTAGAACGCGAAAACAAAAAAGAATGCATGTTGAGTGTTCAAGCCCAATAGCAAGCACTAATCGCTGCCCTTGCGGTAAGTGTTTTGGAAAAAGCTTGTCAGTTGTTTCTGTTCAGCCTCTTCCTTGGCGAAATGCGAGATTTTCACGCCGACCCTGCGGATTTCAAGTTCAGATTCTCCGAGGAATTTTTCGAAAAGCTCTCGAACAGTGCGCCTGAGAGCCTCTGCGTCGTTTGTGGCGGTTTCCAGTGTCTTCGATCGGCTTCGAACACTCAAATCAGTCATGATGGCGATTACGCCAACCTGTTTGAAGCTAATGTTTCTCTGCACGAGTTCCTTGTGGATGCCCTCAATTAACTGGTCGGTTTTCTCTTGCACCACAATCAAGTCACGCGTGTTTTCTTTCAACGTGGAGATTCGGCTGATTGATTCGGCTTCGCCTGTTTCCTGAACGGGCTCGTTGTCCACGCCGTTGGCTGCATTGTGAAAGTAGACGCCGAGTTTTTT
>JAFGNM010000056.1 GCA_016927015.1 Candidatus Bathyarchaeota archaeon | reverse complement strand
TGTCATCGTAACTGACACCTCATTCCCAGTTGATAAAAGCTATGACAACTTGCCCCTGCAGCTACCAAAACCGTGACCCCAACACATTCATTAAAGCTCTATGCATGTGCTGTAACGTGGCTGTGCAACACTGAAAACGCTTTTTATTCACGAAACAAACAAGTATTATAGGGAAGAAGATGGCGGCGCGCGCGCAAGCGACCGTGTGTGAGTCCCCACGAATGTACCTATCATTAATAATTTTTTCAGGTTATTACTTAGATAAAGTATATTACCTATGTTTTTTGCGAATTGCAAAACGATTTCGTGGATTTAGAGAAATTTGCCTCTGTTTTATAGGCAACTTTTGCACATGTTTTTCTTAGCCCTTTGGCTGAACGGTTAGAACGACAACATCTATAACCCCTAAAGAAACTGCAGTTTAAAACCGCTTTTCCATATAAAGGTTCAACTTTGGCTTGATAAGAAGCGTTGGTGCCGTAGGCGGAAATTGAGAAAAAATGGAGAGCGCCGCAGTTGTCAGCGCTTCACTCGCTTCATGGAGGTGTTATTTTTATGGCTGAGGTGGGGCATTGCATCTCGCAGGCTAAGCATTGGATGCAGTCTGGCTCTCTGACAGGGTCGGATTTTTTCTCAGAAGTCGGGTGTCCTGGTGCTTCTGCCCAGTCGTACAGGGATACGGGGCAAACGTCGATGCATACGCCGTCTCCAGTGCACAAGTCCCAGTCGACAGCAACGTTGGTTCCATGTATTCCCAGCTTCTTCGGCGGTTCTACGGGTCCCCAGACTTTGTGTCCGTTGTGTTCGCCTACAACTTTTCTGTTCTTCTGAAAATCAGGGTCTATCGGCAAAAACTTTTCACCATCTCTAGTGCAGGGAAAACGGGAAATATTAGGTTTTCTACGCCATTACACTATAGAGTTAAGTTACGCGATATCGCAGGTTACTAACGGGTGACATGCCATAATCATCTTTGAAACGTTAGAAAAGTGGAGTGGAGCACTTTGCCTCAGCTTGTGAAAGGCGGCAAACACGCGTACGGTTGGTCAGAAGTGGGTGCTACAGGAAAGATTGTGGTTCCTGACGAAGCGCTTGCAGAATACAATTTGACGCCGCCGTGTAAAGTGTTTTTGTTGTCAGGCAGCAAACGTTCAGGAGGGTTCGCTATAACCACTTTATCGTTGCTTGAGAATTCAGTTTTGTCGCGTCCATTAAACGAGAACCCCAAACTGGCGGGTTTCCAGTTGCCTGAGGGCGAAACCATAACGGTTGCTGGAAAACCTTACTGCTGGGTCACGTTGAACACCGACGGCTCCATAACTGTTCCGCTGAAAACCCTGAAACAATACGGAGTGAAAGCAGGAGACCGCTTGCTTTCGGTGAGAGGAAGCTGCTTCGCACTGGGTTTTTGCGTGAAAGGACCCATAATCGAAGAAGCAAAAACGCATCCAAGTTTAACCCTTTTCAAGTAACTTGTGAATAGTTTGCGTGGTTCTGTGAAGTCTCAGGTTAAAAAGGGGAATCGTAAATTAATCATACTTGAGAAAAAACTAATATTTTCTAGGCGTAGATTAAGAATTTGATGCCTATGGTTGTGCTTGAAGAAATAGAGCAGATAAGAGCGGGGTTCCTCAAGTATACAAGAGAAGCGTTTCTGAGACTGCCGCGGTTAGAGAACCCTCGAATACTGGACGTCGGTTGTGGCTCTGGTGTTCCCACTATTGAGTTAGCAAAGCTGAGCGATGGAGAAGTAACGGGAATTGACATAGACAAATCATGCATAGACGAATTCAACAGGAAGATAAAGAAAGAAGAATTATCAAACCGAGTTGAAGCCCTCAACCTTTCGCTGTTTGAGATGAAGTTCCCTGATGAAACCTTTGATGTCGTCTGGTCGGAGGGTGTAATCGGAAAAATTGGATTCGAAACAAGCCTCAAGGAGTGGCGCAGACTGCTTAAGCATAATGGCTACTTGGTCATTCACTATCAAATAAGTCGTGTTGCAGATGCGCTCCCACGAATACCTCAGCACGGCTACAGCCTCGCAGACACGGTTCAATTGCCTGCGGATGCTTGGTGGACAGAGTTCTATAAACCCATAGAAGAAAAAATGGATGCCCTGCTCCATAAATACAGGAACAATTCAGACGCCCTCAAGTTACTTGAGAAGTACAAGAGCGAAATGCACATGGTAAAAAAGAACCCCAGCAACTTCAGCGCGGCATTTTACATAATGAAAAAAGTATAGCAAAAAAACTTGCGAGAACCAACCGCGTTTTTTATCACCCGATTCCCAACGCCCACTTCAAAATTATATATACAAATTTGAGTGGATAGAGAATTGGCGAGAGAAATGAGCGGTCAAGTGGCGGCAAAACCGGAATACGGAAATTGGGTTCCGAAGAGACTTATTTACATGTCTGGTTTTGCAGGTTTCGTGTTTTCGGGTTTAGCCCTTGTGTTCTGGGTTTTGGCAGTTCCTGCGGTGCTGTTCTTTCTGGTTGCCGCGTATTTCGTGTATGCTCGGCACCAGTTTTCGCTTCAAGGAGGAAAAGTGCAAGACCGCGTCTGGACATTAGTGTTAGCGAATTTGGATTGGAACGGTGAAGGAAAAGCGCTTGACATAGGCTGCGGAAACGGTGCCCTCACAATCAAGCTCGCTAAGAAACACACAAAGGCGCAAGTCACGGGCATTGATTACTGGGGGAAACGGTGGGAGTACTCGAAGAGCACGTGCGAAAGAAACGCGGAGATAGAAGGCGTAAGTGAGCGTGTGACGTTCCAGAAAGCCAGCGCCGTAGCGTTACCGTTTGACGACGGGTATTTTGATGCTGCTGTAAGCAATTTCGTGTTCCACGAGGTCAGCGACGCAAAAGATAAGCGGGAAGTTATTCGTGAAGCATTACGGGTTGTCAAGAAGGGCGGAAAATTTTCTTTCCAAGACGAGTTCCTAGTCAAGCAGCTTTTCGGCGACACCGAGGACTTAGTTGAAACCATCAAGAGTTGGGGGATAAGCAAAGTGGAGTTCATTCAAACACGAGACGCAGATTTCATACCCCGAGCGTTGAAGCTACCGTTTATGCTGGGAACCATAGGCATTATCAGGGGAGAAAAATGACCGTGATTATACGAAGCGTGATGGCAGCTAAACAGTTATATTCGCGTTAACGAAAAGGATACCAAGTGAGAACATGCAATTTTCCAAGGTTCCAGGTCAAAAAAACCAGCATAAGGTTGTTTTGTACGCCCTCAGCACCTGCGCTTGGTGCAAAATGACCAAACAGTTTTTGGAAGACAACGACGTCGAATTTGAGTATGTGTATGTGGACTTGTGCGAAGAAGAAGACAAACAGAAAATTCGCCAGCACATTCAAAGCAAAGGCGGACCCCTCAGCTACCCAACCATAATAGTGGACGATAACGTGTTGATTACTGGTTTTCGCAAAGACAAATTAACGGAGGCTCTTGAACTATGACGAAAATAACATTAGAAATGGTGCGGCAGAGAGCGGAAGCCGACGCAAGAACCTACGGCTACTACCTAAACCCTGACCCCAAGTTTCTCCAAAGTCTCTTGGAAGGGCTGAAACGGAACGAGGAACGCTACGGTTACCCCTCATGCCCGTGCAGGCTCGCGTCTGGAAAATTCGAGTTCGACAGGGACATAATCTGTCCTTGCGATTACCGAGACCCCGATGTCACGGAGTTCGGCGCCTGCTACTGCGCGCTCTACGTCAGAAAAGACGTACATGAAGGCAAAACCGAGTTAGAACCAGTTCCTGAACGGAGACCCATGGAAAAACAGTCAAAAGCCTATAATGTTGCGGCTGCCAAAGAAGAGGCTAAGGCAACTTCGGAAGTTAAACCCAAATTGATGTACTGCAAACAATGCGGCTATGTTGTTTTCAGAGACGACCCGCCATACACTTGCCCAATATGCAAAGCAAAAAAGGAAATGTTCGCGGAAATCAAAACGCGAACCGACTTCACCGGATAACCCCTTCTTTATTTTGAAATTTCTATTTCGATTTTTTCCCAGTCCTCTTTTATTCCCCGCAGAGAAGTCACAGCGCCAACTATCGACCCGCCCACAACTTTCTCCACAAACTCGTTAAGCGGTATTTCCTTACCATCAACCCGAAGCTTCAAACCCATAAACTTCACCTCACAATATGTTTACATCGTTAACAGTAAAAGTTTTTGTAGAAAGAAAAGAACCTATACAGGGGGCTGACTGTGAAGAGACCTGAAGTTTACTTGGAACCCAAAGCTCGAGCGCAAAAAGTCATGGAGCTGCTTGAAAAAGAGCACGCAGACGCAGAGATTGCGTTAAGCTACAAGAACCCGCTTGAACTGCTCATAGCCACTATCCTCTCCGCCCAAGCCACCGACGAACAAATCAACGCCTTAACACCGAAACTATTCCAGAAATACACGACCGCCAAAGATTACGCAAATGCAGAATTAACTGAACTGGAGCAAGACATCAAATCGTCTGGGTTCTACCATAACAAAGCCAAAAACCTGAAAAACTCAGCCAAGCTGCTGGTTGAGAAGTATAACTCGCAAGTTCCCAAGACCATGGAAGAGTTAGTTGAGCTTCCAGGAGTTGCGCGGAAAACCGCTAACATCGTTTTGTTCAACGCGTACGGCGTCATAGCCGGCGTAGCCGTGGATACTCACGTGCGCAGGCTCTCTCAGAGACTGGGGCTAACCGAAAACACTAACCAAGACAAGATAGAAAAAGACTTGATGAACATCGTCCCGAAGGACAAGTGGATGCGCATCACGGACCTGCTGATTTTCCACGGCAGACGCGTATGCAACGCAAAAAAACCCAGATGCGACGCGTGCGTGCTGAACAAACTTTGCCCGTCCGCCTTCACTTTCGGCTGAAAACGGTACCAATTTATAAGACAAACGCGCTCTTCAAATTGAGGACTTGGAATGGCAAACCAAATCAAGGTGGGCGACAAGGCACCAAACTTCACCTTACCCGACACTGACTTGAAAACGCGAAGCCTGAAAGATTTCCTCGGCAGCAAAGTAGTGTTAGCCTTTTTCGTCGGCGCCTTCACTTCGGTCTGCACAAAAGAAATGTGCGCCTTCAGAGACTCCACGGCAAGACTAACCGACCTGAAAGCGCAGGTCATCGGAATAAGCGTGAACGACCCCTTTTCAAACAAGGCTTTCGCTGAAAAGAACAGATTACCCTTCCCAATACTAAGCGATTACAACCGCCAAGCAATAAAGGCTTACGGCGTCGAAACCCCTGACTTCGGAGGCCTCAACGGCTACACAGTTGCCAAACGCTCAATTTTCATAGTTGACAAAAACGGCGCAGTCCAGTACGTTTGGACAACAGAAGACCCCACAATAGAACCAGACTACAAGGAAATAGAAAACGCCTTAGAAAAAATCGAATAGGACAGCACACAGCTCATTCACGTTTTTGTGAGTTTTAGCGATTTTAGTTCAGACTCTTCCGTTCTTGAGGTTAAACAGCCTTTATTGAAGGCAATTTGGCTTCGATATGGCGCATAAGAGTTATTAGTGTGAATAAAGCTTTTTGCGTGTGCAACGGTGACTTGTTGCGTGTCCTTTGAAATCCAAGAATTGCCTGATGTTATAAGAGTAGTTGTCCTTTTGAACCTTGCCAAGGGCAATCCGATGCGAAAAACTATGCTTAAACGCCGCATCGACAAAGTCTGTTCGAGCTACACCTGCATAGAAATGGATGAGCTTGAGAACGCCTTAAAGGAAATGGCTTCCGAAGGGCTAATCGCAGACCATAACGGCTCTGTTCAGTTAACTAAGCAAGGCAAAAGAATGGGCAAAGAGTGGGAAAGTCTCCTTTTAAAGAAAGAACCCATCATGGAAATTGTGGCGGGACTAGTTGACGGCTCCATAACGGGAATAGTTGTAATCTTGTCTGCGTTCATCGCGGCGTTGACGACTCAAGTAACAATTTTTGCTGCATTCTTGACCCTGAGCGCGGTTGCCATTACCAATTTTTCCAGTTTTCTCTTAGGCGGCATCACAGAAGACTTGGCGGACATAATGACCCTGCAAAACCTGATGAATTTCAGCGTAAGTGACATCCCAGACAAGGAGGAGCGGGACAAATCGCTGTTTCTAATAAAAAAACTGTTCATTTTATTGGATAAAGAGATACACCGGTCTAATCTTTACGCGGCGATGATCTGCGGCACTACGACGTTTATAGCTGGCAGCATACCCATAGTAACCTACATCGTTTTACCTAGTCCGCTCGATGTTATCTTGTCTTTAACCATAGTCGCCGTTATAGTAGGCATCTTTCTGGTGCGTTACCGCTCAAAAAAGACACGAGTGAACTGGAAAATAACGTTCTATGAAACCATAGCCATCGTCATCATTGCAACTATCGCGTCATTAATCTTAGGCGGCCTAGCATAAAAAGAGGCACAGCTAGAAAGAACGGTTGTGTTCAACCATCATGCACTTATTCATAACCACGATTAATCCAGCTTTTTTCGCCGCCTCAGCAGCCTGCTCGTTAACTATGCCTAACTGCATCCACACTACGTGCGGCTTCCCATACGTCGCTTTCAGCTTAATCGCTTGTTCCACTATCAGCGGCACATCCTTTGAGGGCCTAAAAATGTCAACGACCTCTATGGTTTTCTGAATTTCAGGCGGGATGTCAAGGAGGCTCTTGTAGCTTTTTTCGCCGAGAACTTCATCTGCAAAAAGGTTTACGGGTACGATGCGGAAACCATTTTCTTTCAGGTATGCGCTCACTCGGTGGCTGTCCTTGTCAGGTTCTCGGGATAAGCCTACTACGGCGATGTTTTTGTATTTTGTAAGGATTTCTCTAATCTCGTTTCGGCTCAAACGCTCGCTTCCTCTTGGACTTGAAAGTCATATGGAAAGTGGTTTTAATAAAATCGATCTTGGATCAGGTTGAACGGCAAAAGGCGCATATTTCTACCAGATTTTCCCGCGTTTTCTTCTGACAGAGCTCGCACATTAACCCTTTTTCGCGGATTATTTTGCATGTTTGGCATAAGAGCTCCAATATTTCTGTAGTTTGGTGTTGTTTTTCGTACAAGAGCAAGTTTATCATCTGGTCTATGAGCGTTTGTACTTCCGGTACGTTTTCGATTGTTAGGATGTTTCCTCGGTTTTTTGTTGTGTACCTGCTTATTGCGGACTGGGATAAGCCGAGAACTTCTGCGACTTGTTTTTCTTTCATCCCGTGCTTTTCCAGAATGGTTCGGGCCATGAGGGCTCTTATTGCAGGCAAAACTGTTTGGACTCCTACTTCACATGGTAACAGCAATATATTCCCACCGATTCCTCTATTTCTGTTAGAAACGTATATAAATATGACGCCTGTCATACTTTTTTATGACGCGTGTCATGACGGGGATATCTCCTTAAAAAGGTCTTTTTCACCCAATCTCTCACTCCTTCCCCGTCAGGACACCGTCAGATAGGGGAATAGAATGAGAGCGGTAGCGTCTACGTCTAGAAGTACTTCAGGGAATAATGAACTGGCAGAAATGCTCCGCACGTTGGATGCAGAATGCAGAAATTGTGCTCCGCTGACTCCTCTGAAGTGTATAACGCGCTGTAATGTTTGGAAGTTGAAAAACGAGCTTAGAAGATTACGCGAAACGATGGATAACCCGAATTTCATGAAGAATTTGTTCAACGTTTTGAAAAATGAAACGCGGCTGCATATTTTAAACGCAATCGTGAAAGGACGCTATTCTGTGGACCAACTCCAGCAGGAACTGAAAAAAGCAGGTTACACACACAGCCAAGACACAATAAACGAGGAGTACTTGCGCCCATTAATGAATGTTGGGCTTGCCGCTGAAGCGCGAGACGAATATTACGCAACAATTTTCGGGGGCAGGCTCACCGAGTTGCTTGAGGATTTTTCCGAGTTCGTTAACGTTTTGCCAGCCCATTCTGAATGTTACGAAGAAACTCTTCTCAGCGCGCTGCTGGCTGGGTCTAAGACCTTTCAAGAGGTGGAGGCGCTTATCTCGCCAAAAGTTGTCTCGCGTGTTCTGAAACGGCTGAAAACAGCGGGTTTGATTGAAACCCCTGAAGAAAGAGACTACGTGTTCTTCTTTAAGTCGAAGCGTGATCCGAAAAAGGAGACGCTTTCCGTAACTGAGAGAAAAGTTTACGATGGCATTCCTGAAGAGGGGGTTTCCGCCAAGAAGCTGGCTGAGAAAACTGGGCTTTCGGTAAGAAGAATTTACAAGTACCTGCGGGGGCTGAAAGGGAAAAAACTTGTGTTCACAAGAATAACTCCGAAGGCGTATGGCTTAACTTGTAAAGGAGAAAAGTTGGCGTCCTTGCTGCAAGACCTGCAAAACTTGGTTGAGGAAACCTGGAATTCGTCGGAGCAGGTAGTCAGCAGCGAAAAATCCTAACTGTTGAGAAGCGGCAGAACTGTTATGCTCTGCACAGTCTATACCCCCCTTTTATAAAGGAGGTGTCTTGCGCTGTTTTCTGCATGTTTTTGATTGTTTTCGGTGTCAACACGGTAGACTCCCTATCGTTTTCTGTGGCGGATAAACCCCCTCTACAGGTTTCTGCATACATCTGCTATTAGCATCCTAATAGGCTCCAAATATGATGGCTTGCCAATGAATTGGGCTTAACGGAATAGCCCTGAAATGGATCAAGCTAACTCCTTTTGCATTCACCCCCTCAGCAAACAGGAGAAAAACAGCCCCTTTTAAGAACCCTAACGAAAGTCACCAATTAATTTGCCAATTCACAAATTTACAAAAATGTTGTATAACAAAACTGTTGCATATGGTGAAGAGATGACCCTAGTTCTGCATGCCCCTAAAAAGCTAATTTGAAGTATACCATAAGGATGTCAAATTTATGGCAATTTCATTATCGGCAAGTGCTTTTTGTTGAATCAAAAGTTACAAAAAAGTTATTAGTCGGCTGAATCAAAATCAACACGATGCGCCGAGTGAGGGGCGCAATGATACAAATTCCCAAAGTGGAGGTTAAGAAAACGACGAAAAAAAAAGCTAAACTCACCGCTTATGGCTCTATTCTGTTAGCAATACTCTTTCTTTTAATAATAGTAGCGCCAGATATTAGCGCCGAACAACTTCGTGACAACCCTTATTCCAACGGTAATGCAGTATTATCGGAAAAATTAACTGGCGAAAACTGCGTAAATATGTCACAGGCATTTTCCTTCAGATACTTGTCTATATTCGGACAATTAATCGATGTTCTAGCCAACATAGAAAACGAGCAAAAAAATACAAATTATTTGAAATTTGATCCGCATTACGACACGACCATTACTAAAAGATCTTGGTACCTGATTAATTCTACTGACGGACCGACAACGGTAGCTGTAAATGATACCTTGAACTGGTCAACTGGAAAAGGAGGAAGCAGTTACACGTATAACGGAGAATTCTTTAATAAAGGAACAAAATTCGAAATTTCTGAGGCTGAAACGAGAACAATTCAAGGTAACGTAATTTCCACGAGAACTGAACAAGACATACGAGGCGCGTTCAATTATTCAATGAGCTCAGTGGAAATTAAAATGACTGGAGACTCGGTAAATAAGCAAAACAGCGTATCCATTCATTTTGCCAATTCTTCCCGGAACTTTGACATTGCGATACAAGGCACCAGCATCTGGAATGCGAATGAGACTTCTATCTTGGATGGCAATTTCACAGTCAACCAGACTTGGAAGCAACCTATAGGTCAATATTCTATACATTTGTCACCAACGGAAAATGGAACTGGCGTAAAGGCATTGGCAGTATATCCAAATGGGACAGTGATTGACCCGACAATGATGCAGTTTGATGACGAAATGAAATACGCATATAGTGAAGGATACTACTCTTACTATTATCACCTTTATGGTTGGTATGTTAGTTGGAGTGAGCTCGAAATCATGACTGCTCAATTGATATGCGAGCTTCTTGGGGCGATACTGGACGTATTCTTGGCACCGGTGGGAATCATCTTCACCATAATCGAAGCAGTTCTCGAATTAACTCTCGATAAATATTTAGCTTCCGATAACAACATCTGGAATTATCACATAGCGGTTTATATCGAACAATGGGTCTATTACTATGGATATTGGTACTTCATGGGCCAGGCTCCTTACTACGGTGAAGAGGGGTACCGGACAGATACGTACTATGGTTACTATATGGACTATTGGGTGTTTTATCCAGCTTGGTTTTTTTTGGGCACCGGCTATCCGCATACAAGTGCATGGATTGGTGATCCGCAAAATGCGCCTGCAAGAATTGTTTCGATCTTGTCGACCACGGAATATGGTTATTCTGGTGATGTCGTAGACGCGGAAGAAATACGTTATAGCAGCGATGATCAATATGCAGTAATCTCAGGATGGCATAGCGATGGCGATGGCGGTAATATTATCTCAAGTATAAGTCCTCAATATATAACAGGTACTATTGAAGTGCGTTGTTGGGTAAGCTCCCCTACGCGTTTGTGTATCTACTCAGCACAATATGCTAACGGACCGTGGACTTGCCGAAGAGATGTAATGCTACAACCAACTGGCTCGTGGACATGGGTTAAAAGTTCGTACGGATCTGCAAATTACGTTGCGATTGCAGCTATTAAAGATGGCCCAAATGGCGCGTACATTGCATTGGATTCGGCTAGGATAATGGAGTGGCCACCATCACCGGGTTCGGTTTAGAACATAAATCTATTCCTTTTTTTTATCTCTTTGTAGTAGGCTAAAGACGCGTTGACTGTGCAACCTTCTAAAGGTCATCGATAGAATTTTTCTTTTAATTAATTGCTTGTAAGCATAGCGCTTAAACCAGCATTCGAACAATCAGTTGAGTCCTAACACGTCCTTTACCTCTGCTAACCTAACAACTATTAATTGGTTCTACTTTCGGTTCTACTAAACCGCCCAGACCCCAGTCAAGTTTACTTGCTAACAACATCATAGCAATACATAAAAGTTTCAAAAAGTTGCGTATGTAACTGGGCTTGTGAAAACAGCGGTTAATACTGCAAGTTGATTATTGCTGGTTGTTTCTGAAAAGCTGATTACTCTGATGCTTGGAAAAGACTATAACCCCTTATATACGAGGAAACCTGGCAACCCTGGCACTTCACCAAGATTTTCAACAACGACAAAGCCAAGATATACAGAATTAACTACTAGCAGAGGGCGGTTGGGAAAGGGATAAATTTTCTTGCAACAGCACTATACCCTATGCGCAGTTATCTTGATTGGCTAAAAGAAGAAAACATGAGTTTATTCACGGATTTTTACGAGTTAACCATGTGCGCAAGCTACTTCGACAACAACAAATTCGAACCCGCCACATTCGACTTGTTCATAAGGAGGCTGCCTGAAAACCGCTCCTACTTTTTGTTTGCGGGGCTGGAGCAAGTCCTGCTTTACCTCAAAACCGTGAAGTTCACTGAAGAACACCTCGCTTACCTCAAAAAACAGGGCTTCGACCAGCAGTTCCTCGATTACCTGAGAGACTTCAGGTTCACAGGCGACGTCTGGGCTGCTCCCGAAGGCACAGTAGCCTTTCCATGCGAACCTTTAATCCGCGTGACCGCGCCGATAATAGAGGCTCAACTGGTGGAGACTTTTCTGCTGAACACAGTCAACCTGCAGACCATGATCGCCACAAAAGCCTCGCGAGTCGTTAACGCCGCCAAGGGCAAAGCAGTAATCGAGTTCGGCTTAAGGAGAGAGCACGGCGTCGACGCGGGAATGAAAGTGGCGAGAAGCAGCTACATAGCAGGATGCCACGGCACATCCAACGTCCTAGCTGGATTCCAGTATGGCATTCCAGTTTTCGGAACCATGGCGCACAGCTTCGTTATGTCTTACGAGAATGAAATAGACGCGTTCCGAGCGTTCGCCAAGACTTTCCCAAACAAGTCCACACTCCTGATTGACACTTACGATGACTTGGCTGGCGCGGAAAAAGCCGCCACAGTCGCCAAAGAACTGGAAAAGGCAGGATGCAAACTTGGAGGCGTGCGGCTGGACAGCGGCGATTTAGCCGAGATAAGCAAAAAAGTCAGAAAGCTACTAGACGACAAGGGTTTACAGTACGTTAAAATTTTTGCGAGCGGCGACTTGGATGAATTCAAAATAGCGGAGCTACTGAAAAACGGGGCGAAAATTGACGCGTTCGGCGTTGGAACCAAACTGGGCACGTCAGCAGACAAACCCTACGTTGACATAATCTATAAGCTATGCGAAACCATGGGCGAAAGAGGCAAGTTTTCGCCGATAATGAAGCTCAGCGAAGGCAAAGTTACGTTGCCCGGGCGAAAACAGGTTTACAGGTTCAAAGACGAAAACGGCAACTACTCGAAAGACATGATAGCCTTAGTGGACGAGAAAGTAAAAGGCGAACCGTTGCTCACCAAAGTTATGGAAAAAGGCAAAATAACCTACGACCTGCCGTCTCTTGATGAGATACGCGCAGCCGCCGCGGAAAACCTGTCGAAGCTGCCTGCCCAATACAAGAAGCTGACGAATTCGCAACCTTATACTGTGGAGTTAAGTCAAGACTTAGAGAACCTGATAAAAAACTTGAAGAAGAAACTACGGAAAACTTCGCAAGCCTGAGTCAGGTCAAGTTGCAAACGTTATCAGCAGGTGTATGAAGCCGACTTCCATGACTGATGCCGCGAAGAATACGCCGTAAATGTAGGCGAGAGCTTTCATTGTCATTGTTCTGCTGAGTGTTTTCTTGATTGTCAGGTAGATGCCGTAGCCTTCAATTATGCCAACTGGTGCGCTGACCAGCAGAATCAGCGGTAAAGTTTCAAGGGTTACGCCGCCGTTGATTAGGGTGGCTCCGCGTAGTATGCTTAAGAAGACAATCATGCATGCGAAAACCGCGGCGAAGGTTCGAGGATGCGATATTACCACGTCAGCGTGCTTTTCTCGTTTGAAGAAGTTCAAAACCACCAAGTTGACGTAGAAAGTCATGCCTATAAGAATCAGGGAAACCACGAGGACATTATGCATGAAAAGCATGCCGACGGCTAGGAACTGGTTTTGTAGAACATCGCCCAGAATACCGAAGAAGAAAAGGTTTTCCGCGTATGAAAGCCCCAGTAAAATGACGAAAGCCAAACCTAAAAGCGCCGTGTTTTTCTTAGCATCCAAAGGTTTCGATTGCTCCACTCGGTTTAGCCCTTGTATTCAGATGCCTTCCATAAAAGTTTTGTGAAATTTGACTTGTGATGACTCGTCCAGCCCTCAATGAGCATAGTTTTTAGCAGCAAGCTTTTTGCGGTGGTAAATGGCAAACACTTAATAATCTTCTTAGAAGAGGATATGTGCTGTCAAACGAGAGAGGGAGGATTATGCAAAATCGCCCAGCTATAGTTGCTGTTGGCCGAACCAAGTTTGGAGAGCATTATGGAAAGGAGCCAGAGAAGCTTATTGAAGAAGCATGGCTCGCCGCTTCACAAGAATGCAACATAGAGCGCAGAGACTTGGAAGCATGCTATCTCTCAGATTGTTTTCTCCCAATTACAAACAAGCTAGGTTTAGAGGAAGGTTTTCTGTCAGAGCTTACGGAGCTTCACGTGCCTATGGAAGTTACGCGTTCCGTCAGTGCCGCTTTGTTGACCGCGTGCCAAGCCATTCAGGCAGGAGTATGCAGCACGGTTCTAGTCGGAGGCATAGAAAAGATGACGGACCGCTGGGATAAAATCCGTGACGACCTCATGCTTCTTGAAGACCCATGGAGCTATTACGCTGGAGGCACACCAGAAACAAACCATGAGCTGATGCTTAGGGCTTACATTAAAAAGTACGGCGTAACCGGCGAAAACCTTGACAAGCTTAATGTTGCTTTGGCACAGGTCGCCGTCAAAAACCATGCAAACGCCACAAAAAACGAGTACGCCCAGTTCCAAAGAGAAATAACCGTGGACCAAGTTCTCCGCGCTAGAAAAGCAGCGCAGAAACCACTAGGGCTTTACGATTTTGCGCCAATCTCCGATGGAGCATCGGCGTTAATTCTTACAAGTGAAGCAGTTGCCAAAAAATTCACTGACCACCCAGTTTATGTTTTGGGCTACTCTTCAGCCACGGACTACTTGAATTTTCCAGCAAGAGACGACCTGACACATTTCGCTGCAACCAAAATCGCCATGAAAAACGCCTTGAAAATGACTGGAAAAACCCCGTGGGACCTGCAGGTCGTTGAGGTGTATGACCAGTCTACGGTGATGGAGCTGGTGTCTCTGGAAGATTTAGGCTTCTGTGAACCAGGAACGGCGTGGAAAAGCATAAACGAAAGTTGCAGCGACTACAAAGGCTACTACGAAATAAATGGCAAGCGACTTTTCGTTAACATGAATGGCGGCTTGAAAGCGGATGGAAATCCGTTAGGAGCCACTGGCGGAGCTCAGATTTTCGAGGTTTTCAGGCAGTTGAGAGGCGAAGCTGGTGAAAGACAAGTTAAAAGTGACCAAACGCCGCCACGGTTTGGTTGCGCTCTGGAGTTCGAGGGTTTCGGCACCAAGGCGTACGTTAGCATTTTAGGGAGAGAACAAGAGTGAGTAGCGAACCTATAGAAAGACGCGTTTCTTATCTCGGTGACAGGCTGAAAGCGAGCCGCTGCAAAATTTGCGGGAAAGAATATTTCGAGTTAAGAGATTACTGCGGGAATTGTGGAAGAAAAAGCTTCGGGAAAATGGCCAGCATAGACCTTTTTTACGAAAAGGGAAAACTGGAGCTGTGCACACTTGTCAAGGAGCCAACAAACAAGTTCATGAAGTTAGGCAGCTACGTTTACGGCATCGTTTCGTTCCACAATGGAAAAATCCGCGTTTCTGGAAGACTCACGGACCGAATAGTGAACAATGGAGACATAGTTGATTTTTCAAGCCTCGAAGGCAGAGAGGTTATTCCACGATTCAGACGCCGCTATTCTGTAGGTAGAAGCGAGGTTGTTCCAACAATTTCTTTGGCGTTCACTTTAGCCGACGAATATTACCCTCATCAAGGATACACAGTTGTTCAACCCAGCAAAGAGTACGATCTGCCTGGAATTGTAGGGTACGGTTTCTACACTTCACGTTTCAGGATAAAAGAAGG
>JAFGNM010000055.1 GCA_016927015.1 Candidatus Bathyarchaeota archaeon | reverse complement strand
CCACGAAAATTACCGCGACTCAGAATGCATAAACATGATTGCCAGCGAAGGCTTGAAGTCGCCTGCTGTGCGGGAGATGCAAGCGTTCGCCTCAGACTTGGAAGGCAGATACGCAGAAGGAGAAAACGACCCTGAAGGACACGTTAAAAAGCGATATTATCAGGGTCAAAAGTACATGACGCTTATTGAAAATTACGCTACAGATTTGATGAAAAGCCTCTTCAAATGCACTTGGGCAGACGTACGCATAGTCTCAGGCACGCATGCAAACCTGGCAACTTTCAAGGGTTTATCGTTGGCAGCGAAGAATCGCAAGATGGTTGTGACACCGCTTAGTTGTGGCGCGCACATCTCTCACGACTATACAGGTTTATCTGGCAACGTCCTCGGGTTAGAAAACATTAACCATGTCTACAATATAGACGAGTTCAACATTGACGTTGACAGGTCAATTGATGTCATACGCGCTGCCAAGCCAGGCATCGTTACTTTCGGCGGAAGCCTGTTCCTGTTTCCCCATCCGATTAAGGAGTTAAAGGCGGTTTGTGACGAAGTCGGCGCTTACGTCGCATATGACGCTTCACACGTTTTAGGGCTTATCGCCGGCGGAGTTTTTCAAGACCCACTTCGAGAAGGCGCTGACTTCATTTCGTCATCTACGCATAAAACGTTCCCTGGACCTCAAGGCGGCGTTATCATGGGAAATCCGTCGAGTCCACGGTTGGAGAAGGCAGTTAAGAAGATTCAGTTCGCGATTTTTCCACTGAGTGCTTCAAGTACGCATTTGGGAAGGTTGCCAGCGTTGGGTATTGCAGCGTTGGAGATGAAGGTTTTCGGGGCTGAGTTGGCGAGGCAGATAGTGAAGAACGCGCAGACTGCTGGGCAGTGCCTCTGCGAGAACGGCGTCAAAGTCTTATGCGGCTCGAAAGGCTTCACAAGGTCCCATCAGCTAGCCGTGGATGTCTGCAACTTCGGAGGCGGCAAGAAAGTAGCGCAAGACCTTGAAGACTCAAACATAATCTTGAACAAGAACCTCTTACCGTATGATAATCAGGATGACCGTGACAACCCGTCTGGCTTAAGAATCGGCTTCCAAGACGTAACCAGACGAGGATTCAAAGAAGGCGACATCAAGCACTTATGCGATTTGATGCTTAGTGTGATGAAAGGTAAGCGTAAACCTTCCGAAGTCAAAGAAGACGTAATCGCCCTGAAGAAAGAATTCAATCAAGTGAAATACGGCTTCCAAAACGTAGAAGAAGCGCTAGAGTACGTTAAAAAAGCTTAAGAGTGATGATGCTGAGGATTTATAATCCACGCATTAATCTATCTAAATCGAAGGAGATAGGGTAAAAGTGAAGGTGTTATTGAACGATAACTTGGAAAAAGAAGGCATACGAGTATTCGAAGAAATAGGCATAGAGACCGACACTCGTAAAAGAGATTTGAACGCGCTTATCAAGGATATAGGCGAGTTTGACGCGTTAATCGTTAGAAGCGCCACAAAAGTGCCCCGCGAGGTCCTTGAGGCAGGCGCACGGGGAAAACTGAAAATCGTGGGCAGGGCAGGAGTCGGCTACGACAACATTGACGTGGCTGCCGCGTCCGAAAACGGCATCGTCGTGAAGTGCGCGCCTTACGGAAACACCAACGCGGTTGCCGAACTAACCCTCTGCTTGATGCTGGATATTTCACGGAATATTCCGCAAGCGCATCACTCACTGAAAGGCGGCAAATGGAAGAAGGCGGAGTTCAAAGGAACCGAGCTGTCGTACAAGACTTTGGGGATTTTAGGCTGCGGCAAAATTGGGCAAAGAGTAGGCGAATTAGCCCGCCGCGGATTTGACATGGAAGTCTTCGGGTACGACATATGTCCTTGTGCTGAATCGACCGTGAAGTACGTGTCTAAGGAAGAGGTTCTTTCGAAAGCGGATTACGTGAGCATCCACACGGGCGGAAAAGTCACAATCGTAGGCGAAAAAGAACTTTCCTTAATGAAGTCCACTGCTTTCCTCATTAACACTTCACGGGGCAGCAACGTTGACGAGCAAGCATTGTACAAGGCGTTGAAGGAAGGGCGAATAGCTGGCGCCGCCATAGACGTTTACGCGGAAGAGCCTAAAGGTGAAGGCGCCGAGTTCAAAAGCAAACTCAGAGAACTGGACAACGTCATCTTCAGCGCCCATTTGGGCGCGTCAACCATCGAAGCGCAACGGGAAACCTCCACGGAAATCGCACGAGTCGTTGCCAAGTACCTTTTCGGAGGCGACTTCACCAGCTCAGTTAACGCCGGCGAAAGCATCGAACTGGAAGAAAGACCCGTCTACACCCTGTTCATCCATCATCGAGACGTTCCCGGAGTGTTCGCCAACATCGACAAAGTGTTAGCTGACAACGACATAAACATACGCGCAAACTACTCTAGGCAAATTGGAAGCAGCGGCTACGCAATCTCCGTCTACGTGCTGCACAAGAAAGTTCCGTCTAAAATCATAGAGACTTTGAAGGGAATTGAAAACATCTGCAACGTCAAAACCTGACTGACAAGTCTAGCAAGTCTTGCTAGTCTACGCCCTTTTGCACTTTGGCGTGAAGTGCCATTTGAGATCGCTTTTTCGCTGCTTTTACTGATCTGCAGCTTCTGAAGCGGTGTTCTTCTTGGAGAACAGACTGTTCCTCGGGGAGAGCTAAAAGATACTTTTCATAATTATTATTGGTTGACAGATCGATAAAATCTGTTGAGAAATGGGTGAGTAACTGAAGTCTGGACTGAAAAAGGTGGAAGATGATTGAAATCAAAACTTGCCCTTGCAGCAGTTTCAATAAGTCTGGTGGTTAGCCTTGCCGCAAACGTCTATTTTTACGACATGCAACAGCACCGGTTTGCCTCGGATAGCGCTCTTCAAAAGCAAGCAGCAGACCTCCGCGACCAAATAAACAATCTTCAAAGTGAAATCGCAGACTTACAAAGTCAACCAAGCCATGAGGACGCTCCAAAGTTGGTCACAAGGCTCGGCGCCAGAGACATGAGGTATACTTATTCAGGTCAAGAAATTCGCCTATACATATCGGGCGAAGTGGGGAATGTTGGAACAGTTGTTGCGGAAAACTGCAGGCTGCATGTGACGCTCTACCAAGGGGACATCGTGGCAAAGGACACATACATACACCTTGGCGCGATTAATCCCAGCTCTTTCGTGGAAGTGGCATCAAATGTTTACTACTCGGGTATTGCATTGACTAATTGGACTCTAATCCCTGAGTATTATTGAGAAGGTGAAAATGAGTGAAGTTAAAACTTGCGTTGATAATAGTTTCAGCTACCTTAATAGGGAGTCTTATCGCAAACATCCATTTCTACGTGCAACAATACAATTTTGCTCAAGATAGGAGTCTCAAGCAACAAGTAAACGATCTCAGAAGTCAAGCAGAAAATCTTCAAAGTGAAAAAGCAAACCTTCAAAATCAACTAAATCAAACGAAAGCGCCAAAGATAATCACAAGACTTGGCGTCACCGATGTGCGATCATCTCCAGCAGCGGGGCATCCTTGGTCGGGTCGCATTCGCCTATATGTCGCTGGTGAAGTTTGGAACGTTGGAACGACTGCGGCGCTTAACTGTAGTCTTCACATAACGCTTCATCAAGCGGACGTCGTAGCAAATGAAACTTGCATTGAATTGGGTACGATTGCTGAAGGGTCTTGGAAGGTTGTTGCGGTGGATATCTACTATGAAGGCTCAGCGTTAACAAACTGGACCATAATACCTGAAGGCAGTTGGTGACAATTCCCTGCTTGCATCAAGTTTACTTAAGGGGACGCAGCGGTAACCTTAGGGTTTCATTCTGTTACATACGAAAAGAAGCGGGTTTAGTAGGCTTAAAACACACCGGATACTTGCGCGGTTGGCTGATAGAGGAATAGTGATCCTTAAAAAGACTGGAAACACTAACGAAGTGCTGTTAGCGGATTGGTTGCATAGATAGTTTGCGGTTCTCAAGAGAATAATATCATATATAAGCAGGCTTCTGTCTAAAGGGTAAACAATGAAACTCGGGGTTCTGTTTTCAGGCGGCAAGGACTCAATACTTGCCCTGCATAAAGCCGCAGAAAAGGAAAAAGTCGTGTGCCTAATCACTTTGGTTTCTGAGAACAAAGAAAGCTTCATGTTTCACACGCCAAACATAGACGTAACCGCGCTGCAAGCCGAAGCCCTCGGTTTGCCGCTGATACGGAAGGCGACGGCGGGTGAACCTGAAGAGGAGCTTAAAGACTTGGAAGAAGCCATAGCGCAGGCAGTCAAGGACTTTGAAGTAGATGGTGTTGTGACGGGTGCGGTGGAATCGGTTTACCAGGCTGCGCGAATCCAGCAGATATGCAACCGTTTAGGCGTGTGGTGTGTTAACCCTCTTTGGAAGAGAAACCAGAAAGCGCTCTTGGAAGAAGTCGTGGCTGAAGGCTTCAAAACAGTAATCTCGGGGGTTTTTGCGTATCCGCTTGATAAAACGTGGCTTGGAAAACAAATCGACCCAGAAATGATAGAGCGGCTGGTGGCTCTCAGCGAGGAGTACGGGTTGAGTCCTTCAGGTGAAGGCGGCGAAATAGAAACCACGGTTTTAGATGCTCCCATGTTCAAGAAGAAAATTGAGGTTCTGGACTCTGAAGTGGAGGCGCAGGGTAACTCTGGAGTTTTCAGGATTAAACAGGCACGGTTAACGGAAAAATGATTCTTGTCGTTGACATGAACTCCGCAGAGAACCCTTTCGGTTTTTCCGAGTTTGTCTTACCCATAGTCTCCATCGCTGAAAAACTGGAGAAATGCGACGTTAACCATTATCTCGAAGTAAACGAAAAAAGCCTAAACGGCTACGACAAGATTATACTTTCAGGTAGTGCACTGAAGAACACTGTGACTCTGGACCAGACAGCGCGGTTCACGTGGCTGAAAGACTGCGGCAAACCAGTTTTAGGCATATGCGCTGGAATGCAAACTATCGGTTTAGTCTTCGGCGGGCACATGGAGAAGTGCCGCGAGATAGGAATGACAGAAATAGCGACAGTTAAAGCGAACATCCTGTTTTCTTCAACGTTCAAGGTGTACGCGTTGCATAATTACGCGCTTGTGCCTTCGGCTGAATTTGAGATGTTGGCTGAATCCGCAAATTGTGTCCACGCGATAAAGCATAAGCACAAAGCCGTTTACGGGGTGCTGTTTCACCCTGAAGTCCGAAACAAAGAAGTCGTGGAACGGTTTATCAGCGCTTTTCATGTTGACCGAAGAATATAAAGCGGACACGTCACGTAAATTGTTAGAGACTATTTTACTGTTAAAGGAGATTGGGTGAAATTTGGTTAACGAGTTGCCTCCGGAAAGTCTCAGAAAAACATGCGATCCTAATGTTATGCGTTGCAAAACAACTCAGGAACTGGCGCCTCTCCAAAAGATAATTGGTCAAGAACGAGCTGTCCGAGCGTTAAAGTTCGGCTTAGGCATAAGAGACCAAGGTTTTAACATTTACGTGGCAGGTTATCCTGGAACAGGTAGGAAAACGGCTGTCAAGAACTTTTTGGAGGAAATAGCCAGCGGTGAACCTGTGCCGCCTGACTGGTGCTACGTGAACAACTTTTCCAACCAGTACCAGCCGAACGCGATACAGTTGCCAGCGGGAAAAGGCAGAGCGTTCCAAGACGACGTGAAAAACCTTATCGAAGCCATCAGGACGGCGCTTCCTAAAGCCTTTGAAAGCGACGATTACGCCGCGAGAAGAGAAGCCACCGTGCGAGGGCTAGAAAAACAGAGGAAAGAAGTAATCGACAAGCTGAACGTGAAGGCTCAGCAGGAAGGCTTCATAATTCAAAGCACCCCCATAGGAATGCTTCTTATTCCCGTGGTAAACGGCAAGCCGCTTAAAGAAGAAGAATTGCTGAGCTTGCCCCAGAAGACGAAAGACCTGATTCAAGAAAAAAGAGAACGCTTGGAATCAGAACTGAGAAATACAATGCGGCAGTTCTTGGATATGGAACGGAAAATCCGTGAAGAAATCAAGAAGCTTAACCGAGACGTTGCGCTCTACGCCATCGGCAACCTAGTGGAAGACCTCATAGAGAAATACAAGGCACTGCCCGAAATCACGGCATATCTGAAGGATGTGCAGAACGACATCCTCGACAACATAGCACAATTCGTAAAGAGAGGCGAAACTCGAGAGCAAATGCCGTTTCCAGTGCCTTGGATGAAAGAAGTTCCATTCAAAAAGTACGAAGTAAACGTGATTGTTGACAACTCGAATGTTAAGGGCGCGCCAGTTGTGACGGAGTTCAACCCCACTTACCCGAACCTTTTCGGCACGACAGAAAAGGAAGCGCAATTTGGCGCTTTAGTCACAGACTTCACCATGATACGCGGAGGTTCCCTGCACAAAGCCAACAGTGGATATCTGATTATCACGGTTGAAGAGTTGCTTCGAAACCCGTTCGCCTACGAAGGCTTGAAACGAGCCATCAGAGACGAGAAAATAGTCATTGAAGAACCACAGGAACGCCTCGGTTTCATCAGCACCAAAGGACTGAAGCCGCAGCCGATTCCCCTGAAAGTAAAAGTAATCCTCATCGGCAACCCCTACCTTTACCAGCAACTGTTAACTTTGGACTTGGAGTTTACAGAGCTTTTCAAGGTTAAAGCGGAATTCGACACAACCATGGCTCGCACAGAAGAAAACGTGAAGCATTACGCCGCTTTCGTCTGCACCATCTGCCAAAAGGAAAACCTGAAGCATCTTGACGGGTCAGGGCTAGCCAAACTGGTCGAGTACAGTCAAAGGCTTGCTCAAGACCAGCAGAAACTCTCCACACGCTTCGCCGAAGTTGCAGACATCGTTCGTGAAGCCAACTTTTACGCTACACAGGAAAAATCCAAGTTGGTGACTGGGAGCCACGTGAAAAAAGCCATCGAAGAAAAAATATGCCGGTCAAAGCTTATTCAAGAGAAAATCCAAGAAATGATTCAGCGGGAAATACTTCTTATTGACACGGACGCGGAGAAAGTTGGACAAGTGAACGGCTTGTCCGTTATGGGGCTGGGCGACTTCGCTTTCGGCAACCCGTCACGCGTAACCGCAAGCATAGGCTTAGGCCGCGAAGGCGTCATCGACATTGAAAGGGAAGCCAAAATGGGCGGACCCATCCACACGAAAGGCGTCCTGATTTTGAGCGGCTACTTGAATGAGAAATACCCGCGAGATAAACCGCTCAGTCTCTCTGCTCGTCTTGTTTTTGAACAGAATTACGGCGGCGTGGAAGGTGACAGCGCGTCAAGCACTGAATTATACGCGATATTGTCGGCGCTTTCTGGGCTGCCAATAAAGCAGAGTTTAGCTGTAACTGGCTCGGTTAACCAGAAAGGCGAGGTTCAAGCTATAGGCGGCGTGAACGAGAAAATCGAAGGCTTCTTTGAAGTCTGCAAGGCTAAAGGCTTCACGGGTCAGCAGGGAGTGATGATACCGGCGAGTAACGTGCAGAACCTGATGTTGAAGGAAGAGGTAGTGGACGCTGTTAAAGCTGGGCGATTTCACCTTTACTCTGTCAAAACTATCGACGAAGGCATAGAAGTTCTAACGGGAATTAAAGCCGGCGAAAGGCAGAAAGACGGAACATTCGAGGA
Organism: Candidatus Bathyarchaeota archaeon; assembly: GCA_016927015.1. GTDB lineage: Archaea > Thermoproteota > Bathyarchaeia > Bathyarchaeales > Bathycorpusculaceae > SG8-32-3. The sequence continues at coordinate 10,426 of JAFGNM010000055.1, read as the reverse complement.
TGGAACTGTGAATTACAGGGTGGACAAGCAGCTTAAGGGTATGGCTGAAAAACTCAGAGTTTCCCGCTACGCCTACAGGCGAAAAGAAGAAGAGCGAAAGTTAACGGCAACCCTCAATTCTTTTACTATTTCAGAGCGATTAACTTTATTTCAAAAAGCTGCGACCACAGTTTGCCAGTTACAAAAAGCCTGTCGCTTTCTGCGTCATAGGCAATCCCATTGAGTACACTGTCTGGATTGGTGTTTTCTGGGTTGTAGATGCCTGCCAAGTCTATCCACGCTTTGACTTGCCCAGTGTGTGGATCAATTATTGCTATTTTGTCTGTTTGCCATACGTTAGCGTAGACTTCGCCGTTGATGTACTCAAGTTCATTGAGGTTAGTCACGGCTCCATTGCCGTGCACTTCAACCTGTCCAATTGTCTCAAAGGTTTCAGGGTCTAGGAAGTACAAGTTTGCTGTTCCATCACTCATTATCAGCTGGGTTCCATCGGTTGTTATTCCCCAGCCTTGAGTAGGATAGCTGAACTCTTGAAGCAAATCAAAAGAGTGTTTATCATAGACGAAACCTTTTTGCGACTGCCAAGTTAACTGGATGATTCTGTCTCCGAAAACTGTGATGCCTTCACCGAAAAACTCGTCTGACAGAGCATTCGTCTGCAGAACATTGCCAGTTTCCAAGTCTACGCGGCGCAGTGTAGAGCTACCCCTCAGCCCAGTGCCTTCGTACAGGACCCCTTCTTCCATGATTAATCCTTGAGTGAACGCGTTTGGGTCATGAGGGTACACGTTGATAACTTCATAAGTGTAGCTTACTGGAGTAGTGTCCGCAGGTTCTTCGTTCAGCAAAACGAGTACGGCGGAGCCGATCACAAGCGCCACTGTAACTATCACAATAATTGCTAGGTGCTGTTTTTTCATAAGTTGTTCCTGTATTTCTTGTACAAGATGGTTTTAATGTATTCCCTCTTATTTTGGATACGTTTATATCAAATGGCTACAGAGTATATGTTAGCGTTCTGAGGAAGGTGTTAATTTTTGGCGAAGAAAGGTGAAAAATACAAGTGTGAAGAATGCGGGCTTATCGTTGTGGTTGACGATCCTTGCGGCTGTGAAGCAGTTGAGCTGATATGTTGTGAAGCGCCAATGAAACCTGTTAAGGCAGCTGTGAAAGCGAAACCAAAAGCTAAGCCAACAACTAAGAAAAAATAGAATCCTTAATTATCCTTCCTTTTTTATGTACTGGCATTTGCTCGGTAGTAGGTAAAATACGTGGTTTAAAAGAGTATAATGTCTAGGAAACAGCTGTAGTGTTGCCAATACCTCGAGGCAATCGCAGTAAAGCGATTATGGTTGTATGAAAACTGAAGCTTTTTTTCCGTTTTAAAGAATGGTTTGTTAGCGTATTTGTCTAGAAGAATCTACGTTTCTTTTTGTCTTGCTTACTTGGACTATCGTTTACTGCTTCTTGATTTTCGACTAAGGCTTCACCCTCTATGGCTGTAACGGTAACACAGTCTTCTTCGGTTTCCTCAGGAGCTACTTCAGCAGTCTTAGCCGCTTCTTCCGTTTCTTCCGGTTGAGCAGGTGCTTCTTCGGCCTTTTCCTCCGCAGGAGATGGAGCTTCTGGTGTTTGAGCTACATCCTCTAGCTTATTTTCGAGTTTTTTCTTTTTTGCTTCCAGCTCAGCTATAGCGTCTTTGGCAGCTTTGTTGCGGTTCTTTAACTCTTCAATCACGGCTCGTTCCTTTTTCAGCCTTTCACTCACAACTTTCTCTTCAAGAGATAGCACGTTGTTTTCCAAGCTTTTTTGTTCTTCTTTTAAGGACTGTGCTTCTGCCTCAAGTTCTGCTCGCATGGCTTGCAGTTTTTCAAGTTCTTGTGCGCTCATTTTTCATCAAACCTACAAACGATGATACTAAAGAATAAGTTTATGAAAAGGCAATTCAGATTCCAAATCAGATTTGGAGCATAACTTCCGTTGACACCTGATTCTTCAGCTTATCCTTCTTTCTGGCTGAAAGTTATTAAGGCGAGGCGGTACTTCTAAATGAAAACACGGCAGGAGCGGTGAAGTTGAGCTACAAGAGGTACATGCATCCAAAAGTCAGCAAAGCCGAGATAGAAGTGTTCAAGGCGTTAAGCGCGGCTGGCTTAACTAGCGGTATGGTAACACAAAAGACCATTGTTCTGAAGGTAACAATCCCTGATTTCTGCTGGCTTAACAAGCGAAAAGCCGTGTACTTGGATGGTTTGCAGGCGCATTCAGGTGATAAACAGCAACAGCGCGATGAGGAAATCTGCGGTTTGCTGGAGGCTAAAGGTTGGGAAGTGCTGAGAATACCGTATGAACCGCCCTTAAGCGGGAAGGAACTGCAGAAAATCATAGCAACAATCAAAGAGTTTGTAGGTTCAGACGACGAGTAAGGCGTTTCCACACCCAAACAAAAAATGGTTTTCAGGCTCCACCGTCAACTTTAACGATAGAGCAACGTTTCAAAATTTGAAACGCTCATTCCACAGTGTCCCTTAACTATAATTGTGCTAATGTGTTAGTTGTGATTCAAATGATGAGCAAAAGGCAACTTGTCGTGTTGGCTATGTTGGTGTCCGTCATAATGACGGCGGCTCCAGTTTCAGCTATGTTTGCGCAAGGCCAAGTTCAAGCAACGCCTGCAGAACAGTTAGTTGAGGTCGCTGACAGAGCAGAACAGCAAGTTAAAAATCTGATTGATCTGGTGTATGATAACGAGACGGCGCTCGACAAGATTGAAGAAGTCGGGCTCCTTGACGCGTTGGAAAATAACGTGACGTTGTACGGTGAAGGCGTGGGAAACTTGACTGCGGCTCATGATGCACTTGAAGCCGAAGACTACGAGGGCGCTGTTGACTACGCAACCGAAGCTTTGAGCATTTTCAGGGAAGTCTTCAGTTCAATACACATGATTCTCGAGGACGCAGGTCTCCAGAAGTGTGAGTTAGTTGACTGCCAAGGACTATTAGAAGCTATGACACGCCAACTGCAAAGAATCGACCGTTTGAGAGAGATTCTGCCTGAAGATGCACCCGACGAGATTAAGCAGCTACTTGACGACGCTGAAGCGCTATTAGACATAAACGCAGCCAGAGCATTACTTTTGGAGGGCAAAGCAACCGAAGTTATTTCCAACTTGCAGGAAGCAAAGGATCTGATCTCGCAAGTTCACGATTACCTGAAGGAACAAGCTGAAGAAAACAACGCTTGGAGAATTGATGGCTACTGCGAAAGAGTCCGTGAAAGAATCAGGGAAAGATTTAGAAACGGAAACCAATCGGGCATCGATTTCGCTGATGTTCTGGAGTCTCTTGGTTACCAAAGCGAAAACCAGTTCATGGAAACTCTGGAGAACATGATCCAAACAGCTAAAGGAAACAGAGAGAACTTCAAAAACGCACTGCAAGACTTAGATGAAATCGGTCAGATGGTTCAGGAAATGGATCAAGCCATGACACAAAAAATGAACCAACACATGAACGGATCTGGCTCAGGCAGCAACGGTGACAACAGCGGCGGCAACGGCTTAGGCAACGGCAACATCGGCAGCAACTATGGACGCGGTAGCGGCGGCAACGGTCAATAAGGAAACTGGAAACAAAACTTAGCCTTTCCTTTTTTCACTTTTTTGTTTTACTTTTATTTAAGTTGTACTTGGTTTTCAAGTCCAATTTTCTTTACTTCAACTATCTCTAGCCTTTCAAGTCTTCTGACTAGTCTCCAAAGGCTGGTTCTGGGCATGTCTGGAAACCGTTCTCTTATTTCAGCCTCGAAAGCTTGACCGCCTTTTTCGGCTAGAAACGCTATTACATCTTTGTCTTCTTTCTTCAGCTGGGGGTAAGCTTTCACTGTTTTCTTAACGTTAGGCCCTTTTCGCCGTCTAATAATCAATATTACTGAAAGAACGACCGCTGTCACGGCGGCTATGGCTATGATTAAGTATTCAAGTGGAAATGTGGTCCAAGGTGCCCCGTTGTCTTCAGTTCCATCGTCAGGCAGCAAGGGTAGAACGTAGCTAATCTCCCATTGGCCGGGATACAAGGACAACTTTATTCCTGTGCCGCTTGTGTCTATCGCGGTTGGCATACTGCTCAGATAGACTACTGTTGCATTTTGCGGCAGAAAAGCCGTTAAGGTATAAGGATTGTCAGCGACTAAAGTCCATACCTCAGCTTCTTTCTCTGTAAGCGCGATCGTGTCGTATTCAACTAAAACACGCTCCGCTCCCAGAGTGAAAACAGTCAAATTACCTCCGTTTATTTCGTAGTCCACCACTAGTTGGCTCTCGTCAAGCACTATCACGTTCTCAACAGACGCCGATAAAAGAGGAAGCGTGATGTCAGGAGCCAACTCGTCAACAATTATTGTTTGTGTAACGTGGACCAAGCCGTCTCTATACACTGTGAGGTCAATAGATTCAACTTCGAACAGAGATTGAGCAACTACAGTTGTTGCAGTGGCAAATGAGAGTAGCATTAGAATAGCCATACCTGCAGAGATTGCTCTTCGGTCACAGACTTTCATGTCAGCTCATTGCCGAACTATTGTTGTCCAAAATAATAATTCTTGTGTATTTAGCGTACAGACGGCTATGTTGATAACTTAACCTGCTGGCGACTTTCAAAACCTTATGTGCTCTCGGAGGCTACCCCCTCCCGTATATAAAGACGGGATTTAACACAGCCTTTCTGTTTAAGCTCAAGTTTTCGATGGAAAAGTGACTTAGGATACATAACCTTTTAATTTTCCTACTGTGCGACCCTTAACCGAAGAAGGGTACCCTTACAATGGTTACTTTAAATCTTGACAAGATTTTCAACCCGAAAAGCGTGGCCATCATAGGCGCCAGCGACAAGGAAGGCTCAGTTGGATATGCAATAGTGAAGAACTTCACGGAGTTAGGTTATGCGGGAAAAGTTTACTTTGTTAACTTACGTAAACCAGAAATTCTCGGAGTAAAAACCTACCAGAAAATAGAGCAAATTCCTGAATCCGTTGACTTAGCCATTATTGCGACTCCAGCGAAAACTGTTCCAGACGTGGTGGAAGAGTGTGGACGCGCAGGAGTAAAAGGCGTTATCATCGTTTCAGCGGGCTTTAAAGAAACTGGTGCGGAAGGTAGAGCTCTAGAAGATAAGATTCTGGAAGTAAAGAAGAAATATGGAATGAGAGTAATCGGGCCAAACTGCATAGGCATAATCCGTCCCCGAACAAACCTGAACGCCACATTCGTGGATAAAATGCCGAAACCGGGCAAAGTAGCTTTCATCTCCCAGAGCGGGGCTTTAGGCTCAGCAATCTTGGATTGGGCGATACATGAGAACATAGGCTTCAGCAACTTCGTCTCAGTAGGCTCCATGATTGACGTGGATTTCGGAGACCTCATAGACTACTTCGGCACCGACCCTAAAACCAAAAGCATACTCATGTACGCGGAAGGCATAACAGACGCCCGCAAGTTCATGAGCGCCGCCAGGCACTTTGCACGAACCAAGCCCATAATAGTGGTTAAAGCAGGCAAGTTCAGCGAAAGCGCAAAAGCCGCAGCATCCCACACCGGTTCGCTTTCAGGTGAAGACGCTATTTATGACGCGGCGTTCAAGCGTGCTGGCGTAGTCCGAGTGGAAGAAATCGAAGACCTATTCAACGCCGCTGAAGTTTTAGGAACCCAACCTCTGCCGCGCGGACCTAACTTGGCGGTGATAACAAACGCTGGTGGCCCAGGAGTCATGGCAACCGACGCCTTGATCGCTAAGGGAGGCAAACTTGCTAAACTGAACCGAAAAACCATGGACGCCCTTAACAGTGTTTTACCGCCTTTCTGGAGCAAAGGCAACCCAATTGACGTTCTCGGGGACGCTGGAGCAGAGCAGTACAAAACTGCGGTTGAAGCTTGCCTGAACGACGAGAACATCGACGGCATACTCATCATCTTCACGCAGCAAGCAGTTTCGAAAGCGATTGAAGTAGCCCAAACCATCGTCGAGCTCGTTAAGAGCAAAACATACCAGAACAAGACGATATTGACCAGCTTCATGGGTTACGGCGCAGTGCAAGAAGCAAACAGCATTCTCAACGCAAACAACATTCCAACATACTCCACGCCTGAAAACGCAATCAAAACCTACATGTACATGTACCAGTACCAGCGCAACCTTGAACTCATCTACCAGACACCAGAGGAGCGACCAGTAGACGCAGCGCCACCTAAACGGCCGATAATGGCAATACTCAGAAACGCTGCAACGGAAAACCGTGAACTATTGACAGAAGACGAAGCAAAAAGACTCCTGGACTACTACAATTTTCCAGTTGTAAAAACCGAAGTCGCCAACACCGCAGAAGAAGCTGTTGCTTTCGCCCATCAGATTGGCTACCCTGTGGTTCTCAAAATTCTTTCGCCTCAAATAGTCCACAAAACCGATGCTGGGGGCGTAATGCTTGACCTAAACTCTGACACGGATATCAAACAAGCATTTGATATTATTATTCATAGGGCAAAAAAGTATAGTCCAAAAGCCCAAATACTCGGAGTCACCGTCCAGCCTATGATAAGTAGAAAAGGCTACGAAATCATAATAGGCGGAAAAACTGACCCGCTCTTCGGTCCAGTAATCCTGTTCGGCATGGGAGGCGTAGGCGTCGAACTCTTCAAAGACTACTCAATAGCGCTGCCGCCGTTAAACACTACACTCATCAGGAAAATGATGGAGGAAACCAAAGTTTACCAGCTTCTAAAAGGCTACAGAAACGTGCCGCCAGCCAACCTCAAGCTTCTAGAAGAAACCATTGGGCTGTTCTCGCAGTTGCTCATTGACTTCCCACAGATAAAGGAAATCGACGTTAACCCGCTCCTAATAAACGAGAAAGAAGCTTGCATTCTTGACGCGAGAATAAAAGTTGACAAAAGCAAGGTTTTCAAAAAGTTTGAACCTCACGAGCACTTGGTGATAAGCCCGTACCCGAAAAAATACGAGACCCAGTGGAAGCTTAAGAACGGCCAAGAAGTGCTGTTAAGACCCATAAAGCCTGAAGACGAGCCCATGTGGCTGGAAATGTTCCAAAGCTTCTCCGAGGAGTCCATACGCTACAGGTTCTTCCAGCTGCTGAAGGACACTCCACACGAGGTCCGCGTTCGCTACTGCAACATCGACTACGACCGCGAAATCGCTATAGTGGCGGAGCTCAGCGAAGAAAACCACAAAAAAATCTTAGGAGTAGGAAGACTAAGCATTGAACTTGACGGAAAAACAGGAGAACTTGCTTTCATAATCGGCGACCAATGGCAAGGACAAGGCTTAGGCAGCAAAATAGTGGATTACGTGCTTGAAATAGCCAAAGAGATGGGCGTCGAAACCGTCTACGCAATTATGCTTCCTGACAACCAGAGAGCCTTGAACCTGACAAAGAAGATGGGTTTCAAACTTGAATATTTGAGCGATGGAACGGTGAAAGGAGTTCTTGACCTCAAAGAGGAAGTGCGCAACGACAAATGCCCAGAGACACTTGCTAAAACAGAAAAGAAAGAAACATTTGTTGCAGAAAAACAGGAAAAGGACGCCCAGCCAGAGGCAGAAGTAACCTCGCTGTAACTGGTAGTCCAAGCGTTTTCCGCTGTTTTGGCGTTAAATCTCTGCGTTTTTAGACGAAGTGTACTTTAACGGCGTGTGTTGAGCATGAAATGCATGGGTCGTAAGCGCGTACCAGCATTTCCAGAGTCAGTTCAATTTCCTTCGGTGTTTTGCCCATGATTTTTGGCACTAGGGCTTTCATGTCTAGTTCGATGTTGCCGTGGTTCTGGTTGGTTGGGATGACGCAGTTGGCTTTTGTGCAGATGCCTTTCTCGTTGTACGCGTAGTCGTGGAACAGTATGCCTCTTGGAACTTCCACTGCGCCGACGCCTCTGCCCGCTTTAACTGTCACGTCTGGGTTGTTGTAGTCTGGCTGGCTCTTCAAGCCTGCAGCTTCAAGCTCGTTAATCAGCTTAATCGAATCTTCGACGCTGTGGACAACTTCCACCAGTTGCGCAACGCTGTTCATGAACGGGTTGTGGCACACTGGTTTCAGCCCGAACATTTCAGCGGTTTTCTTCGCCAACGGAGAAAGCAAGTCGTAGTTAATGTTAAGCCGTGCAAGGGCACCGACCATGTACGAGTCTCGAAAGTGTTTTGCACGTTTCGCGGTAGACTGAGGCACGATGTACTCGTTGGTGTATGAAAGGTACTCGCTTGCTGGTGCAGCGTCAGTGTCTGTGGAGCCGATTTTACCGTCGTAAAGCGCGTACTCGTCAGGTTTAGTTAACGCGATGAACTCGGTTTCCCTAACGAAGCCAGGGATTTTCGGAGCTAAACTCTGGAGCAGTTTCGCGACGGCTTGCAGGTCTGGAACGGACGCCTTCAGCTTCGCTCTGAGCGCGCTTAGCTCTTTCATAGTGGGGATTTTTGAGAATCCGCCTGGCAACAGCCTTTGAGGATGCGTTGTTCTGCCGCAGAGCAGATTGGACATCTCGTTTGCTAGTCGGTGCAAGCGTAAAACGGTTTTGACTTCTTTAGGGTTAGAAGATGCAAGCGGAATCACGGAGCCAACGCCCATGAGGTCAGGGAGAACCAGAAAGCCCACGTGCAAAAGGTGGCTTTGCAGGTTCTCTGCGTGTAACGCTATTTTTCTAAGTTTGAGGTCTTGTTCACTTATGGTTATGCCCATCGCTGCTTCAGTGGCGCTTAAAGATGCTAGCGTGTGTCCGATAGAGCAGATGCCGCAGATGCGCGAAGTTATGTGGTGTAGCTCACGCCAGCTGCGTCCTACAACCATGGCTTCAAAGAAGCGTGGCGCTTCGGAAATGTTCCATTCACATCGCGTTATGGTTCCGTCCCTTACGTTTACGTAGATGTTTCCGTGTCCTTCTACTCTTGTCACGTGGTGTACTTCTACATCAAAATTTTTGTCTGTCATTATTTCTTCCTCTCCTGCCAACCGAAATATAATTTAAACTTGTTAATTGCATCGTCAACTGTGAGACCGTACTTGATTAAAACCTCTTTTTGAGAGTTCTCGTTCGGGTTATCCACCAAGCCGCGGCAACCCCAACATTTGGTTCCTTCGTTGACGCAGCAGGAGTCGCAGCCTGCTCTGGTAACGGGACCCACGCAGAATTCGCCTCTTTCAAACGCGCAGACGTTCTCGTTTTTCTTGCATTCAACGCACACAGGATAATTGGGGATTTCGGGCTTCTTTCCCAGCAGAAGCGATTTGACTACGTGGAGAAATTCCTCTCTGTTTATTGGGCATCCGTGCACGTAAGCGTCTACGGGTATCACGGCGTCTATGGGTCTCGCTGCGTAAGTGTCGAATAACTTGGCTTTGTCGCCGTAAACAGTTCGCCTGACATCTTCTAAGTCTTGATAGTTTTTCAAAGAGTTAATGCCGCCGATTGTGGCGCACGAGCCTATGGCAACCACTATTTTCGCGTTCTTCCTAATCTGCTTCAGCCTAGCTTCATCGTGAAGCCGAGTGCACGACCCCTCGATGAAAGCTATGTCGTAGTTTTCACTGTGTTCCTTCATAACTTCTCTGAAACTTACAACTTCAACCTGCCCCAGAAGATCAAGAAGTTCTTCTTCCAAGTTGGCTACTTGCAACTGGTCGCCTTCGCAGCCGGCAAAGTCAAAGAAAGCAACTTTCGGTTTCATTATAACGCCTCCGGTACTCCCTTAATTTTTGAATAATTAAACACTGGACCGTCCTTGCACACGTAAATCTGGTTAATCTGGCAGTGACCGCATTTTCCAACGCCGCATTTCATTCTCCGCTCAAGAGAAATAATTATGTGGTCGTCTGGAACATTCCGTTTTTTCAGGTCTGCTATAACGAACTTGTACATGATAGGGGGACCAACCACAATTGCGTAAGTGGTTTCAGGGTCAAAACTGACTTGAGGAATCAAAGTGGTAATCACGCCGATGTTTCCAGTCCACGCTTCATTTTCAGGGCACCAGTTAACCGTAGATTTGAAGTCCACATCATCCCTCTTTTCCAGCGCAGCCATTTCGTCACCGAATAGCAGTTCACGCGGTTCTTTGCAGCCGTAGAGAAGAGTAACTCGTCCGTAATCTTTTCTTTTGTCTAAAACGTAGTTGAACAGCGACCGCAACGGTGCAATACCAAGACCGCCTGCAACAAACAACAGGTCTTTGCCCTTCAAGAATTCTGTGTCAAAGCCGTGTCCAAATGGGCCTCTGACGCCAATTTTGTCGCCTATTTTAAGCATGTGCAGCTTGGTCGTCACGTTTCCTACTTTACGAACGCAAAGTTGGAACGTGCCTTTCTTTGTTGGCGATGAAGACACGGAAATTGGTGCTTCGCCTACGCCGAAAACAGAAACTTGAACAAACTG
>JAFGNM010000054.1 GCA_016927015.1 Candidatus Bathyarchaeota archaeon | reverse complement strand
CCCGTTGCTTGCTTTCTGGAGCCCGTCGTCATACCTGCCTTACATCTTAGTAATTTCTTACTCTCTTCTTCTATTATTGTTGTGTGTTTCTTGGCGGTTTGCTTGCTTCATTTTTGTTTTCCTCTGAGAATTAACTGGTGTTGCCGAATATAAGGTTTATTTATGATTATACCATGTGCATTTCGCACAAATTTTAAGTAATTTTAAGTATTTGTTTCGTGTCTTGTGTTGTTTGAAGGTGGTTTGGATTGGCTAAGAAGTCAATTAAATTGTTTGTTCGTAGTCGTAAGCAGGGGTCTTATATCGCATCTGTTCCTTTGCAGAAGTTAGATAAGTTTTCTAAAACTCCTGAGAAGCATAGACATTGGAGTTTTGAGGATGGTTGGCTGATTCTTGAGGCGTTTTAGATTTCCTTAAGCATACACCTATCTTTTTTGTGAGCGAGCTAAAATCTGGCAGAACACGGAGCGAAAGCTTGGCGCGAGTGTAGCAAGCGGGTCTATGCGGTCTGCCGAGCCAAGGGGCGAGGAATCAGATTTTGCAGGAGCGAGCGAACAACTAACATTAACCGATTGGTTTGCCTGTATTATCGCTGCAACGATGGAGCGAGTGCGAGCCGCAAGGCGAGCACGAACAAATGGAGAACGGAGCATTCGCACAATGCTAACAAGAAAGCTCTAATTTTCTCTGAGTCTTACGTAATTTTTTCATGAACTTTATGCCTTCCGCTTCGAACTCATTTTGTTTCTCATCGTCGATGAACCAAGCTTCAGTTAGCGTTGGCGAATTTTCCCATATATTAAGTTGGTCGGTTCTGGTCAAAATATTATCAATAACGTCTTCAGCCATTTTATAGAAATTGTCTTTTTCATCAAGATAGCGATTGGTGACTAACAATTCAATTGCCGAGAATCTGAAACGCGAAGTAACGAAAATCCTTTTTGCAGGGGTTTTTTGATTTTTTTTAGCTATTTCATATATTTCATTTATAACCGCTGTGTTATGTTTACATTCAGAGATCAAAGCTTTTACTCGGCGAATCGCTTCGTCTCGGTGGATAATTTCAAATAAAGTACCTCGACCCGAAACAGTTTCCAAAACATGGCTATCTGATTTGTCAGGATTTGATAAAGAGTCGTTGATAGCTTTTTTAAATCTCTTTCTAAATTTCTCGTTTTCAATGTAATCATTAAGGTTATAAAAAAGGCAACTTTTAATACTAACATCAAAAGGCATCTTGGTACCTTTTTCAGCAATTGTTATTGTCCCATGCTTGAAACTTTGGCGAACTCCTAATTCCCAAAAAACATTGGGATTCCAGTCTGTAAGATCTGCGACTACAACAGGACAATTGACAATGTTAGTAATAATTTGCTTTAATACGTCGCCACGTAATGGTTCTGATCTAAGTGCTTCAAGCTCTGGGCACTCTTCGATGGTAGGTTTTAAAAAGTGTTCGAAATGTTTTGTCCAATACTCTTCTGTGTGTTTTTCTGTGGTTTTTGAAAAAGGCATAATAACAAAACAATGTGCAGTTTTCTGTGGCAAACACTCACTTCCCAAGTCTGTGGTTCAATTCTGGTTGGTATGTCTTGATGTAACATATTTAATTTATCCTAAATTCTCACAATGTCATGCTATCGCTTAACTCCGTCCTGTAACCATTTCTGATTTTGTAAGAGTCGAAGGATGATTCTAGAGATTTTGAAGATTTAGAATAATTCTGTTTTAATTGAAAGTGTCACCAATTTGTTTGAGTATCTTATAAAAATCTGTTCTAATTACATCTCTTTCATGTTCTTGTAAATAACTATGATGAGCTACTTGGTTTCTGCAATCAGCAATTTCGCTGATATTCACAGTTATCCAATCAAGTCTTGGAAAATAGGTTTTGAAGATATCCCAGTTATTTGCAATTATCCAACCTAAGTCGTCTATATCTAAGTAAAAAATGTCGGAGGTTCCTCTAGCACTTAGCCACTTCTTTTTTTCTTGCAGCTGTTTTCTTTCCTTTATTTTGCCTTGCATGTCCGTGTTTAATTTCAGCTTGGGAAGGTATTCTGGTCCAAAATTTTTGATTGATACGCCTTCGATAAAAGCCCTCAGTGCATTCTCAGCACAGTACGTGTAAAGATAGACCTCTGACATAACTTTAGCCTTTGCTTTGATATTGTCAGGCATAATTACACTTCTCACTTTCTCTGGTATTTCGTCAGTCATCTTTCTAAGGTCTTCAATTGGGTCAACATTTTGCATAATACCTATGCTTTTCAGCAAATCGCTATTCTAGGATTCCATTCTTTCTTTTCATTTCTCAAGTATTTAGCGAGTAGCAGAGCTTCTTCATTAATTAGAATCTCACTCTCTTTGTTTTCCCAACTTTTAATTCGGATTTCACTGGCTACAGAGTTAGGCGTTTGGTTGTTTGTGAATTTGTGAATTTCGTTAGGGTTCAAATACCGCTGGGCACTCGGCGCTATGTTTCAGGTGAAGTAGAATGCATATTATCCAGTTGGGAGGTGATTTGTGTAGAGTAAACTGTTTAGTATCCGCCATTCTCTTGACAATTCACTCTATAAGTAAGGGAGGGGGTAGGCATCTCACGCAGGCAGGCGCGGAACCCGCATATTTGGATCCTAATAGAAATTCTATGCAGAAACCTATAGGGGGTCTATCCTCGGCGTTTTCCGCAACCCAAAACATGTTGAAAACGCGAAACGAACATATTTGGATCCTAATAGCCAATCAATGCAGAAAAGGAGTAGGGGGGTCTATCCACGTAGCTGAAACGTGTCAGTCGTCTTCCCACTTGGTTATCCACGAACCCACGATTATGGAAATGACGCCCATTATGCTAACGAGCACCGTGTTGAAAATCGCTTGGTCTGCCTGCCCGAAAATCATTGCTGCTCTAAGTCCTTCGCTGACGTACGTTAGCGGAAGAACCTTGGCTATTGCCTGCAGAAACTGGGGCATCTGGCTTAACTCGAAGAACGTGCCTGAAAGAAACATCATCGGGAACGTTATAACGTTTGCCGCTGCGTCAGCGCCATCCGGGTCTTTCACGAACCGCGCAATTATCATGCCTATGCCTGAAAACAGCAGCGAAGCCATAGCCACCATCACCAAAGAAACCGCGTCCACCGTAATCGTCATGTTAAACGCCACCACGCCTATGAGGAGCATAACCGCCATGCCAAGATACGACACCAAAATGTTGAAGATTGTACGCGACAGAATCCACTCGTAACGCTTCAACGGCGTCGTCGCTAACTTATGGAAAACTCCTGTCTCCTTGAACCTGGAACTAATCGCCACCGACGTGAAAATGCTCGTGGTCATAGCCGTCATCCCTATAACGCCAGGCATGAAAAAGTCGATGAAACTGAAACGTTGAGGCGCAATAGTTACACCTTCAACAACAAGGTAGTGTCTACCGTCAGAAAACTCAAAGTTCATACTCTCAACAACCCCCATGACTATGCTCTGCACGATACCTGACGAAGAAGACGACTGGTCATAAACAAAAGTCATGCTCGCACTGGAACCGCCACCAGTGAAAAGCGCAACGTTAGCTGAATCATTAAACCCTTGAGGAATTATAAGCAGGCTATCCAACCGGTTCTCAAGAGCATAGTCGGTTGCATTGATGGAAACGTCAACCATCTTTATGTTAAACGCATCCGTCTCGTTCAAAACGCTGATTACCTGATCAGACCAGAAAGAAGCCTCACCATCCACCAAATCCTGATTCTGCACGTACAAGTCATTCCTCACCGTAGATTGGCTGAAAATCGCGCCAAATATGAGAATTAACACGCTTGGAAACGCAAGAGTCCAGAAAATAGTGCTCTTGTTCCGAGCAAACGTCTTAAGACACGCCTTCAAATCCAACAGTATGTGGCTCGTCAAGCAGTTTCCTCCTTTCCAAGCTCTTCACCAGTAAGGTTCAGAAACACATCTTCAAGACTTGAACGCTTCAACTGCAGTTCCGAATAGGAAACCCGTGCAGCACTTAACGCTTGCATTACATCTGAAACCGCAACGCCATCGTTCAAATTGATGGTAACGTCGCCCTCGTCATAGTTCGCCTTCAAACCAAGCTTACCAATTACCGAAACCGCCTTCTGGTCAGCCTTCCTCAGAACAAGCATGTTCTTCTTTCCGTGAGCCGCAATAAGCCTGTCTTTCTCATCTAAAGCCACAATCTTGCCGTTGTGAATGATGCCCACGCGGTCGGCAAGCGCCTCTGCTTCCTCCATGTAATGCGTCGTCAAAAACACGGTCTTCCCTTTAGCATGCAAATCCTCGATTAAGCGCCAAACGCCGTGACGCGCTTTCGGATCCAAACCTGATGTGGGCTCATCCAGAAAAACGACCTCTGGATCGTTAACCAAAGCCACAGCTATCCCTAACCGCTGTTTTAAGCCGCCAGACAGGTTCCTGAACTGCTCTTTCTTCTTGTCCTCCAAATCAACAAGCTTGATTAACCCGTCAACGTCTGGGCGGCTATCAAACATGCCTGCAAAATATTCAATGTTCTCTTTTACAGTAAGCCTGTCATAAGTGTTGAAGCTCTGAGGCAAGACGCCAATTCGCTTCTTAATTTCCTTCAGGTCTTTAGCTATGTCAAACCCGAGCACAGTAGCTCCGCCGCTTGTGGGTTTTCGAAGCCCCACCAGAATTTCAACAGTGGTTGTTTTGCCCGCCCCGTTTGGTCCTAGAAAAGCGAAAATCTCGCCGCGTTTAACGTTGAAAGATATGCCGTTGACTGCTGTCAAGTCGCCATATCGTTTAGTTAAGTTTTCAACGCTGATAGCTAAGTCGCTGCTCAAGGTTTTCACCACTGTTTTCGGTTGTCTTCATTAGCAGAGAAGAAACTAATAACAGTATTGTCATTAGAAACCGTAGCCAAATTGCGAATGTAACATTTTTCTACCAACAGTTGCGAAAAAACATATATGACTTAAGAGATTCTCTCTTGTCAAAAAGATT
>JAFGNM010000053.1 GCA_016927015.1 Candidatus Bathyarchaeota archaeon | reverse complement strand
GGGAACGGCATAATCGCGTTGACACTTACCGGTGAGAAGAAGAAAATCGTAGAGCTTGCGTTCGCAGCGGTTTTTTCAGCCGTGATCCTGATACTCTTCTACTCCATCATGTCGATGAACGGGCTAGTCCTTGGCAACGACCCGGCAGTCCATTTAGAAAAGGCTCAGATTTTTTTGCAGACTGGCAAAATATCGCTAGACAATTTAAGTTGGGCTCCCCCCCTCTACCAGATTCTGCTCGCAACGCTAATTGCCTTTACTGGAACCGGAACAAGTAATCTTGAACAGATGATACTGCTGGTGAAAACTACAGCCGTACTTATTGATTGGTTGCTGTTTTTCTCCGTATATCTAATTGGCGCCAAGTTTTTCAACAAAAAAACAGGGGCTATCGCCGCGGTTTTGTTATTGTTGTGTTTTCCGATATACGAAATTAACTCGTGGGGCGGTTACACAACCGTACTTGGCTTGTCATTTATGTTTTTGTTATTCCTGTATTTGCCCTTAGCAACGAAGGATTTCGGGCATATTATGGTTACTTTCTTGGCAGGTTTTTCTCTGGTCTTATCCCATCAACTTGCCACGTTTCTGACAGTCCTGATACTTCCGCCAGTTGTTCTCTTTATGCTAATAAAATCTAGAGGCACCTACCTCAAAGCTTTAATTGCCCTGATTCTGGGCGGAGGGATAGCGTTTTTCCTCTATTATTTTCAACCGGTGATTTCTCACATCGACATCTTTATTGAACACGTTTTCCTCTCGCAAAAAACAATGGTGTATCAGATTGGCGCTACCACCTTTAATGCCTTCATGGTGAATTTCGGTTTTGTACTATTTTTTGCTGTAGGTGGCAGTTTACTAGCGTTCTTTAGCCTAAGAGCGAAGAAAACGTTTATTCCCTATATGATTTTGATCTTGAGTTTAATTGTTCCCTTCGTTTTAGCGGAGTCCCATCTCTTTGGGCTGTATCTGCCCTTTCAATGGTTCATTTACTATTTGATGCCCCCATTAGCGGTTTTTGCGGCTGTTGCATTTGACTTCATAATCGACAAGTTATCCGTCTTCTATTTCAAATACAAAACAAAGTGGAAGCCATTTCGACTTAAAGCAGTCGCGGTTTCCTTTATTATTCTAATGTTCTTGATGTTTGTATTTCGTTTTGGCGTTGTCTACGGAAAAATAATGGAAGCCAGCGTGTACTATTCAACAACCGATTTGAAAGCTTACGATGCAGGCGTTTGGCTTAGAAACAATTTTCCTGATGAGACAACAGTGGTTGTTACGGAAGTTCCTGGATTCTGGTTCAGATTATTTTCAGGCAAGACTGTAATCGCGGAAACTAATCCTATAATAGAACGAAACTTGGTTGCTGCGTCTGTCTTGGAATTAGCTTACGAACTTGAGCATCCACTAATACTAGTCAGAGCGTATGATATGACGAAAGGTGATGTTGCTGACGAGAACTACGTTTCCATAAACGATGTTTGGTACAAGGTTTCGCGTTCCGCGGCGGATGGAAACAAAATCTCGTATCGAGCAAACGGCGTTTACAAGGAAATTTCCCTCTCCACTTTTACCAGAGAATCCGTCTTCGAGGACCAAACTTCCCCCAAGAAATTGACGTTCCGCTACTCCAACGACGAGGTAATCATTACTCAAACAATTCTCGTTCAGAACGACATGTACCCGATAAATGTTGCTTGGTCACTGTCCCCTACAGAAAGCGAAATCACCGATGTTGCCTTGTACGTGAGCACTTTCTTTGACCTGCAATTCTCATTCGAGGAAGCATATGTCCCTGACGTGCTGGACTGGCAGAATCCTTGGGATAGCTCTTCGTATTCTCAAGGAGACGGGTGGGCAGTTGTTGATTTCTCTCGTTCAAACTTAACAGGTAATTACCTTGGCTTCTACGATGCAAAAGAAGAGATTGTTTTTGCGCTGCACTTCGAGGAGTTGCCCGACTGGGGCAATGTGGGAGCTCTATCCAGCAGGCAGATAGATGCAGTTCGGTTCCAATACGACTTTGACGAGATTAACATAAACCAAACAGTCTCTTTCACGTATCAATTTCTCACTTTTTCAAAAGACAGTTTTCCCGAAATGCCAAACCTCCGCGACTTGAAGGGCCTATTCGATTTCAAGCCTGCCGCGGCGTTTGAACTGAAATCACGAGACTATCACGACTACATAAAAGAATACAACATAGGATTTTTGGTGTACGATAAAAACCAGCTTGACACTAAAATTATCCGCTGTAAACTCTTAGAAATAGTCTACTCAAATGACAGATATGCAATTTTCAAAATTAAAAGTAACCCCTAAGGCAGCGGTTTCTCTGGAAAATATGCTGTAGACTCTGGCAATTAGAAAGGAATAGAATGTTTATCGGCTTGTCTATTGTTCTCGGAGCACTTTTGGTATGTATGCGCATGCTGGGTCAGATTCGAACAGGTCGCCTGTGTAGTATTCGGCTCGTGTTCTGCAGCCTCCGCAGATTTCTCGGTACTCGCACACTCCGCACTTGCCCTTAATGTTGCTTTTATCGCGCAGCTTCAAGTGCAACTCAGAACGCTGCAGCTCATCCCACGTTTCCGGCAATCCCTTGTCTTTCATGTTTCCCAGTCGGTAGCCTTCGTGGAAGCCGCATGACCGGAAGTCGCCGTTTTCGGTTATGCTGATGTAGTTTCCGCCGATTGTGCATTTGCCTAGAAAACCGTTTTGGAACCAATCCCAGAAGTCTACTGGGTTTCTCTGGCGCACAATTCTTGCGTAGAAAGGCGCGTAAACATTAATCTTGACTTTATTCGCCAACTTTACTTGCAAATCATAAATTTCATTGAACGCTGCTTCGTACTCCTCTGGAGTAGGTGCCAAATCAGGCATGTTTGAGCCTGCTCTGCCAACGGGCACAAGGTTGTGGTAGACGACCATTCTTGCTTTGTATTGTTCTCCTAACGCTGCTGGGTGCGCCATGTCTTTGATGTTGTATTTGGTCATGGTTGTGACTATGCAGTCTAGGATTCCGTTTTCTGACAGTTTTTTCATGGCGTGAATCGCTTTGTCGTAGCTTCCTTGCCGTCTGATAATGTCGTTTGATTCCCTGTTTCCGTCCACGCTGACTGCAGTGTGTACTTCATATTTCGCAAGTTTGTCCAGTCTTTCCTGGTCGAAGGCGAAGCCGCTTGTGATTAGGCTGACTTCCATGCCATACTCTTTTTTGGCGTAAGCTATGATGTCAAAAATGTCTTTTCTCACAAGGGGTTCTCCACCGCTTATTCCGAACCACGGAGAGCCAAACCTGTGAATTTCGTCAACCATTTTGTAAGCGTTTTTAGTATCTATTTCAAAATCCTTGGCGTATTCAGGTGTGTAACTGCAGTATAAGCAGCTACCTACACATCTTCTGGTACACCGCCAAGTCACCATGTACAATGGCGCTTTTTTTGAAACCATCAAACTCACAAAGCAATGTTAGATAAACCTTTGCGATATAAGAGTTACGATTAAAACTCCATTTTCCTTGCACTAATCGAGAAAACCTGAAAACGAGCAGGTCGCACGCGTCCTCTTTCTGGGCAAGTGTCCCGAAAAATAGTCAACAGCGGCTCTTTTTTGTTCTTGAAGCTTTCAAGTTTACTTTCAGAAAATTTTATAAACCTTTCAATATAGAGTGAGGACAGGTTTAATCGAGGAGAGTGCGCGTAAAGAATGTCTAAAGTAAAAGAATACTCAGCTATGACTAAAGATAAACTTATGACTTACACGTTTGTTGCACTTTTAATACTTGCAGTGGTTGCAGTTGTTTTATGGTGGCCAGTTACCTCAACATCAGGCTGGAATTTAGGTCTCACCGTTGCAATAACTTCCTTAATCGCCGTCGGAGTTGCCGTGGGCGTTGATGCATTGCTCTATAAAGTTGCCGCTGACAGTCCATTAAACACTATGTCCGCGGCTGTATTCGGTCTAATAGTTGCCCTCTCATATTCTCTAGGCGCTCCATTTATGACAACCTTTGCAGACTCAATACTGCCATTAGAAGCGCCAGACGCATTCATTTGGGTTGCGTTGATATCTCTTGTCGGTTTAGTACTATTCAAAAAAATTCAGGGCTTAGCTGGCAGAAAATTCGTAAACCCCGCAGCAACTGCCAAACTGTTGGTTCTATTGCCGTTTCTTTCCACTGTGTTGCTGCCTGCGGACCACGCGTTGAATATCCCTACACTTGCCACCTCACTGAACTACGATGGTATGACTTCGTTCGGTGCTTGGTTGCAGATCTGTTTTAGCAATCCTGAGCCAATGAAACTCATGGCAATGCCTGCTTTCGCGCAAGCTGATGTATTCCAGACGCTATTCTTGACCAAGTTCCACGGTTGGGTAGGCGGCGCATCAAGTCTCGCTGTCATTATCGTTGGAATTGCCTTATTCGTTATATGCCGCAGGTACATCAAATGGCGGATTACTTTGTCTTATTTGGCGACTACAGCAGTTTTCGCTTACCTCTTGAGCTTCGCTTATGGCGGAGACCCTGTGCTTAGGCTGATGTTCCATCTGTTCATCGGAAGCTCAATATTTCTGGCGTTTTTCATGGCAACTGACCCCGCAAGTACTCCGTTGACCTATATGGGGCAATTGATATTCGGTGCAGGCTTGGCAGTGATAACTATACTGTTGCAAACGTACGGCAACTTCTTCGGTGGTTCGATTCTAGCTTTGATCATAATGAACTTGACTTCACCGCTTCTGGATAAAGTTGGGAAACTGCGTCCGATAACGGAGAAAAAAGAGCCGAAACTTCCGAAAGCTAAGCAATTTGCAACCGTCAAAACCACCGAATGTATCAGATGCGGCGCGTGCATGCGCGTGTGTTGTCACAAACTGAGTCCGATCTTGATCAAAGAGGCATTTGACAAAACCGACGTAGAGAAACTAGCTAAGCTTCAAGCGGATCTCTGTGACGGCTGTGGGCACTGTAGTTTCGTTTGCCCAGCGAGAATCGACCTTAGAGGTAGCATACTCCGATCTAAGGCACTGTTGCATAAAAAATAGCCGCTTGCACATTACTCCCTACCCTTTTCTTTCTCTTTTTTTAAACAAATTCATTTTTCCAGACGTGACACGCTAACTACTATCTATGTGGTTTGAATGTTCATTTTTCTCATTTTTGCTTTTATCCAGTTCCATTATACTCATCGCATAAGGACTACGTTTTTTGTATATTCATTGCATGAAGCCCGCTATCGTAGTCTTTTCGGCATTAACTTTATAAGCCCACCCAAACGTAATAATAAAAAAGGTGAAAAAATCAATGTCAACAGAACCGTTCAAGCTAAAAGATGTCCTCTACGGCTTAGTTGTACCAATTCTCGTCGCTGTCTTGATTCTGCTATTCCCTACGGTGATTCGCAGTGCATTAGACGGATTTTTCCCACCCCCAGATATGATGACGGGGGACCCGGGTTCACCCTATGCGTTTATAACAGTGATATTTACACACGGCTTTGCTCTGATGGTCATGTTTGGAGTTCCGCTTATCTTGGGCTTAATCTGGAACAAGTGGGCTGGTGGCGCTGCAGGCTTCATAATGGGCACATTATTATACCTTGCCAATGCTGGCTATAACATCTTTTTCTCTTTCGAAGCTTTTGGTGTAGATGGCATAATGAATCTGTATCGCGACCCGAGCTTCATTGGGAACTATATCATAGGCGGAATTCTGATAGGTTACATCGCAGGCGCTTTAAACAACAAGTCCTATAATTTCAAGCGAATGCTTGGCGCAAGTTTAACAGCAGGAATAACGGTTGGAGTTATGCAGTTCGTTCTCAACATGACAATCGCGTTCTCAGCATGGATGTCACAGGCGGATCCGTTTACAGCATTTTACCAAGTTCTGCTGCCGATGGTAATCCTGGGGATACTAGCACCAATAATCGCGAAAGTGTTCACTTGGTACGGACTAATGCCGGGCGGGCACTCATAAAACCACCCTTTTCTTTTTTAATTTTCTTGACGACAACGGCTCTATGTTACTCTATATTATGAATTTTTAGCCCATTCCGCGTTTCAACACTTATATCAGGGAGTTTTCGTCCATGCAGACAGCAAGCGCAAACCCAGCATATTTGGATCCTAATAGAAATAGAATGCAGAAACCTATAGAGGAGGTCTACCCGCAATCGCATAACCTCTACTCAAGAAACGAACTTGTGAGGATTTAAAAAAAACTTTGCGAGACAGACTTGGAGTTACTCAAGATTATTTACTTGGTGATGTTTTCAGGAGCGAATTCCCATGCAATATTTCCTTTCCATATGTCGCCGAGTTTCGTTATTCTAATTTCTTTGTCGTCAATTTCAATAAGACCCTTTTCCTTCAGCCTTTGAAGCTGTTGCGGAAAAACGTCTTCAGGTATTTTCCCGAATTTCTGCTTGAATTCTGTCTTGTCAACCGGAAGCCGCAAGTAAAGCCTCGTCATAGTCCTTCTCATCATGTCTTCATCGGATGATTCAGAAAGCCTCTTTATCGGTAGTTTCCCAGAGTCAACAGTTGCTATGTAAGCGTTTATGTCTTCAATATTGGAATACGAGAATCTCTGTAGATATCCCATGAAGCATCCTGCGCCCGTGGTTAGTATGCCTCCCCATGGCCAACCGTTCAAGCAGTTTTCTCTGAAGTGCCATTCTACTCTGCTGAAGCGGTCGTGGCCAACAGCCTTGTAGCCTGCTTCAGTCAACAGTTTATACGCAGTTAAGTACTGTTGTTTCTCGTATTCCGCGTTTCCCTGCGGAGGAGACACTCCTCTTTCGATCATTTTTTCAAGTGGAGTACCCGGATCCACATGCAATGAATAGGCATCAATCTCGACGTCCAGCTCTATAGCCTTTTTCAGCGTGTTTATCCAGCTTTCCATTGTTTGGCCTGGAAGATTGTACATTAGGTCCACGCACACGCACAAACCAAGTTGCTTAGCGCGCCTGATGGCTTGTTCCACGTTTTCAGCCGTGTCTGGCAAGCATAGCGCTTTCCTGAGTTTATTGTCAAAGGTTTGAGCACCCATGTCCATCTGGTACACGCCATAGGCTGCGAGCTTGTCGATTTTGTTTAGCGCAAGCGTCTTCGAGGAACCCGTGACTTTGATGAAGTACTCGTCGTTGACAGTGAACCGTTCTTTGCAAAAGTCAATAAGGTCGATCATCTGTTCAGCTGAAAGTACGCTTGGTGTTCCACCGCCCAGAACTATTTCATCGAACACGCTTGTCTTAACGTATTTCGTCTTAGCGTACATATCCAACTCTTTTTTTAACATATCCATATACCGCTCTATACTCACGTTAGCGGTGGCTGTAGTTGGAAAATAGCAGAAAGCACATTTGGAGTCGCAGATGGATATCCACGGTTGCAGCTCCATCAATCTGCCTGATGTATTCTCAGTTGACAAGAACTCGATAAAGGACTTGTACATTTCAGGCTTTATGTCTGGGTAATCTCTGTAAGTGTAGGGTGGCCAATTCTCCCTTGAATCGTATGCTTCTGATTTGTTCTGTTCGGGAGCAGGGTTTTTCATCGTTGGCTTCCTCAGCGTTAAGTTTTTAGAACGTTTGATAACAAATAAAGCTTCCGTTGAAAGCCCCATTTCTCGGGGACTTATTCAGCGAGCGTGTGAACATAGACGTGGCGCTGTTAGCGCACAAGTTTCAATATCACTTCTGCAAGAAATATACGCTATCTCTTTTTACATTAGAAAATTGCCCTGATTCGCCAAAACATGTGACTTACTGCCGTTCTGGCCATGATTTGACTGTAGTAGTTGCCTTTCAAGTATCCTCTCACGCTCTGGCGAAGGACGTATCGTGGAGAGTATAGACTGTTGTAAAAGTCTCTCCTAATCTTGTATATCTCCTCGGCAGGCAACAAAGGGTTCTCAAAGACTGGATGCAACGTATCATATAAATCAAAATCAGCGGACATTTTCCAGCCCGTACTCTCTAACAGAGCATACAGCTCAGTTCCAGGGTAGGGTGTTGCTACGCATAGCCATGCATCATCTGGCTCAACCCGCCGCAATAAATCGATAGTTTGTTTTGCGCTCTCTATTGTTTCTCCAGGGTATCCAATTAAAGCGGTGACAGCGACAAACAAGCCTTCTTCTTTTGCCCATCTGATTGCTTGCTCGTTCTGTTCAACTGAAGTCTTCTTTTTGACTGCGTCCAAGATTTTCTGGCAGCCTGATTCAATTCCAAAAGAGACTTCGTTGCAGTGTGCTTTTCTCATTTTGGCCAATATTTCTTTAGAAATCTGGTCGACTCTTGACTGGCAACCCCATGGAAGATTTAGCTTTCTGCTTATGATTTGGTCGCAGATCTCGTGCACTCTCTTCTTTTCTACCGTCAGGGTGTCGTCGTTGAATGTTATTCCGCTGGCGCCATATACATTTTTTAGCCATTCGAGTTCGTCAACCACGTTTTTTGGGCTTCTTGCTCTGTACGTCGCCCCAAACATTTGAGAGGACACACAAAAGGAGCATTGGTATTGGCATCCTCTGCTGGCCATGATTGGCATGTGAGTTTTTCCAAAAATCTTGTATTCCGTTAATTGGAGATAATGATAAGCTGGACGCGGCAGGTCATCAAGGTTTTGAATGGGGGCTCGAACATTCGTTCGTACGATTTGTCCGTCACTGTTCCTAAGCGTTATTCCGTCAATGTTTCCGAGGTTCCCTGAATTGGGGATTTGCTGCGTGAGCTCTGCCATAGTCTGCTCGCCTTCGCCTCGTACAATTAGGTCTACCGTCGGCTCTTGACTGAGAATCTGTTCATCCATGAAGGTGGCGTGCGGGCCTCCGAGAATAATTTTGGAGTCTGGGCACGCTTCTTTTGCCATACGTGCAGATTGGAGAGCAGATTTTATGGTGGGTGTTATAGAGGAAATGCCTATCAAGTTAGGCTTGAAAGAGGTTAATTCTGCTGTCAGTTTTTTGTGGTCAATGTTACATGCTGGGCAGTCTATTATTTTTATCTCGTGTCCGTCTTGTTCGAGTACGGCTGCTATGTATGTTAAGCCAAGTGGTGGAAGAAATGGATGGTGATCATTGTTCTTTAAGAGAGGTGGGCTCACTAACGCTACTTTAGCTTTGGCTTTCATTTTTTATACCTGTTTGGCCGCTTCTTGCTTGCGTAAGCTCTTTGGTATGTACGGGCAGGCTGGGTCGGATTCGTATATGTCGCCTGTGTACGCGTAAGCTCTGTTTCTGCATCCTCCGCAGATTTCGCGGTACTCGCAGACACCGCACTTGCCCTTCAGCAGACTTCTGTCTTTAAAGCTGTTGTAGTAATCCGATTTCCGTATTTCCTCCCAAGCTTTCCTCAAGCCTTTCTCTCTTATGTTCCCAAGCATCATGGGCTCTGAAGGTGTTAAGTCCGTGTAGAAGCACGGTATCAAATCACCGTTCTCGGTTACGCTTATGTACCCACCGAACGCGAAGTAAGTGCATTTTCCATGGAACTTGTTCTCGTACCACTCATCAAAATTAGGCGGATTACGTTGTTTAACCACACGCGCGTAATGAGGGCAGTGCACATGAATTTCGAATTTACCCTCGTATTTTTGGGCTAAATCCCATATGTGGTTCAGAACCCACTCGTACTGTTTAGGGGTCGGAGCTAACTCCATGGTTTCTTTTGCTCTTCCGCTGGGAACCAAGTGATTGAACCAGACGAAGTTAGCATGATATTTTTCAGCTAACTCGGCAACGTGGTCAAGATGCTTATAGTTGATGACTGTGATTGCAGCTGCCAACCCATTCAAGATTTTTCCCTTCGACAATTTTTGGATAGCTGCCAGCGCCTTCTTGTATGAGCCTTTACCTCTCAACTGGTCGTTTATCTCTTCTGGACCGTCTATGCTTACCGATGTCCAAACCTGGTTTTTGACAAGGTTGTCGTAGATTTCTCCGTCAACGAAGCATCCGTTGGTTAATAGGCAAACGTTGAGACCGAGGCTTTTTGCGTAGCCTACAATTTCAAATATGTCCTTTCGAAGCAGGGGTTCGCCGCCTTTTATGCCGAACCACTTGACTCCGAAACTGTGAACTTCATCAACCAAGTGTAGAGCTTCTTCTGTAGTCAATTCTCTGGGAGCCGGCGCACCTGTCGCGTCAACATTGCAGTATCTGCAACGTGCATTGCAGGCTCCTGTAGCTCTCCAAGAAGTCATAAGTAAAGGACCTTTATTAGTCAAATTAAAATCCAACCTCAAACGTTCTTCGGTAATTCATCATCTACCTTAGAATTCTCACGTCCTAAAAAAGATTGTGCGTTTTCTCTTTTTTCGCCATTTTAATCGGTTATAGCACTTTGAAGTGTGTCAACTCTTGTGGATGCGGCAAATTGGGTGCTGTTCCGTAAGATTTATAGTTGGATTTAAGCTTACTCCTAGCTGTGGGGAAAATAGAGTTAATGCAAATTGCCATTTATCCCTTAGTTTCAGAGGCTGAAAAATGAAATTTACTATGCTTCTAATCATTATAGCTGCTTTGGTTGCGGCATTGCTTCTGTCACTGTTTGTTAAGGAATTGTATTTCGACGGCAGCGTGGATAACTCTTCGAGCGACGGAACTGGCGACGTTTTGCTCCAGTATGAGTGGCCGCAGGTTCAGGGCGACCCATCTTTTACGCGTTTCTCCGCAGGACCAGCTCCAGAAACTCCCGGCATCCTGTGGAAAGCTAACGTAATGGGCGTGCAGAGTTACATTTACGCGTTTAACGGCAAAGTCTTTGTCACAACGAAAACGGCGGTTTTCGCTTTGGATAGGGTAACAGGAAGCATCGTTTGGAACACCACTGTCCCAGCGCCAGGACCGTGGCCCATGGTGTACAAGATAGATGACACCCATCTTGTAATAGGTAACAGCAGTCTTGACATAGAAACGGGGCGAATATTATGGACCAGCACCGATTTTTCGGCCAGTTCAAAACCCCTGTTCACCCTTAATGTTTACAGTCCAGAAGAAAAAATGTTTTTCGTAAAGGGCGATTCTTGCATTCAAGCTTGGGACTTATCCAACCCCTCAAATCCGCCAAAGTTGGCATGGACCACCTATGTTTCTGGCGGAGAAGTACTTGGCTCTGGAATACAATACGGCGATGGCAAAGTGTTTCCAGGATCATTTGAGCCTCATCAAATGGCACTTGACGCTAAAACGGGCGAAGTCTTGTGGGATACGGAAACAAAAGGTTCAATGACTTTTTCAGGAGCGTACTATCAGGGAAGGTTCATCAGAGCTGGTTCTCATGATAATACGCTTTATTGCTTCAACGCTACTGATGGCGCTATTCTGTGGGCGTTCAACCCCCACACCGAAGACGGCTACTTCTGTGTTGGATCCGCAGTTGCGTACGATATCGTCTATGCGCTCAACAAAGATGGATATCTCTACGCTCTCGATGTGGACACGGGAGACCTTGTGTGGAAATACCAAGGGCCAGGCGCCTTGATGTTTCCTGGAACCCCGACAGTTGCGGATGGCAAAGTCTACGCTACAACAGGTCAAATAGCCTCGTATACTGGTGAGCAAGGGGCATCTGAGTTTGCATGCCTTGATGCTTATACTGGAAGCGTACTGTGGAAGCTCCAAATAGAAGCTTTTGCCCCAAGAGAGTCTGTCGCCATTGCGTATGGCAACTTATACCTCATTCCAGGCACCGTGACAACAGCGGTTGACTCAATATCAGGGGAAGAGTACGACACGATGGGTCAAGTATGGGCCATTGGTGCTAAACCGTTGCCTACTGATGCTGAACCATGGCCTATGTGGCGCCAAGATCCAGCACACTCCGGAGTTGGGCAGTCTGGTCCTACAAACCTGACTTTGACGTGGAAATTCACGACTAATGGCGCAGTTATTTCCTCACCAAGCATGGCGGACGGAAAAGTCTACGTTGGGTCGCAAGATAAGAACGTCTATTGCCTAGATGCGCGAAGCGGTGGCCTCATCTGGAAGTTTGCCACCAATGGGCGAATCAAATCTTCACCAGCAATAGCTGATGGAAAGGTGTACGTAGGACCAGATGACGGTTATGTTTACTGCCTCAATGCCTATGACGGTAGCCTCCTCTGGAAGAAGTCAGCCGGCGGCTTTGTTCAAGCCCACTTTGCCTCTTTGGTGATATTGCGATCCTCTCCTACAGTAGTCAATGGTCGAGTTTACGTGGGTTCGTTAGACACTAACGTGTACTGCATGAACGCCGATAACGGCGACATCATTTGGACACACAAGACTGAGGGATACATAACGTCTTCTCCAGCAGTTGTTGATGGCGCAGTTTATATTGCCTCACAAGAGCCCGATTTAGGTGCTCTTTACAAACTGGATGCTGCTACTGGAAATCTTGTTTGGAAAAGAACGTTACCGTACTACTTACCTTTAGGAGGTGGCACCGACATGCATGCATCTCCATCGGTTGCGGATGGTATGGTTTTTGCAGCCTCCAACATAGAAGCATATTATGGGATAAACGCCGCAACTGGTGATGTCGAATGGACCTATAGGGATGAGGCTGCAAAAGAATTCATTGTTTGTTCTCCAGTTTACAGCGATGGCAAAGTTTTTCTTATCGACAAGTTCTCCATCGTTTGTGTTGACAGTAAAACTGGTAACCTTATTTGGTCTACTTATCTAGGCGAAGAACTTTATGTTTCACCTTCTTATGCCGATGGCAAAGTGTACGTGGTAACTGACCAGCGTTCAGTGTTTGTTCTCGACGCCGCAAACGGTGCGCAACTTGATCGGTTTGTTACAAGCTCAAACAGTTGGTCTGCTCCATCCCTCTATGGGGGAAGGCTTTACGTAGGAAATAACGACTGGAACGTTTACTGCCTTGCCGACCCTGTATTTTAAATCAGATTTTTTTACAGGCGTATTAGTTTCTTAAAGTTCGCAGAAAGCCAAGGTAGTTTAATCCGCCAAAGAAGTTGATGCAACGCGTTTTGCATCATAATCTGACTATAGATAGTTCCTTTAAGTGATTGCCGCAAGATGTATGAAGGTGAATATAAATTATTATAGAAAATTTCCCGTTCATTATTCATTTTCTCAAAAGATAAACTGCTATTTTCGAAGACGGGCGTTTGCATCTCGTAGTGGCTCCACTCTTGTGAGATTTTCCAGCACATATCTTTTACTAAATCACCGAGTTCTGTGTCTGGGTAAGGTGTTGCTAAAAACATATAGACATCGTCAGGTTCGGTTTTCTTTATGAAATCAAAAGTTTGTTTTAACGATTCTTTTGTCTCGCCAGGATAGCCAATAATCAAGGATATAGCCACGGATATGCCCGCCTCCTTTGCCCATTTAACAGCCATTTCATTTTGCTGAACTGTGGTCCCTTTCTTCATGGCGTTTAGTATTTTTTGGCTGCCTGACTCGACGCCGAAGGAAATGAGTTGGCAGTTGGCATCTTTCATTTTAGCTAAAAGCTCTCTGGAAACACGGTCAGCTCTTGTTTGGCAATCCCAAGGAACCTTTAGATTTCTTCTTTTTATTTCTGAACATATTTCAAGTACTCTTTCTTTCTCGTATGTGAATACCTCGTCAGTGAAAGTAATAAAATCAGCTTTGTATTCATCTCGTATCCACTCAAGCTCATCGACGACGTTTCTTGGGCTTCTTGCCCTAAAATGGTTCCCTGCAATTTGAGGCACTGAACAGAACGTGCATTGCGAGGCACATCCTCTGCTGGTTACCATAGGAAGACCCAGCTTCCTAAAAATCTGATATTTCCTTAACGGAAAATAATGATACGCTGGGTAAGGTAGCTCGTCGAGGTTTTGAATGAAGGGCCTGTTAGGCGTGCGAACTATACCCCCATCCTTCCTAAACGTTATGCCTTCAACCTCGTGAAGACTCTTCAAACCAGAGTTAGATACGCAACGTGCAAGGTCGGCTATTGTTTGCTCCCCTTCCCCCCTGACCACCACATCCACTTCTTTATGTTCCCTAATGATTTGTTTGTCCATAACTG
This sequence comes from Candidatus Bathyarchaeota archaeon, assembly GCA_016927015.1. GTDB lineage: Archaea > Thermoproteota > Bathyarchaeia > Bathyarchaeales > Bathycorpusculaceae > SG8-32-3. The sequence continues at coordinate 11,536 of JAFGNM010000053.1, read as the reverse complement.
TGGCATGTGGTCCTCCGAAAACAGTTAGAGCCTGTGGATAACTTTCTTTTATGTCCTTAGCGACTTGAAGCGCAGATGTAAAGGTGGCGGCAACGGAGGTAATGCCAACTATGTCTGGTTCAAAAAGTCGTATCGCATGTTCAGCGTTCTTGTAGGTCATTTTGTAAGCCGGGCAGTCTACTACCGTTACATCGTATCCATTTTTCTCAAGAACGGCGGCCATGTAAGCTAGACCTATTAGTGGATATTGATAATCTACAAAAGCCAAAGCAGAAGGCGGTGGAGGATTAACCAAGGCTATTTTGACCCGTTTAGTTTCGCCCATAGTATACCGCCCGAATCATTTTCATATACTTAAAAGAGCAAAATTAATTAATGTATCTCATACGCGTTGCCGAATTAATAGCTCTTGCTTTTTAATGTTTTATGTTGTCAACAGACTGATTTGAAGTTAGTTCACGTTTAAAGAAAGGTTAAAACCTAAAAATAGATAGGCATTTAGGTTTGAAAACAATAGTAGAGAGAAGTTGATGCGAAATGGCTTTGGTAAAGATATGCGAGGTCCTTGGCGGCTGCCACGAAAACGAGAAAGTCGCCATCAGAGGTTGGGTTTACCGTAAACGTGAAGGAAAAACACTGATTTTCCTGTTAGTGCGAGACTCGACGGGTTTCATACAGTGCACCGTCAAAAAAGACAGCCCTGCTTGGACTGAAGCAGAACGCTTGACCATTGAGTCTTCCCTGACGCTTGAGGGCACAGCTAAACCTGACAAGCGCGCGCCAGGCGGCTACGAAATCGTTGCTGAATCCGTAGGAATTATTGGCTTAGCTGAGCTTTTCCCGATAACTAAAGACCAAAGCGAACAGTTCATCCGTGATGTCCGCCACCTCTGGCTGCGCAGCCGCCGCATGAACCTTGTGATGAAGATTCGGGATGACGTTTTGCAGTTCAGCCGTGACTTCTTCAAGAACCAAGATTTCACAGAGGTTTCTCCACCCATGTTTATTTCCGCCGCTGTTGAGGGCGGCTCAACCCTTTTCGGCTTGAAATATTTCGACCAGAACCTCTATTTGACGCAGAGTTCCCAGCTTTACCTTGAGATTCTGATTTACTCGTTGGAGAAGGTCTACTGCATTGCGCCGTCGTTTCGCGCTGAAAAAAGCCGGACGATTCGGCATTTGACGGAGTACTGGCACATGGAAGGTGAATGGCCCTTTGCCGACATGAATGACTTGATGCGTTTTGAGGAGGAGCTTATGGCGTACATCTGCAGGCAAACCGCTGAAAAGTGCAAACCCGAACTTGAAGAGTTAGGCGTTGACGTTTCCAAGTTGGCTTCGGTTAAGACGCCGTTTCCGAAAATTACGTATACTGAGGCGGTTGAGCTTCTCCGCAAGAAAGGCGCGAAGCTGAAGTGGGGCGACGACTTAGGCTACGAGGAAGAGAAGACTTTGGCGGAAGAGTTTGGTAAGCCGTTCTTCGTTTATGACTATCCAACTGCTATCAAAGCGTTTTACTGCAAGACGTATCGTGACCGCCCCGAAGTTGCCATGTCCGTGGACATGATGGTTCCGAGAATAGGCGAAGTATCCACGGGCGGCGCAAGAGAAGACGACAAGGCCGTTCTGATTAAACGGATTAAAGACATGGGGTTGAAGACAGAGGACTACGAATGGTACTTGGACCTTCGCCGCTACGGCACTGTACCGCATGTAGGTTTCGGCATGGGCTTGGAGAGGTTATTGGTTTGGATGCTTGACTTGGAAAACATTATTGACGCCATTCCGTTTCCCAGAACCACCAGAAGATTCTATCCTTAGAAGGGTCACGTGTAGCCTGTAAAGTACTCGCGTTTCAGCTGTGTCTCTGGCAAGCCCAGTTGTTCGACAAGCTTTTCCATTATTTGCACCATCGCTGGGGGACCACACGTGTAAAACATGGTTTCCTTGTAGTCCGGTATCTCCTTTTTTATCATTTCCGTAGTGATTAACCCTGTGGCGCCTTTCCATCCGCTGCCAGCCTCGTTGAGTATGAAAACGACTTTCAGGTTCTTGTTTTGCTGTTGCAGTGCTTCCAGTTCTTTTCTGAACGCGATATCGTTTTCTGTGCGGTTGCCATAAAGCAGAGTAACCTTCGTGTCCAAGCGCATGTCTGTGCAGTATCGGCATATGCTAATAAAAGGAGTTATCCCGATGCCTCCTCCAAGTAAACCTATTTTTTCATGTTCGCCCTCGAAAGTGAATTTTCCATACGGCGCGTCTATTCTTGCCCAGTCACCCTCCTTAAGCCCTTTCAGGGCGGTGGAGAAGTCGCTGTCTGACAGCTTCTTAGTGAATTCTATGTGCGTTTTTTCTGTTGGGCTACTGGAAAAGCTGAAGTGCTTGCTTAACTCTTTCCCATCTGCTTTTAGTGTGACGAAAAAGAACTGCCCCGCCTTGTAATTCAACTCGGCTGGTCGTGGGAACCTGAAGCTGGTCACGTTGTAGGTGCGCGGTATAATTTCCTTCACGTAAGTTTCAAACTTCATAAAAATCTCTCTGTAACAATTAAATCTGTAGGGAGAGCGCCCTATAAACTCTTACCATGTTTTAACACGTTAAGCGACGCTGTTCGCCGCTTCTCTGATTTCGCCTAGCCGGCTTAGGTTGCTCACTAAAACGTTCATGCGATACACGCTTTTCAACGTCTTCGCAGCCTGCTTCGCTAAAAAGCTTGGGCGGTAAACATGCTGGAAAAAGGCGTTATGCATGATCTGCATGACTTCGTCACGGGACACCTTTGCATAAGGGTATACTTCGGAAACGGCAACTCCCTTCTCCCACCATTTCTCTGGGTCTATGAAGCCTTTAGCTACAAACTCGTTCCAAATGTCATTTCCCGGGTGAGCGCCGAGTATGTTGAATTGTGGAAGGTCTATTGGAACCCGCTGAGCAAAATTTATTGTATTCCAAATCTCCTCGCGAGTTTCATCTGGGGCGCCAATTATGAAAGACCCGACGATAGCGTCCACTCCAGCTTTCTTGGCTGTTCTCACGGCTGTTTCTGACTGTTCGGGGGTAATTTTCTTGTTGTAGTAGTTCAGGATTCGCTGGTTGGCGTTTTCGATGCCTAAATAGAGAACTTTGCAGCCTGCCTGCACCATTTCACGTAGCATACCGTAGGAGCAAATGTCCACTCTTCCTTCACATATCCACTCTAAGTCAAGTTTCTCTCTTCTTATGCCCCTGCAAATCTCTATCACTCTTTTCGGATTCATAGTGAAAGCGTCATCCACAAAAATGAGCTGCTTGTACCCTTCGCTGGCTAACAACTGCAGTTCCTCCAAAGTGTTTTCGGCTGATCTTGGGCGCCACCTATTCTTAGCAAGTTCTGTGCAGCTACAGAAGCGGCAACCGTAAACGCAGCCGCGAGAGGTAACTATGCTTGTGACTTTTTTTGGCGCGATATTTGCTCCTGCAATCAGGCAGTGATATTCGGCGTCAAGCAGTTCGCGGTCTGGAAACGGCAGGGAATCCAAGTTCTGAATTAACGGCTGATCAGGCGTAGAAACCATGTTTCCTTCGTTTCTAAAGTTAATTCCCCGAACTTCCTTCAGGTCAGCTCCGTTTTTCAGGCAGTTCACCAGTTCTAGAATAGTTTTTTCGCCTTCTCCTCGGACGACTATGTCAACCGAAAGGTATTTCCTAAGAATTCGCTCCGCATTGAATGTAGCATGATGGTTGCCGAAAACCGTAGTGACATCTGGATTTTTCTCCTTCACCTTATCGCTTATCAGCGCCGCGGTCTGCCCCGAACTCGTAAGTGTTGAGAAACCAAGCACATCAGGATTTTCTTTCTCCACCCAACGCACGGTTTCTTCCACCGTCAAGCCTAGCGCAGGCTGGTCTAACACCGAAACCTCAACGCCTATTTCCTTGAGAACTGCCGCTAAATACAAGATGCTCAAAGGGGGAAATGCCGCAATGGATTTTCTGCCTTCTCTATCATCGATGCCTTCGTTGGGGCTTGCGCTGATAAACGCGACCTTCATTTATAGGCACTTCTTCTTTGTTTATTCGTATGAATATACACATAAATTTTTAGATAATCTCTCAAACTCCGGTTCATTTAACGTCTCAACTGATAACTAAGAGAGCCATTTCTGCAGAGAAATAAAGCATTAACCAGCATATTTGGATCCTAATAGAGGTACTATGCAGAAACCTATAGGGGGTAGGTCCGTATTGGCGCTTTCCGCAACCATTAGCATGTTGAAAACGCGAAGCATTTGCCGCCTAATAGCCAATCATTGCAGAAAACGTAGAGGGAGGTCTACCCGCCGCGTTTCGCTCAGAACTATAAATAGTTTAAATAAGGGGGGTATAGTCAAAAATCACGCAATAGTTCCCTTGGCCACTGGCTTGTACTCACAGAGTTTTCTCGTGAAGCGCTTTTATGGTGCCTGAAACTGCCAGAATATGCACTGCTGCTTCGCTGCCTGCTACAGACGTAATAGTAGCCAACGAAGCCCTAACCAAATCTAACGTGGCAAGAGAAGTGCGAACAACCGCGGTTTTCTTCTCCAAATCATAATCAATCAACGCTAAACTCGTCAAACTTGCGCCATGCTCCCCGTAAAGCTTCGTGACAGCACCCCAAACCGCATCAATAAACTCTTTACCGCTGGGCACCCCGTCGGAATCCACCTGCAACGCCAAATAACGCCGCTTAACCCGCTTCAACAATCCTTCCCCTCCCTAACCACACGAATCCCAGGCGCCACAAAACTGCTGCTAAGCTTCTCCCTGTTACGCTTAACAATCGCAACCGCGCTCCGCGAAACCGCATCCAACGCAGAAACCTCATCCAAACCGAAAAGAAACCCCAAAGCAGCCATCTCACGCGGCTTCCGCAACAGCAACTCTCCTGAGACTCCACTCGAAACAACAACCGGCACACCAAAATCCCTAGCGACAGCCGCTTCCCGACGCAAACATGAAAGCAGCCTGACCCTCGCAGGACCCTCCAAAACAAGCAACGGCTTCACATCAATCTCCAAAGCAGCCAAGCCGTTACGGGCAAGTTCAGCTTCTGCCCTGTCAAAGAATCTCTTGCGGAAATCCAGCAAAGGAAAACTTAGCAGGTCAACACGGCGATCCTTGGCTGCCTGCCTCGCAACCGCCTTGTTCTCGCAGCTGACGCAGACCACTTCAAATCTTCGCCTCAACCGCCTTAGCTGACTCATAAGCTCATTCTGGGTTCGCGGTCGCAAATCTATCCGCGACGCAAAATCTATCCCAGCCTCGCTACAGACTGCCTGCGCCTTCGCGACTTCGTCCGCGCGTGTTTCAGAAGCAAGCGGCACAGCAACTAAACGGTAGCCAAGTGCTGCAGCCTTGTTTATCATCCGCAAAGTCCCAGCAGCGTCTTTCAGGTTCAGGCGCAGATGCAAATCCGCAAAAACTCTTTTCATGGAAACAACCCTGCGCTTCTGCAAATCTCAACTATCTCTTCAAACGTCTTATTTTTAAAGTGGATTTTGAAGTGTATCGGGTCGTTCTGCGAAAGCCTCACCTCGCTCTGATAGGCGAATTGCTTGTCAAACCTGAGGTAAAGGTTTCGCTTTTCCAAATGCAATTTCAGGTCGCTGTCCAATTTTTCCTTGTCCAACACGGTTAAGCCAGCCCCAATTTTCTGGATAGCGATTGGAAGCGCTTGCTTATCCGTGAGTTTTGTTTCGAAAAGAATTATGGGGTTTCCATGATGCCCTGTCAAGCTGGTTTTTTGGAAAACAGCGCTTTCGCTTAGTTCTACTGGTAAGATGTTGCGAACAGCTGTTAGAACTTTTTCAGGGTCTTCGGTAGCGTGGGCAAATACTCGCACATCAATGTATCCTATAGACGGTTTAGAAGACACGAAAGCACCGCGTTTTGTTAAGGGCGGTTTCACTTTTTAGCTTTTTTCTTAGTCTGCGGCTTCTGTCTAGGTTTAGCCTCTGCCTGTTTCTTTTCCGCGTAGGCTTTTACAGCTACGACGTTTTGGTCGTGAGCTGTTTTTCTTCGCTTATCAACCGATATTTCCAGCCTTTTTGCTTCTGCTGGGTTCAAGCCTGCTTTTTCAAGTTCTTCAGAGCTAAAACCTTTGCCGCCTCGCTGCTTGCCGCCTTTTTTGTTGATTTTCGGTTTTATGTGATGCATTTTACTTTGTTCCTTTGGAGCCTTTGCGTTTGCTAGGTCTGACTTTTTCTGCGCCTCTGCCTTTCCTGCGTAGGCTTCTAACTTTTTTGCCTGCGCTTGTTAGGCTGCGGAAAACTCGGCGTTTATGTTGCTTCTCTGTTATCCAACCGATGTCTTTGTCGGTTTTTATGGCTGGGTGGTTTTTGTCTACGAGGATTATTTCGAACCATTTGTGGCGTCCGTCTTCGCCTACCCAGTAACTGTTTAGGACTTCTAGGTTTGGGAATTTTTTGGCTGTGCGTTCTTCCGCGATTAAGCGTAAGCTTTTGGCGGGTTTAAATTTGGCGACTCCCATGCGTTTGGGTCTGCGTCCTGATCTGGGGCGTTGTTTTCTTAATCCGCCTCTTCGGACGCTTGTGCGGGCTATTACGAAGCCTTGTTTGGCTTTGTAGCCTAGTTTTCTTGCACGGTCAAGCCTTGTTGGGCGTTCGATGCGGGTTACTGTGTGCTGTTTTCGCCATTCGATTAGCCTCTGTCGCATAAGCTCGTCTAAGTAAGATTTCTCTGGTTTAGACCATGCTTCGGCTATATACTTGTATGCCATCTTTCTTTTTTCACCTCTAATCTTATGTTTGCGGTTCAGCCCATTTTGGGCCACATCCCAACGGACACAGATGGTCCGCCTGCAATTTTAAATGCTAGCACCCTGCTTAAAAATAAACCTTTCCAAAACACTATTGCGCTACGGGCCTATTTTCATGTGCTGCTGAGCGTGCCTTATTCCTTACCTCATTTTCCAACTGCAACTCTAGGACATTGGTTTCTGGTGTTGTTGATGGATAAAACTTTTATATATGATGGCTTTCGCATATGCATGTATTGACTAATGGAACACGGTGTTATAATGGAACCGAGTAAAAAACCATTGAACGTCCTCATCAAACAGCTACACGGAAACATCGAAGTCGTCCTCAAAAACGGCTGCGAATACAAGGGCAAGATGATTAAATGCGACGGACACATGAACATACTTCTGGAAGGAGCAACTGAATGCAAGCAAGAGCAACTACTCACAAACTACGGAAACGTTCTGCTCCGCGGAAACAACGTCCTTTACATAATATTAGATGCCACTAAACACTAAGCGCACGCGCCCTACCTCTTCCAATCTCGCGCCTTCAAGTATTCTAAACCTTAATTTTTACGCTCTTTACTCTTTTGCAAAATTTGCGTTTATTCATAGCTACTTCTATGACCTGTAATGTCTTGAGAACTGCGCTTTGCAAGCTGCGAAGCACGCAAATCGCCGCTTCGGTCGTAATCATACCTTTTCGGAGTTCCACTTATATGCAAGTTTGTTTTCTTAATGTCTATATGCACCAAGTCCACCTTAAACAGGTGTCTCATCTGAAACGGAACCAACCTAGGTTTTGAAGATGGCCATCGACCAAGATAATGTGTCCAAAATAATTTCCGTGCTGTCGCATCCTCTGCGAAGAGACGTGCTCCTAATCCTCAGCGATAGGGGTGAATGCACTTTCACAGACTTGTTGAACGTGCTGAAAGTGGACACGGGCAAACTTAGCTTTCACCTTCGTACTCTTTCAGCTTTCATAGAGCAAACGCCGACTGGCAAGTACAAGCTGAGCAGAACAGGCGAAAACGCAGTAAGAGTGATTGGTGATGTGGAATCTTGGGCGGAAGTTGCAGACGTAAATAAGAAGGCAACACAGCTTCCGCTTGCCTCATTTGCAAAGAGGACTCTTGCATTTCTAGTTGACTTCTTACTCATTTTAACGATTACGATACTGCTCACGTTTCCACAAGTCGTTTCCATCGTATCAGGAAACGTGTTCAGCCCAGAACTAAGTACAATACTATTCATAACTCTAGGCCTTCTCTGGGTTTACTCCACAATGCTTGAAGGGTTCAACGGTCAAAGCCTCGGTAAACGCCTAACAGGCTTGAAAGCAGTGAGAACAGACGGTAAGAAACTGTCTTACGACCATGCTGCTATAAGAAACTTCGGCAAAGCCTTCTTGCTGCCATTCGACATAATAGTTGGACTACGACTGAAAAACAAGGAATTCATGAGGTATTTTGACAAGTTTGCAGGCACAACAGTCATAAACTTAAGGCTCCAGCTTGGTTAACTCGGCTTTACAAACTTTGCAAACAACTCTTCGCAATTTTGCATCAAACTTTGCATATGACTGAACTTTGCCTCTCAAAAACTCTTAAAGATGGCAGCAACTATAAAGCAAAAGCAATCGCAGATCAAGCTTGGGAAAGGGGAATACACTGGGAAAACTTTATGCGCTGGAAAAGTCGAACGAGGGGCTTGGCTTAGTTATTAAGCGAAGGCGACTGGTTAAACTTGCGATAGCCGTAATAGCAGTGCTGTTGTTGTCTGGAATTCTCTCTGGGTTACTTATTGCTAACGTTAGGTCACTCTATCAGACAAGTAGCACAATCTCCAGCGTTGGAACCTTTAAGGCGATAGGCATTGGAGTTTATTGGGATGCCGGCTTAACACGGCGCGTGAATGCGCTTGACTGGGACCTTTTAGTTCCAGGCTCCCAAAAAAGCTTCACGGTCTACATTTACAATGAGGGGGCTTTGCCTCTGACTTTGAGTATGTCCACATCTAACTGGAACCCGACAACCGCTTCCAACTACATGACTTTGACTTGGAGCTACACTGGTCAAAAAATTAACGCTGGCGCGACTGTTCCAGTGACACTGACTCTGACCGTTAGCGGAAGCATTATCGGAATAAACAACTTCAACTTCGACATAACCGCTGTAGGAACGTATAACAAATAGAGTTGATAGACTTCAGTTTTCAATTGAGGCATTATCCCTTCCGCAAGCAACATTAACCTTTTTGGTTATTCGTTTTGCTCTTCAGCTTTCAACCTGTTGCTCAATGTTTCGTTTTACCGTTACTTTCTGCTTTCCAAAAAATCTTTTCTCATAAGCCCTGGAATCGGCGGCAATATTTTTTCTTCTTCAAACTTCTTTTTTGCAATTTCCATGATTCTGGATTTAATGAATTCTTCGTTTTCAGGTTCATTTATCCAGAACAACGACTCTATCTCGGTTGTCCATTCTTTACTTCTCACTAAGAACCTTATCTCCCGTTTTCTTTTTTTATCCACCACGACATTAGGGTTATTTCGGAGAACGCCCTCAATTGCCACTTTAGCTTTTTCTATATCAAAAACGTAGTCTATGTAGAAAATGATTGACGTAACAGTCTCACTTCCACCACCAGTGAGATTAACTATTTTCTCCTTTACCAACAAAGAGTTTGGGATGATTATTTTGTTTCTATCGTATGTTTTCAACGTAGTTGTGCGTAAACTTATTTCTGTGACAACTCCTTTCAAGGTTCCAACCTGAACAACGTCTCCTATTTTGTATGTCTTACCCGAGATAATCAATAGCCCTGAAACCCAGTTTTCAATTATATCTTTCAATGCAAAACCGATTACTAGTGCCCCAACACCTAGACCTGCAACCAACCCTGTTACATCAACTTCGAAAATCCATAAAACCAAAATTACTGCTATGGAATAAACAACAAGTTGAAGAAATCTTTGAACGTTACGCATTATTCTTTTCTTATCATCAGTTTTGCCTCCAGCAAATCTCAAGAGTAATCGATTGAAGATTTTCAATAGCAGAAAAGCGCCTACGCCTATTATCACAGCTTGAAGAATTTGATATATCAAAGTAGTATCTGTTAGATTTAACATGTTGGGTCCTTTCTCAAAATAGAATTATGCAAACGAAAGATAAGCATTGTGAATTACCGTGTATTGTTTTTCCTTTCGATTTTCTCCTCCTGTTAAACGCTGCAAAGGTATGTGTGGTTCTGTCCGTTCCGGCTTGCCGCTTCTAGAATAAGACTCATGGATGCGAAAAATAGCGGACAGAAAGAGATTGCGTGGATACATTGGTCACGTTTTTCCTAAAATTTTTATTTACTACCTAGCACATAGCCTTTTAATGGGATCTGCGATGAGCGAAAAAGAACTGCGAGTGTCGAAGATTAAGGATGGTACTGTTATTGATCATATAAGCGGCGGATACGCCTTGGACGTTGTTAAAATTTTGGGAATAACAGGGCGCGAAAAGAGGGTGATGACCATTGCCGTTAACGTTCCGAGCAGATGCTTCAAGGTAAAGGACATTGTGAAAATCGAGGGGCGCGCGCTTAACTCTCAGGAAGTTAACAGGATTGCGTTGGTGGCGCCTCATGCTACTATCAACATAATCCGCGATTATAATGTGGTGGAAAAGTTGGAGGTTAAGTTGCCGGGAGTCATTGAAGCTATTGTGAAGTGTGTGAATCCTGCTTGTATAAGTAACAGTAATGAGCCTGCGGCAGCTAGGTTTTATGTTGAGAGTGAGGAGCCTCTGTTGTTGAAGTGTCATTATTGTGGTTATATTTTGGAGAAAGTGGATGTGTTGCGGCAGCTTTAGTGTTGTTCGTGTTCGGAAGGGGCAGTAAGCTTTATATCTTAAGACGCAATATATCCTGTTTCATAATATGTCTTGGAATAGACATATTGTACAGGTGTAGAACACAAATACAGAAAGTGAAAAAACCATGATAGACATACTACTAATCAGCATACCCGCAGTCTGGGTGCTTTTCGCAAGCTACCTTGTATGGTACCTAACGTCAGCAAAACGCCACGCGACAATCACTTTTGATGACGCAAAGGCGTTGTGGCACATCCACAAGAAAAACGCCAAATGCGCCGGGCACAAATGGCATCCTGTATCGTGTAAGAGCGGAAAAATCTCTGGCTTCGAATGCTATTGCGGATACAAATACACGCAAAAACGACCATTAATCTCCAACAGGCCTAAAAACAGCCAAATAGACCATAGAAACCAAACAACCTTTTCGGTCGCATCCTACTAAATCAGCTTCCTCCGCTTGAATCCGCTGCTTGCCTATGTTTAGCGCGTGCCAAGCGGAACATTTTTCTGAAATAACCCTCACTTAAAATTCCACCCTTACTTATGCCTGGACACTCTTCCGTAAAAAGGAAACTGTGCTTTCCGCCATGTGAACTTTTAAGTTCAAACGGGTAAAACCTGCAGATCAAAGGTCTAACCGAGTAAATCTTGCAACGGTCATTTTCTAAAAAAACGCATTTTCCATCTTCCGCCCTCTTTTTCATCTCGTAACTGTACGGCTCTGTATCCTTGATTTTCACCGCGAACTGCGTGGTCGGCTGCAAAGTTGTCTTTGCGATTTGTTCTGCTTCTGGCGTCAAAAGAAGAATGTGTCTAGTTTTTTCTTTTGTGTCGCCACAGCATATTCCGCATTTTATGCAGCGAAAACGCACCGTAGTAGGAT
>JAFGNM010000005.1 GCA_016927015.1 Candidatus Bathyarchaeota archaeon | reverse complement strand
TTCTCTATCACATTACAAGTACCCTGTATACCATACCGATAGCCTATTTGATTGCGAGAAAAGTAAGTGAATATCTGAAAATTAAGCCAGCATATCTCCCTTAATGATTAAGAAAGAGGGAATTGCTTTGAATGCTAGATCAGCGGCAAGATTCTCGGTATCCACTTTTTTCTTTCATTTCTAAGATATTTAGCCAACAAAAGTGCCTCTTCGTTGATGAGCGTATCAAGTGTCTGTCTTTTTCCATGCTTGATTCTGGGAATTTCAACATAGCGATTGAAAAGACCATTTAATCCTTCGGCTAGACTTTCAGCTTCATATTCGCAGAGATGGATTCGTTTTCCCATTTTAAGGCGCATCATGAAATCTGTGACAACAATAAAGTCTTTCTTATGGAATTTTTTGCGTCTCTCAATAAGCACCGTTTACAATTCGTATCACCACTGTTCGGCTTTTTCTTGTGGCTAACGCGTTTCAGCCAGTATAGAAAAGTCGCAAGCTTAGAAGCTTAATGCTTTTATATATTATCTCCTTGTATTTGCGGGTATGCTGGGATGAAAGTTGACTGCTGAACCCGAAGCCGATAACAGCCTTAGTCTTGCTGCGGATTATCGCCCGCTTGAACTGGAGAAGGAAATCCGCGAGTTCTGGGAGAAAAACCAGATACGCGACAAGCTGGAACTTCGAGTAAAAGACAGCAAAGGCTTCTTAGGCTACGTTGAAGGTCCACCCACCCTGAATGGTATTCCGCACATTGGTCACTCCAGAGGACGCGTGATGAAGGACCTCCGCTACAGGTGGAAAACCATGCAGGGCTACTACATGCCGTTTTGGGCGGGATGGGACTGTCAAGGCTTGCCCGTGGAATTGGAGGTTGAGAAGCTTTTAGGCGTGAAGAACAAGCGGGAACTGCTGGAACGCGTAGGCTTGGAACGTTTCATAGAGGAATGCAAGAAAGTCATCCTGAAATATCACGGCCAATGGCTGGAAGCCGACAGCCGCCTTGGCGTTTTCATAAACCAGCAGAAAGCTTACTGGACGTACTTGGACGAGTATATCGAGAGGGAATGGCAAATCCTCAAGCGCGCTTGGGACCAGAACCTGCTTGAAGAGGGCTACTACGTTGTGGCTTACTGCCCAGGCTGCCAAACCTCGCTAAGCAGCGCCGAAGTAGGCTACGAAGGCAGCTACAAAGAAGTGGAAGACCCTTCACTGTACTTCAAATTCAAAGTGTCAGGCACCGAGAACGAGTACTTCCTCGTGTGGACAACCATGCCCTTCACCATAATAACTGACACTATGCTTGCGGTTCAGCCAGACGCGGAATACGTCAAAGTGAAAGTCGGCGACGAAACATGGATAATGGTGAAGCAACGCGTCGAACCCGTCATGCAGGAACTCGCCATAGAAAAATGCAAAATCACCGAGACAATATCCGGCAGAAACCTTGAAGGAACAAAGTACGATTACCCGCTTAAAGACATAATCCCCAAACAAGCCGAACTTGAAACCAAACACCCGCTTGTGCACGCAGTCATAGGCGAAGACTTCGTGGACGTAGACACTGCAACCGGCGTGGTCCACCTCGCGCCTGGAAACGGCGAAGACGACTTCTGGGCGGCACAGAGACGCGGCGTGCCAGTGTTTGCGCCCTTTGACGACGAAGTCAAATTCACAAAAGACGCTGGCACATTCGAGGGCGTTTTCGCAAGAGACGCAGACAAGTTAGTAGTAGAGGAACTTAAGAAAAGGAACGCGTACGTAGCCGTCAAAAAAGTCAAGCACGAGTACCCAACGTGCTGGCGTTCACATCACAAGCTAGTGTGGCTTGCACGGAAAGAGTATTTCCTGAGAACCGACAAGATAAACAGCAAGGTGCTTGAAGCCGCGGAGAAAATCGAGTGCTACTTTGATGAGCCCAAGAACCGTTTCCTCGCTTTCCTGAAAGAGGGCAAGCCATGGTGTATCTCACGTGAACGTGTGTGGGGTACGCCTTTGCCGTTGTGGACCTGCGAAAAATGCGGCGGCAAACGGCTGGTAGCCAGCAAAAAGGAACTCGTGGAGAGCGCTTTAGAGAAGGTTCCTCATGATTTCGAGTTGCATAAGCCGTGGATTGACCGTGTCACGTTGAAATGCGAAAAGTGTGGTGGCGTGATGCGCCGGGAAGATTACGTTTTGGACACTTGGCACAACAGCGGTGCCTCACCGTACGCAAGGTTCACAGACGAAGAATACGCGAAGTTTGTGCCTGCGGATTTCCTCACGGAAGGCATTGATCAGACTCGCGGGTGGGCTAACTCGCTTCTTTTGGAATACGTCATATTGACTGGAAAACCAGCGGCGCCTTACCATGCTTTCTTGTTCCAAGGCTTAACGCAAGACGCGAAAGGCAGAAAGATGAGCAAAAGCCTCGGCAACGTAGTGGAAACAAACAAGCTTCTGGAAAAGAACTCAGCGGACCTGTGCAGGTTCTACATGATGCGCAAGTGCCCGCCGATTGACTTCATGAACTTTGACCTGCAAGAGCTGAATCGCCGGTCTTATCAAGTGCTGTCTACACTTTATCACCTGAGCCGGTTCTTCTTGCAGAACGCCGAGTTTGACGAGTTCAAACCTGAACGCTATCGATTTGCGGGAAACAAAATATTGTGGGATAGAACGCTGGTTACTTTGCAGCCTGCAGACAGGTGGTTGCTTTCGAAACTGCAAGAGACAATAGAGGAGTACACGCTTAAGCTGGAAAGCTGCGAGTTCAACGTTGCCATGGCTGTTCTAGAGAATTTCGTGATCGAAACGCTAAGCAGGCTCTACGTGCCCATGATACGTAAAGAACTCTGGACGGATGAGCCTGAAACTTTTGAAAGGCGGCAGATAATATACGCCATACTGCATTACACGTTGAAGACGGTGACGCTGCTTTTCAATCCTGTCACGCCGTATCTCAGCGAGGCGCTTTATCAGAAAGTCTATAGGCAATTTGATGCTAAACTGCCCGAATCGATAAACTTCGAGTGCTGGCCTGAACCAGACGAGAAAATGCGGAACAAAGCCTTAGAAGAAGAGTTTGAGGTCTTGTTTAACTGCGTTTCCTTGGTTTACGCTGCACGGCAACAGGCGAAGCTTAAAAGACGATGGCCCCTCGGCAAGGTGATTGTAGTGGCACCAGAAAAAACTTCTGAAGCACTGAGAAAAAATGAACCGCTGTTCTTGGAGTTGACCAACGTCAAGGAAGCTGAATACGCAAAGCAAGTTCCAGACTACGTTGGCGGAGAAAACTGGGTTTCCGCCACGGAAGGCGACGTACACGTGTTTGTGAACGGGCAACGCAACGAAAAGCTACTGGGCGAAGGCATAATGCGAGATTTAGCCCGCCGCGTGCAAGCCTTACGGAAAGATCTTGGTTACGTGCCCACGGACGTTTTGGACGCTGCACACATAGCCGAACTTGACGCGGATAGCATGAGCCTTTTGCAGTCTTACTTGGAAGAGATGGCTGAGTTGGTGCGCACCAAAAAAGTGTACTTGCATCGCAGCCGAAGCGAAGTCGATGCAGAATGGCACGAGTCAAAAATAGACGGCAAAAAAATCTACATAAACATCCACTAAACACCACTGTTTCTTTTTTGAGACCAAAACGCTTTATTTCCCGAGTTGCGGTTCTATTCCAGAAGCAACAGCAAAACGGGCCGGTAGATCAGTCTGGTATGATCGCCGCGTTCGCAACGCGGAAGCCGCGGGTTCAAATCCCGCCCGGTCCACTCAACTTCTAATTCAGTTGTTTACCACATTTCTTGCAGTAGAGTGCGTCATTATCGTTCGGGGTTTCACAAGATTTGCAACGCTTGTAAGATGTGTCGATAGGGGCTTCTGTTAATTCTGGATCTTCTATCGGAGTTAATTCATTTTTCCAAAAATCCAGCATTAGTACATATGTTCCTTTTTCTTCCGGAATTATTTCAGGCAGGTCGCAGGTGATAATCCCTCCCAAAAACTTGATCATCTGACTCCTATCAACAAAGACTTTTGTTCCTTGTTTTTTCCCGTTTGTTTTTTCTCCTTCTTTTCCGGTACCCCTATATGAAGCAGAGATTTTTGCCCTTCCGCTGGTAAGTCTTTCACCCGCTTCGCCATCTTTAAATATCACTTGCAAAGAGCCATTTTCTTTAATCATTAGAATATAGCCTTTGCCTGAATCTTTTTTCTCTTCTACAGGCTTCAATTTTTCTTCAACTTTCGTTTTGCGTTCTTTCTGGTCACGCCGATAGAAATAAGTCAATACCAAAACGATAACGAGAATCGTAATCCAGATGCCAACAGTAAGCATGTAAAGCCCCACAACATTGCATTTGTGAATCTCTGTATTTCTGTTTTTCTAGTTTCCTTCTGTAACTTTCAACATTTCTAGAAAAAGGCTTCGCAAGACGGAAGCCGCGGGTTCACATCCCCTGTACACCAGCACCGTTTTGGTTTTGTCTGGGACTAAAATTTATTTCAATTAATTGCGCTCGCCCTGCGGAGAGTGGTTGCGGGTGTACGCGGTAAGTCTAATGTTTATACATGGAATAGTGCGTTTGTAGACGATTATTTTCATAAATTACGTTTACGATAGGGTTGCTCTCAATTAATCAGATGTTATGGAACGCGATTGTATGAAACAGGCAGATATTGCAGTGATTGGTGGTAGTGCGGCTGGACTCCCAGCAGCAATAACCGCTAGACGTCATCATCCCTTTGACGTACATTGATTTAATCAGAGCAGACAAAGCCTGCACCGAACGGTTCGGAGACACCTACAAAGCCTGCATGAAAAAAGCTTCAAGAGCAAACTTTCTGCTCGGCATCATACGCCAATTCAGAAAAAGTGAAACTTAAGTTTTGAATTAGAAGTTAAGATTAAAATTTAATCCAACCAACCAACCAAAAGGACGTAACTTCCAAGTTGGAGAGGTTAACGGCTTTCAAAAATGGTTAACAGGGGTGTATACTCGGTTC
>JAFGNM010000052.1 GCA_016927015.1 Candidatus Bathyarchaeota archaeon | reverse complement strand
TTAAACGCAGCTATGAGGCGTCGCATGGCAGTGTGGATAAACTTCGACTACACCAGCGTCGGCGAACAAATCTCACCTAACGAAGTGGAAATGCTCAGGAAAAGGTCAAAGGTCCCTGAAGACACCGCCTATAAAGTGATTCAGGTAGGAGCAGAACTGCGAAGGCAATACAAAGCCGGAGACCTGCCATATGGGCCATCTTTAGGCGACTTGATAAACTGGGCTACTCTTGTACATGACGGCAACACCCCTAACGTTGCGGCAGAAGAAACAATAATCGCATTAACCAGCGACAACACAGAAGTCCAAGGCGATGTCAGACGAGTCGTAGAGTCAATTTTCAACAAACCACAAGGACCCTAATGAAAACTTTCTAAGGTCTTCAACATGGGGTTTCTTGAATATGCATGGAATGTTTCTCTCCAGAAAGACAATTTGAAACTAAAGATAGTTCTAGATCCTCTCATCAACCAGCCTGTTTTCACGTCCGATAACTTCGGGTTTACCGCAAATTTGCCAACTGCACGTTTCTTAGATGAAGAACGCGTTTCCTTTCTAGGCTACGTTTTCCCCTCGGACACTAATGGAAAAGGAAAAGTTGGGAGACTATTCAGAGCCGCAGTGTTACACCTAACAGCACACACGCTTTTACCCTTACCTAACGATAAAATTGCCCCACCGCAGTCATCAGAATCTAAAATCAAAGTTTTCGCGCAATCTCTCGTCAGCAACGTTCTCGTCAACGCTTATATCCAAAAACTGCACCCGGACAAACTCGCTGACTTAGCATATGCAAACGCGTTAGCCTTTTCAAAAATCAAACGCGCGGAGAGAATTTTGACTCCGGCAACGAGAATTATGACGGCTCTGCTTTCAAAAGTCAACGTAGGCACAGTTAAAGGGGCGCTTTCTCCTGAAACAGAAAAAACAGTGAACGAGTTGCTCGCTAAGTTGATGACGCTGAAAGACGCGTTTACAGCTTCGCTTCCAGACACCCCGGCCAACTTGGAAGAACTTTTTGATGAAAACGTGGAAAGCATCACCAAAGCCTTAGAACCCTCTGGGCCATTCTTGGAAGCGCCATCCCTGCCGCACACGGAACAGACAGGGTTATGCAGCATTTTCACCGAAACGGCCGCGCCCTCTGACCTTGAAGTTACAGGCTTCTTCAGGAAGTCCCTTGAAACTATAGGCGGAACCGCGCCTCTGGAAGGCGGCGTTGACTCATTCTGGAAAAGAGAGCAGGAAGTTGAAGCTTTGCAAGCTTTTGATTCTGAGCAGTATCAAGAGGCAAAGCGAGAGAAAACGCTTTCTAGAATCCGCCAGTATATTGACGAGACCCGATTCAAAGCAGTAGAGTTTCCTGATGAAGATTACTCGCAGTACATGCGGGCTAGGGTTCTTCTCCAAGGGGGCAGTCGAAGACTTTTAGACAGCTTGAGGATCGCCCAAGATGCCTTGGATGAAGACCCTGGAAAAGAGATGGGTCAACTGGACATGACGGCTGTGATTCAGGTTATCGCAAGCAAGAGTCCAGCTACTGACGTTTTCCTTAAGGATGAGTATCTCAGTAAAAGCTTTGCTTGGTCTATACTTTTCGACGTGAGTTCCAGCATGCAAGTGAAAGGTGAAAAAGCAAGGGCTCTAGCTATTTGTGTTGCTGAAGCGACAAAAGAGTTGCTGATGGACCCGGGGTCATGGACGTTTTTTGCTTTCAGCGACAAGTTCTACGTATTGAAAGACAGCACCGAAGCCTACACAAAGAAAGTGCGAGCCAGAATCGGAGGGCTCAAATTCGGGGGTTTGACCTATATGCCTGATGCCATTAAGCTTGCAGGGAAAATCTTGTCTCACAGATTTGATGAACAGCGGGTGCTGGTCATAATTTCTGACGGGTGGCCATACGGTTATCCGGATATTTATAACGCATTAACGGAAAGCATCGACAATTTGCTCAAGAAAGGCGTAATAGTTATCGGAGTAGGTGTGGAGACAGACAGGATGGGCGTTTTCTTCAAGCTAAACGCTGAAGTTTATACTCAACAAGACTTGATTAAACGGTTCTCTAGAATATTCGTGAATGCTTCTGCAGCGGCGCTTGAGGCTTAAAGCGGGGAACTCGGTCGTCGGTTGTTTTCCCACAAATGTGGATTTCTGATTCAGATTTCAAGGTCATAATTATAAAATATATATTCAGTTAGAATCAGTCACTGCAATTCGGATTTGGAATCAAAAGGTGAAACTGTCGTATGGAACTTGCAATGGAAAAACCTAACGATCTGATAAAAAAGATTTACGACGAAAAGAGCGAAGCATGGAAAATCGTCAAAAAGGACAAAAGTTTCACCAAACAATTATCAACAATAGAAGAAACCCTGTCAAGGTTTGGGCTGCTAAAGAACGAGATTAAGGTATACCTTTGCCTTGCAAGGTCAGGGGAAAAGAAAGCAAGCGAAATAGCTGAAGCAATCTCGCTTCACAGAACTGAAACGTACAGAATACTGCGAGATTTAGAAAAAAAAGGCATACTCTTCTCAGTTTTTGAAAAACCCTTAAAATTCACAGCGGTTCCGCTAGACAAAGCTATAGATTTGCTAGTAGATGCCCAGAAAATGAGGATCAAACTTCTTGAGAAAGAAAAGGAAAATCTTGTGGAACTCTGGTTATCAATACCTCAGCGAAAGGTTGAAAAAGAGAAGAAAGAGCTCTTTCAAATGCTGCAGGGCGAACAACAGGTAGCTCTTAAAGCTGATGAACTGCTGGAAAAGACAAAGACAGAATTTCAAATTTTCGCCCCGGATTACTACTTGGCCCAACTATACTACAGTGATTTCACTGACAAACTGAAAAACAAACTGGACAAACTTGACATCACGTTACTCGTCGAAAACTCGCCGAAAAGTGTTTTCTTCATTGAACAAATGCAGTGGCCGAAACAAAAATACCGCATGGTGAAAACCCAGAATCTTCCATGCTTCATGATTTCGGATCAAAAAGAGCTGTTGATCGCTTTCCACGAAACCCATGCGCAACAGGCAAACGACAAAAAGAAAGATAAGACAGCGGCGATTTGGACAAACTACAAAGCGTTTGTCTGGACCTTGCAAATGCTGTTCTCTAAGCTGCTGGAAACAGAGAACGGCAACGCATGAAACACGCGTTCAAGACCAAGCCTATTAGGCGTCATGCCTCTAGACTGCGTTCACGTTTCGCCGCGAAATCTTTTGATTGACATATCGTCTAATTAGGAAAAACACCACTACAAGCGCCACTATCACAATCGCGCTCAGGATTAACGCTGAAGCAATGAAGTTGTAGGCTGACAGCCAGTCACCGTCGTTCTCGACGCTAACTTTTGCAACATAGAAATCATAGTGCCCGTGACCAATTGAGTTTGTCCAACCTGCCATAACAAACTCGTTTTCCGCAACTTCCAATACCGCATAAGCTTCTTCAAACTCGGTTCTGCCCACGGTGCAGCTCCATTGAACGTTGCCGGAGTCGTCGACTTTGAACAGCCAAAAGTCTCTTTCGCCGTTTCCAAACGAGAAAGTGAAGCCGCCCACGAGGTACCCCTGATAACTCGAAACAGTAATGCAGGTTGGCATGTCAAAGCCTTCGCCGCCTACTGTTCTTTCCCATACCAAATTGCCGTTTGCATCAACTTTTATTATCCATGCATCGCTTTCGCCTTCTCCCTTTGAACGTGTATCCCCGACAGCTACGCATTCGCCTTCTGTTTCCGCTATCGCGTAGGCTTTGTCGCTTTGGGTTCCGCCATAGGTTTTGTTCCACGCTATGTTTCCTGAAGCGTCAATTTTCAGTAGAAGAAAGTCATAATCTCCGTTACCCATAGAATTCGTGTAGCCTGCTACAACGAAGTGATTGCCCTCAATCGGCGCAATCGCTCTTCCAGCATCTTCCGTTGTGCCTCCGTAGGTTTTGTTCCAGACTTCGTTGCCATTAAAGTCCGTTTTGACAACCCAAACTTCGGAGTCATTGCCGAACGAATGCGTTAAACCCACAAACACGAAGCCATCCTGAACTTTTAATGCAGAAAAAAGCTTGTCAACTTCTTTCCCGCCTAAAGTAATGTTCCAACCCATTTTTCCTTCTTCATCAACTCTTACCACGTACCCGTCTGTGTCCCCTGAAGGCAGAAACACGTTTCCGACAAGCAAAAAGCCATCTTCCAAGCAAAGAACAAACCTGAATTCGCTGCCTGCTCCTTCAAAAAACGTTTGGTTCCAAAGCG
Source organism: Candidatus Bathyarchaeota archaeon (assembly GCA_016927015.1). Lineage (GTDB taxonomy): Archaea > Thermoproteota > Bathyarchaeia > Bathyarchaeales > Bathycorpusculaceae > SG8-32-3. The sequence continues at coordinate 5,477 of JAFGNM010000052.1, read as the reverse complement.
CGTTCCCGTCGTGATCAAGCCTCAAAACCCAGGCGACTGTCTTGTCTTGTTGGAACGACGTAGAAGAGCCGACCACTACAAAGCCGTCTGACACGGTTGCCGCGTAAAAGGCTCTGTCGTCACCTGCTCCGCCGTAAGTTCTTTCCCAAAGCACGTTCGCCTCCAGAAGATTTACAGAATCAGCATTTGTTGTTGCTGAAACGGTGGAGCTTCTTAAATTAGGGGTTAATAGGATGTTTATCGCCAATAGCAGAAAGAACAGTGCGCTTTTTCTTTTTCCTCCAGGCATCCGCCGCGGCTTCTCCTTGGTAAAGTGTAATCTGGTTTAACGTATGTTTGATGAGAAATAGACTTTGAATGTGGCTGTATTTATCATTATGGACAAGGCTGAGCAGGGGCTCAGTAGTCAATCAGTATGCAAGCGCGGGGCAAATGGAAAATATAAAATAGGGAAATATTAACCGTTAAAGATGAAATCGGAAGTGCATAAACACGCGCAACCGCATTAAACTCTCATTTTTCGTTTTGATCATAGTTCTTGTTATTGGCGCTTATTTTATTGCAAATAGAATACTGCCTGCGTCTAATCCAATAGATAATGATTGGACAGGAATCAGTTTGCATTCACTTTCCGCGAATAAAGCGCAGATTGTTAATGCAAGTGGCGCGCGTTGGATACGCATAGATGTTTTTCCTGAATTTGAAACGGCGATTAAAAACGCGAAAGCGTACGATTTGAAGGTTCTCGCTATATTGGATAGTTGGATGTTTGATCAGCAAACGACTTTTACACTTGAAGAATGGCGCGATAACGTTACACATTACGTTTCTCAATACGCGGATTACGTGGACGCTTGGGAGATTTATAATGAACCTGCAAATCCGAACTACACGCTGGCGCCAGAGAAATTTAACTCAACAGAACGCATGAGCCAAATCGTTGAGTTCTATTTTTCAATGGTGGAGATAGCTTCACCAATAATCCGCGAGCATGATCCATCAGCGGAAATCGTTTTGTTCGGCGGCTTAACCCTCTGGTCAGGCAATGATCCTCATCTCGAATTAGATAAGGAGTTTGCGCAAGAATTGGCGGTTTTGAACATTGAGCAGTATGGTGACGCTATTTCTATTCATGCTTATCCTTGTACGGGAAAAGTTGAGTCGTGGATTTGGGAAAAGTACAATCAATCCCTTGCTTACTACCGCGACCTTTTCACTCTTGAGTTTTGGGTTACAGAAACAGGGCATTATGTAGATTTTGAAGGAGAAGACGGGCAGGCACAGTACATGCGCGATGCCCTTGATTATTTCAAAGGGAACGTTGCAAAGTTTTTCTGGTATTCACTTTTGGATAACGCTTGGGAAGACAAGAGTTTCGGATTAATCGATAAAGGGACACCGCGACTTGCCTATTACGAATTGAAAAGCAAGTTAAATTGAAAGCGTCAGGAGAAAAGAAAAGTACGTTAAACTACATATTGAACGATTTTATCCTGCGGCTCGATTGCTTTGTCTCTGGTGTGCTTCAGTAGCCAGTTAGAAAGTTTCTTACATGTGTTGGGGTCGCAGGCAAGGCTCTTTTTTTCTGGGTTCCACAACCGGCAGGTAGAGCAAGGAATCTCTGCGTTGCTTTCCATTTTTCATCGTGGCTATGTCAAGCTCAAATTGATTTATGGCTTATGAATTGTAACTAATGGACGCCCGTAATGATTGTAGATACACTCACAGGCAGCGGCAATCAGATAGCCCTGTTGCCCTGAAAACTCACACTACACTTGGGTGCATGTCACGTTTGCTTTGGTGAGTATGTAGCGTAGGTCGTGGCTGTACACCGAAACCAACATTGGGTCCTCTGGGTTCGTGGTTTCAGCCGTGAAAGATATGACGTACGTGCCATTTCCGTAATCAGTAATGCTTGGCGACGCGACTTGAACCCACTCTTCAGGCGAAAGAGAGCCGTCTTGTTCGTAGTAAACTGTGAAGTTTTGCGCCAACGCAGGCTTGCCTTCGTTAAGAACATTGCATATTACATTGACTTGTTTCAGCGACCCCGTCAACAAAGTGTAGTATCCATTCACATTAATCTCCGAAGTTACGTTTATCGCATATTCAGAATAGTAGGTTGCCGAAGTTCCAGAAGAATTCAAGACGAGGCTGACGTAGGCGCTTGAAATTCCTCGACCGCCGGCGTCCGATGAAATCCAGATGCCATCCTGGTAAGGCGTCGTGTTGAGGGGCGTGAAGTCCATTTGGACAATTGCGTTAAACGAATTGCTGTTAACCACGGTTTCGAATTGATTCAAATCTTCAGCTAAAACATTCGTGGACCCACCGTTCGAGATGTTGGCTAGCGCGCTTATGACTGTATGCGTTACACCCAGCTTGTACGCTGAGACAGCTGGATTTGCTCTCGCCTCATGCGCTGCTGCGTTCTTTTCGATTTCAGAAACATAGATCGCCGTCGAAAGCAGCAGCAGGGTTACTACAAGAGAGGCTATGATTAGCACTTGGCCGGAATTGCGGCGGTTCGGGTTGCGGCTTTTCATACTAGTCCACCCCTGCCAGTTGTAATCTGATGACGTAGACTGCGTAGTCGCTGCCTGTGTTTGCACACACATAATCCACTGCCGCGATTCTGTCGTTGACAGCGCTTCCACTGGTTATTGGGATGTCGTTAACGCGTGTCATGTTTTCATCGAAAACGGTTAGGTTAAACCACGCCATAGGCGAAAGCGAGGATTGAATGCAACTTTTGAGGTTTATCCAGCTTTCGTTGCCAATTAGACTGGCTAATTGTCCGTTGCTGTCCAAGCTCATGAGAATGTTATATGCTGTCGAAGAAAGCAACTCGGTCGAATCGCTTGAATGCTCTTGCACCATCGGAATCAGCGTGAGCGATGACAGCAGCAAGATTGCGGCGAAGAACGCTTCAATTGTACGTATTTGCCCCTTTTTGTCTTTCAGCAGCCTCACTTGACCACGTCTCCGAAGCTAAGCGTCAGCTTGTAGAGTGCCCCTTTGACGAGTACGGTGTAGACGAACACGTTTTTTCCCGAGTTTTCAAAGTCTGCCCCAAAATCTAGTGGGACGTCGGGATACGCGGTCCATTCTACAAAAGGGGCAGTGTCGTTGAGACCTGAAATGACGAGGACTGTGGGGCTTTTGTCCACGAACTCTGGTATGGCGTAAGTGGTAGCTGAAGTCGATGTGAGATTCGACTGATAAGCGTACGAAAAGGCATAGCCGTGTTCAATAGTCACGTCAGAGAAATTCTCTTCCAAGCTTAACGTATAATTCAGCGGGCTTAGCCCCAGAAAAGTATGGTTAGGCAACGGCTCCTGCGACAAATGAGCAAAAGAATAGGTTCCATAAGCGGTTATTCTTTCATCAAACGCGGCTCGAGCGAAAACCACGAGGAGTGCAGGTCCATTAGAGGCGTTCGGTATTTGAGCAGCCACGTAGCCAACGCCAGCGCTCGACGTGGTATTAGAAGCAGCGCTCACAAAATCTTTTGCGACAACGTAACACTGCAGCGCCGCGCTGGTTGGTCCTGAGGCTTGACTGACTGAAATCTCGAACGTGTAAGCTGTTTCGTATCCTATGCTGCTGCTGGCGGAAAGAGTGGCAGTTATCGAAAGCATCTGAGAAACCGATACGCCCAACGCGATGTTACTCAGTCTCGCCGCCTTGGATACCTGAAAGTAGGACAGCGAATAGCTATTTTGACTGTTCAGCCTGCTGATTTTGTCAATGTCAAGCTCATACAAGTAAGAAGCCTCGTTGTCAGCCAGACCAAAGCTGTTGGGAACAGAACCGGCTGCGCCCCAATCCACAGGCGTTCCATAGCTTGTTACTAAGTGTTCAGCTATGTTTCTCAGATAGTCATCCTTGTTCAGATTTTGCATACTGTTTATTCGATCTTGCATTGTTCCAGCTAAAGAAGCAGTTGCCAACAAGGCAACAGAAACTAGCAACGAGCACGCGAAAAAAGTGTCGATGGAAATAGCGGGCACTCTTTTTCCTCCATCGTCAAGCTATTGGTGCTATGCCGAACATGCCTGAAAGGACTTGCTGGGACAGAATCAACGATAGATACGCTGTTGCAGCCAGCATTGCTGAGTACTGGAAGCCCGCGCCCAAGTTTCCTTCACTTATCTTCCCGATGAAGAACCCTGAAATCCAACATTGGAGAATTATGCCCACCGAAAACATTCGCATCTGTTCCTGCATAGCCATGAACGCAGCCGTGGAAAGGCTGTCGCTTACAACGGTGGTCATCATGTACGTGGTTAAGGACACAATGGTGGTTGTTACCGCAATTAGGACGCTCCAGATGAAGGCGAGAATAATGTAAGGTTTCAGCATTGCACGCCTGTTGATTTGTAACTCACGTTCTTTCTCGCTGTACTCGGAAAGTATTTCCAGCGACTGAGTTGAGTTTCCGCCTATTTCGATTGTCTCAACCATCATGGCAAAGTTTAAGGTAACAAACCAGCTTCTCACTTTCTGGCGCAGGTTGCTAAAGGTTTTCCTTAGGGGCACTCCCCACTCTATTTGGCTTCGCATTAGCTCCAAGAATGTTGAGAAGGGGCCGTAATCTTTGCGTTTTGTAGCATGTACTATGCTTTTCTCAGGAGAAAGTCCTATTTTTTGTGACTCAGTTACATCCCTGACGAAACTAGGCATCGAATCTTCAGCGTTGTAGTTGACTCTGGCAATTCTGTAATATTGAATAGCAGGCAGCAACGCAGCAACCACCAAACCGATCGTGACAATTTCCGGCAAGCCAATCGGACTCATCGACTCTAACAGCGATGGAACAAAACCAAAGACTAACAATACTGCTCCAACTGCCACAGTAATAATTGCTGCCTTCTTGTACAGGTCTTTCAAGTCTTCGAAGGCGCTTCTCTGCATGTTATGCGCTACCATAATGAAGATTAAGGACAAAACTGGCATGAAAATGAACGCTATAATGTAAGACATGATTGGTGAAAGAGGCAGCGAAGCGCTCCCCATCATTTCTATCACGTTTGTTGACGCGAAAACAACGAAAAGAATGTACATGCACAAAACAACAATCAGCATCACAGTGTACGCTTCAACTAAAGTTGCGATTTTCTCAACGGAACGGGTCAGCGCATTGTGTCTAAGCTCAAAAATTGATTTCAGCTCGCTTTTCATGTAGTCAACTATTTTTCCGCCGCTTCTCACGGACGTGATGAAGCCTCCTAAGAAGTTCCTGTACAGTTTAGAATTGGTCTTTTCAGACCGCTGATACATAACTGTCAATGGGTCTTTTCCTAAAACTTCAACTTGCCTCACTACTTCGTCTGCTTCCTTTCTGAAAGTCGGCAAGAACGACATTTTTCGAATTTTCTTCCAGCTGTCGTAAGGCGATACTCCACTTGCCGCCAGCAGAGTAAATATCATCACCACGAAAGGCAATTCATGCTCAATCTTTTCTTTCTCTTCAC
>JAFGNM010000051.1 GCA_016927015.1 Candidatus Bathyarchaeota archaeon | reverse complement strand
CGCAAGCCAGCGTTTACTTAGCTTCGCCAGCAACAGTCGCAGCGTCAGCGGTAACAGGAAAAATCACTGACCCAAGAACACTGGAGGCAAAACAATAATGAAAGTTTCAGGACCAGCCATAAAATTCGGCAAAAACATAGACACAGACGTAATCCTGCCGGGAAAGTACCTAGTCCTAGTTGACCCATACGAGTTAGCCAAACACGCCCTAGAAGGGTTAGACCCAAACTTCCCAGACAAAGCCAAAAGCGGCATAATCATTGTCGGCGGCAAAAACTTCGGTTGCGGCTCCAGCCGAGAACAGGCACCTTTAGCCTTAAAGTATTCAGGTGTAAAATGCGCCATAGCAGAATCGTTTGCGCGCATTTTCTTCCGTAACGCCATAAACATCGGCTTACCCGTAATCGAGTGCAAAGGCATTTCAGCCGCCGTAGACAATGGTGACGAGTTTACCGTGGACTTTGAAGCTGGAACGGTACAAAACTTATCAAAGGGCAAGAGCTTTCAAGTAGCCAAACTTCCACCGTTTATCCTAGAGATACTGTCGGATGGAGGATTAATAGAAAATTTACGAAGGAGAATAAAAAAATGACAGAGTACAAAATATCCGTAATCAGAGGCGACGGCATAGGTCCAGAACTAACCGACGCCACCATGAAAGTCTTAGATGCTGTTCAGCAAAAATTCGGTTTAAAGCTCAAGATGATTGAAGCGGAAGCGGGGGACATCTGTTTAGAGAAAAGAGGTGTAGCGCTGCCTGAAGACAGTGTACAGAAAATCAAGGATTCTCACGCGTGCCTGAAAGGTCCTGTGGGAGAAACCGCCGCAGACGTCATCGTGAAGCTACGGTTGATGTTTGACCTTTACGCTAACCTGCGTCCCATCAAGGCGTATCCTGCTGTTACCGTGGCACATCCAGACATCGACATGTTTTTCGTCAGGGAGAACACTGAGGACGTTTACAAAGGTCAAGAGTTCACCATAGGAGACGACACCGCCATCTGCCTCAGAGTAATCACACGCGGAAACTGCGAGCGCATAGCGCGCAAGGGCTTTGAGACCGCGAGAAGACGCAACGGCAAAAAGAAAGTCACAGCCATCCACAAAGCCAACGTCATGCGCGTAACCGACGGCTTATTCGCAAGCGTCTGCAGAGAAACCGCAAAGCAGTACCCTGACATAGCCTTCAACGAGTTGTACGTTGACGCGGCATCCATGCGCCTCATTAAGGAACCACAAGACTTCGATGTGCTGGTAACCTGCAACATGTTCGGCGACATTCTTTCAGACGAGGCAGCGCAGCTTATCGGCGGGTTAGGCATGGCGCCAGGCGCAAACATAGGTGACTCTTTCGCGCTTTTCGAGCCGATTCACGGTTCAGCGCCCAACAGGGTGGGCAAGCAAACAGCTAATCCCCTATCCATGATTCTGGCAGGTAAAATGATGTTGGACTGGCTGGGTGAAAAGTACAACGACCAAAAGTGCTTAGAAGCAGCAGTCGCTATAGAAACAGCAGTGGTTAAAACGCTGAACGCCCGCAACACGGTTCCAGACTTGGGCGGCAAAACCACGACGATTGGCATGGCTGAAGCCATAGCCGCAGCTTTAACAGCGAAAGTTGGTTGAAACGTATGAAAGCGAAAAGCTCAGATTATATTCAAATTTTTGACACCACCCTACGCGATGGCGAGCAAACGCCGGGCGTATCGCTGACTATGGAGGATAAAATTGAGATTGCAAGGCAGCTTAGCAAGTTAGGCGTTGACGTTATCGAAGCGGGTTCTCCCATGTCCTCTGAAGGCGAAAAGCGGGTGGTTAAAGAAATAGCGAAAGCTGGGTTGGAAGCTGAAGTTTGCGGTTTAGCCCGCGCCACACGAAGCGACATTGACGCAGCAATCGACTGTGACGTTGACGTTGTTCACGTGTTCATTCCCACGTCGCCTGTACAAATGAAATACGCAGTTAATATGACCCCTGAACAGGTTTTATCTGCAACCGTTGACCATGTGGAGTACGTTAAAAGGCATGGGTTGAAATGCGAGTTTTCGCCCATGGACGCTACCCGCTCTGAACTGGGTTTTCTGAAGCAAGTGTGCCAAGCTGCAGAGAAAGCCAAGGCGGACATGCTAAACATCCCTGACACCGTGGGCATAATGATTCCCAAGACCATGAGCAAGCTAATTGAAGAGGTCAGAAAAGCAGTTAAAGTACCAATAAGCGTCCACTGCCACGACGACTTCGGCATGGCCGTAGCTAACTCTTTAGCTGCTGTTGAAGCAGGCGCAACTCAGGTTCACGCAACCATAAACGGGTTGGGCGAGAGAGCAGGAAACGCCTCTTTAGAAGAAGTTGTTATGGCTTTGCACATGATTTACAAGTTGAAAACAGGCATAAACTCGCGTTTACTCTACAGCACTTCCAGAATGGTCGCCACGCTAACGGGCATATTCGTGCAGGCGAACAAGGCTATTGTCGGCGAAAACGCCTTCGCTCACGAGTCAGGAATTCACACTCGAGGAGTAACGGTTAAACCCTTAACTTTTGAACCTATAAAACCCGAGTCGGTAGGGCGCACAAGAAAACTCGTCGCTGGAAAACTCGCGGGAACCCGCGGCATCAAAGCAGAACTCCAAGAAATAGGAATACACCCCACAGAAGACCAACTGAAAGAAATCGTCCGAAGAGTCAAAGAGTTAGGCGACAAAGGCAAAATGGTGACCGATGCTGACCTGCTCGCTTTAACATCGGCGGTTATGGGCGAAGTAATTGCAGAAGAGAAAATCGTTGACCTATGCGACATGGCCGTTGTAACGGGAATCAAGGTGATTCCAACAGCATCAGTCCGGCTGGTCTTAGACGGGAAAGAGTACATCGCGGCGGAGACAGGAGTTGGCCCCGTGGACGCTGTACTGAAAGCTATACAGAAGCTGACCAGCAACCTAGCCAAAATCAGACTAAACGAATATCGCCTTGAAGCCATAACAGGCGGCTCAAACGCCGTGGCTGAAGTAGTCATAAAAGTGGAAGACGAACGCGGTCACATCGTGTCAGCACGCGCTGCCAGAGAAGACATAGTCATGGCCAGTGTTGAGGCAATGATTAACGGAATCAACAAGTGCCTGATAAAAAATCGAAAGCCGGGAAAGAAAGAGTGAAAGTAGCCTTTCAAGGAGAGAGGGGCGCATACAGCGAAAGCGCAGTCTACACCTTTTTCGGAGACGAGACTGAAGTTAAGCCCTGCAGGGACCTCACAGAAGTCTTTGAGAGCGTTGACAAACAAGAGGTGCCGGTTGGAGTTGTCCCCATAGAAAACAGCTTGGAAGGCAGCGTGAACCAAACCTACGACCTTTTCCTAACGCACAACCTGAAAGTCTCCGGCGAAATCATCATCAGAATCTCCCATTGCCTGATAGCGAACCCCAGCACAAGCTTAGAGGCGGTTAAAACAGTTTACTCGCACCCTCAAGCGTTGGCTCAATGCCGCAGCTTTCTTGAACGCTTAGGCAGCGACCTAATCCCCACCTACGACACAGCAGGCAGCGTGAAAATGCTCAAGGAAAAAGGATTGAAAGACGCAGCCGCTGTAGCCAGCGAAAAAGCAGCAGAAATCTACGGCATGAAAATACTCGCCAGAGACATAGAAGACACCCCAACTAACTACACAAGATTCTTTGTCATATCCAAAAGCGACTCACCCACGACAGGCAAAGACAAAACCTCGATAATCTTCGCCGCTACCCACACGCCAGGAGCACTTTACCACGCCCTCGGAGAATTCGCGAAACGCAACATAAACCTTGCAAGAATCGAATCCAGACCGACAAAGCAGAAACCTTGGGAATACAACTTTTACCTCGATTTCGAAGGGCACAGAACCGAAGAAAACTGCACCGCAGCGCTGAAAGCACTTGAAAAGTACGCCACGTTCATAAAAATCCTAGGCTCATACCCCAAAGCCGCATAGCCGCACATTTAGGCTTTTAGTTCTCAGTAGCCTCTAACATTTTATACATTATCTTGTACGACCGCTCGTAATCGCCGCTTGCTTTCATAAGCTTCGCTTTCAACTGCTCCATCTTACTGGCGATGGCAGCGCGGTCTTTCTGCTTAATCAGATTTAACCATTCATTCGCTTTCTCAATAAACAAACTCTCGATTTTTTCTAGCTCGGGCAAGCTCAGTTGAAGGCTGGCGAAGAGTTCAGGGTTTTCCAACGCGGCAACCTCCGCCAACGTAAACAACATGCGGTAGGTTGTGCCCGCCACATCCTTAGTTTCGGGGTAATCAGCCTGTTCAAGAAGCGTGTCACAGGCAACCAAACCCAAGAAATGCGGCAAGCCAAGAACAACTGACATCAACTGGTCATGTTTCTGGGGAGGCATCACGAAGACGCGGGCTTTTTTTGTTTCCAACCATTTCTTGAAGTCTTCAGCAAACGCTTCTTCTTGGCTGTTAGTGGGGGTTAAAACGAAAGTTTTGTTTTCGATTGTGGTGCTTCCGGGACCGAAAACTGGGTGCATCCCCAAAACTAAGCCGCCTTTCAGATGCTTGTGCATTGTTTGGACGGTGGAATCCTTGATTGAGCATATGTCCATTACAATTTGTCCGTCACGCACGGCTGGGCTGATTTTTTTGACGATTTCTTCGAAGGCGCTGATGGACACGCATATCAGGACCCTGTCCGCGTTCTTTACGGCTTCCGCGAAATCGGCTGTTTCAACCGCAAGTTCCTTTTTCAGCTTTGCTAACTTCTCTTTTGTCCTGTCCGCTACCACCACAGAGTAGCCTTCTGCAAGGAAGAACTTGGCGAACCATACACCCATTTTTCCCGCGCCAAGTATCGCTATCCTCATTCCACTGCCTCGCAAATCTTGTTCAACGCTGTGTTGAGATCGTCGCGGGGCGCAGTTAACGAAATCCTGAAGTGTTCCCTGTAATCGCCGAACGCTGTTCCCGGAGCCACAGCCACGCCGTTGTCAAGCAAGCTCAAGGCGAACTTTTCTGAGTCTAAGCCACGTTTCCTTGGAAACATGTAGAAGGGTGCGCTGGGCTCTGAAAACTCCAGTTTCGACTTGGACAGGAGGCTGCAAGCCATCTTTGCTCTTTCGCGATATTCCTGTCTGATTTTTTCTTTAATCGCGCTTCCCAACTCCAACGCCTTTAAAGCGGCTTCTTGAATGAAAACCGGCACGTTACTGATAGTTATCTGGTTTAGCTTCGCAATTTTTTCAACCATCTCAGTGCTGGCGACTACGTAGCCAAGCCGCCATCCCGTCATCGTGAACGTTTTGGAAAAGCCTGTTACGAGTATGTGGTCACCGCCGTACTCGAGGATTCTCTTTGTTTTTACGAAGCTTATGTCCGCGTAAACTTCATCAGATAAAATCGTAATGCCCTTCTCGTTGGCTATTTGCACTATGCCATCAAACACTTTTTCTTCGATAACGCCGCTTGTAGGATTGTTAGGGTTGTTCAGTATTATCATCCGCGTGTCTCGGTCAATCGAGTTTTCAAGCGTCTCAAGGTCTATTTTCCAGTTGGAATCAAGCTCAGTCTTCACTAATCTGGTTTCAGCGCCCAACGTTTTCGCTGTAAGCGCGTACGCCGTCCAGTAAGGCGTTGGAATCACCACGTTCCCCCCATTCTTCAGCAACAGGTACATGACGGAGAAGATGCCCCATTTCGAACCAGGCGTGATAACCACGTTATCGCCGTAAACCTTGTGGATACTCGCCAGTTTCTCGCGGAGGCTCTTCTCGCCATAAGCAGAAGAATACTTTGTTTTTCCCCTCTTCATCGCGTCATAAGCAGCTTCAACAATCTCAGGCGGCGTCTCCAAGTCAGGGTCACCTATGTTCAACTTGATTACTTTTTTCCCTTCACTTTCCAGCTTCAAAGCTTTCTCATTTATCTCATATAACATGTCTTTCAATTCTCCAGCATGGTCTCATTTTTCACTTTTTGAACCTTGAACGGCGCTGCACATGCTAACTATCTGACGGTAAATCTCTTCAATGTGATACGGGTCAAGACCCAGCTCCGCGGCTTTTTCCCTGATATGAGCGTACACGTCGTTTTCTCGCGGGAAATCCTGAATGGGAATTCCATGCTTTTCTTTAACCAAGCCGATGGACCTACATATTTCTGCCCTTTCGCTTAGAGACTGTAAAATCTGCTCATCCACTTCGTCGATTCTCTTTCTTAATTGCTTGATTTCCTGTATTTATTTCCGCTCCTTCAACACTTTCGGTATAACACCCGCGCGAATCATGTGGTCAGCAAGAGTGATTGCCACGGCAGCTTCCACAACGGGCACCGCCTTAGGAACCACACAGGGATCATGCCTCCCACCCACTTTTATCTCGGCGTCCTCCATCTTCGAGAGGTTAACGGTGCGCTGCTCTTTCGCAATAGACGACGTGGGCTTAATTGCCACTCGCACGACAATCGGCATACCCGAGGACAAGCCACCTAAAACGCCGCCAGCGTTATTCGTTAAAGCTACAACTTTCCCGCTCTTCATTTGATAAGCATCGTTGTCCTCGGAGCCTTTCAACTCTGCAGAGGCGAAGCCTGCCCCGAACTCAACACCTTTAACAGCGGGAACCAGCAGCAAAATCTTGGCGAGGTCAGCGTCCAAAGCGTCAAACAACGGCTCACCAACCCCAGCGGGAACACCCAAGCCGATGCACTCGATTACGCCGCCTAAACTGTCACCCTCTTTTTTAGCTTTCACAATGGCTTCTTCCATGGCTTCGGCGCACGCTAAGTCAGGACATCTAACCGAGGTTGTGTATCTTCGTTTGCGGATTTCCGCATGACTAAGAGTTTTATCCAGTTTCACGTTGCCTACCGCTTTAGTGTAAGCCAGCGCATCAACATTCGATGCGCTCAGCAGTTTTTTGGCGACAGCGCCAGCCATTATCAGGGCTACGGTGACTCTTCCAGAGAATCTTCCGCCGCCGCGGTAATCGTTGAAACCGCCGTACTTCACTCGGGCGGGGTAATCGGCGTGTCCTGGTCGCGGTAAGTCTTTTATGGCGTCGTAGTCGCTTGAGTCCGCCTCCTTGTTCGCTACTATCATGGCGATGGGTGCGCCTGTTGTGAAGCCGTTGAAGACTCCTGAAAGAATTTCCACTTTGTCTTTTTCTATTCTTCCAGAAACAATCTGTGGCTGTGGCGGAATTCTCCTGTCCAGTTCCGGCTGTACATCTTTTTCGGAAAACGGCACTCCCGCTGGGCAGCCGTCGATGACTACGCCTACGTATTTGCCGTGGCTCTCTCCGAAAGAGGTAACCACGAATTCTTTACCTATCGAATTCCCCGCCAACAACATCTACTCCTAATGCACGTAAAGCATGAAAGAATCTCGGATAAGATTTTCGAACACACTCGGCATTTTGGATTCGCGTCTCGCCGTTGGCGCCCAAAGCAGCAACGGCACACGCCATGGCAATCCTGTGATCATTATGTGGATCAACCACAGCGCCGTGCAAAGCGCAAGGACCTTTCACTGTCAAGCTGCCTTCGTCCATAGCTATTTGCGCTCCCATCTTTTTCAGTTCAAGATAAAGCGATAACAGCCTATCCGACTCCTTGTACCTAAGTCTATGCGCATCATGTATTTTAGAAGTGCCTTTCGCATAACACGCAAGAACCGCGCAGACAGGAACCAAGTCAGGGATATCCCTAGCGTCCACGTCAACAGCCCTAAGCAAACCGCCCGTACCTTCTATCTCAACGTGGTCTGGGCATACTTTGCCATTCACGCCCATCCGCTTAAGAATCCCCAGCACAGCCTTGTCTCCCTGAACCGTCTCATAATCAAGATTCTTAACGCTCACGCTGGAGCGGGTTACAGCCGCAGCAGCTAAAAGGAAAGCGGCAGACGAAAAATCGCCCGGAACCCGATGGTCGCACGGTTTGTATGTTTGGTTCGCTGGTATGCGGAGGCAGTCAAACCCTTCTGAAAGGGATATTTTTATGCCGTGCTCAGCGAGTACCGCTTGGGTCATTTTAACGTAGCCTTTCGACTCAAGAGGCGTGGTTAAAGTTATTTCCGTGTCCGCTCGTGCCATTGGACAAGCGAACATGAGTCCTGAGATAAACTGAGAGCTTACATCTCCCTGCATGATGGTTTTGCCTCCAGAAATGCCGCCGCCTTGGACACGAATGGCTGCTTTGCTACCGAGACGTTGAGGTTGTGCATCGGCTCCTAATTGTTTGAGGCTTTGAAGCAGAGGCTCTATAGGTCGCCGTTCTAAAGATTCCCCGAAGACAAAGACCGAGGGCTCAGGTGCCAATGCCGCCACGGGTATCATGAACCGCAGGGTAGCTCCAGACTCGCCGCAGTCTATTGGCTCCTTTGCGCCTTTAAGCGGTTGCGTGCCTTCAACCGTCCAGCAGTCTTCTGCCACCTTTACTTTTGCCCCTAAAGCTCTGACTGCACGCAACGCAGCTGCGGTGTCGTCCGAAACCAAAGGACCTGAAATCTTGGAGGTCCCATGCGCGAGCGCGGCGGCTATCAGCATCCTCTGCGTATAAGCCTTAGACGGCGGAGCACAGACTTCACCCTTCAGCCTTTCGGCTTTTCTGACTATAGCATCGGTCATTTGGCTAAATCACCTTGGCTTTTTCGTGATTCAAGCGTGCCTGCAGAACTTCACCCTCATGACGGTGTAGCGCTGTCCTCACCGAGTCGATTTTGTCGCTGGAAACCACCGCCGTCACCGCAGGACCTTTTCCACACAGTCCAGCAGCTAAAGCGCCAGCAGCTAACGCATCTGAAGCCACTGAAGCGTCATAACCTAAGGCTGACGAGTAGATTACGCCGTTAAGCGACAGCGCCACCCAAAAATTTCCCTTCAACGCTTCATTGTAAGCGACTTCAACAAGCGGCTTAACAGTTCGCAGCATATTAACGTCTGAATCGACAGTGTACGCCTTTTTGGATGGAACGTGAAACAGAACCGTCAAGTCATCAGGCAACGTGACCCGCTTTAGCAGTTTCCGTTTCAGGTTATCAGTGACCACGGCGCCTCCCAAATAAGATGCACAAGCGTCGTCAAACGCTCCAGTTACCGTGACTTTGGCATCAAAAGCCGCGTCCACTCCGAGTTTGACCACTTCCATGTCGTCCAGCGTCTTGCCCAAAGCTGCAACCGTTGCGAGTGCTACGGCGTTTGCCGCGGCGCTACTGCTTTTAAGACCTCTAGCGGCGGGGATGGTTGACCCAGTTTCCACTTTTGCACCAAAGCGTTTCTCAACGTTGAAATGCTTGAAAACTCGTGACACAGTTCTTTCGATTAGAACAGTGCTTTCCGCTGGGTCTGACGTGATTTCTCCTTTGATTACGTTTGGCTCATCTGTTAACCTGACTTCAGCTTTCGTCCACAAGTCGACCCCAAAAGCGGCACCTTTGCCCAAAGCAATCGCGTTAACAATTGTTGCCGCGCCGTGAGCTATTGCCTCAGCCTTCCCAGTCACTTGTTTTCACCTGTGTTTGAAAGTTTGTTTAAAGCCGCTTTTCGCATAACTCCTATGGGAGCCGAGCGACCAGTCCATATTTCAAATGATGCGGCACCTTGGTAAATCAGCATTTCCACGCCGCTTATTACTTTGGCGCCTGCCGTTTTAGCGTCTTTCGCTAGTTTCGTTTCAACAGGGTTATACACTATATCCATCACTACCAAGTTGGGTTTTAACCATTGAGGAGCCACTAAGCTCTGGTTAACTGTTGGATGCATACCCACCGAAGTTGCGTTAACCAATATGTCAGCATCCCGCAAGTTCTTCTGCACAGCGCTTGGCGAAAGAGCACCGCCCACGATTTTCTTGCCGAACATGCGGTTTAAGGCATCTGCCAACACAGCCGCCTTTTCAGGCACCCTGTTCAAAATGCAAAGCGACCCTGCTTCTTGGGCAAAAGAGAACGCTATGGCTTTTGCCGCGCCGCCTGCTCCAAGCAAGAGCACCTTTTTCTCAGCCAGTTCAGCGCCGTTTTCGCGGAGGGCTTTCAACGCGCCAACGCCGTCCGTGCTAAAGCCTGAAAGCTTGCCATCCCTATTCAGGATGGTGTTGGCTGAGCCGAGAAACTTGACAGCTGAGTCCACCTTGTCTAAATAACTAATTACCGTGCTCTTGTGGGGCATTGTTACGTTTAACCCGTGAATGCCTAAACCTCGCATGCCCCGTATCGCGTTTTCTAGGTCAGCGGCTTTCACGTGAAACGCTAAGAAAACAAAATCAAGCTTAAGATGACTGAATGCCGCGTTCTGGATTGGCGGGCTTAGAGTGTGCTCTATGGGATCGCCTATAACGCCGCACACTCGTGTTTTTCCCGAGATAGCCATCATCACTTTTACCCCAGAATTTCATAAGCTGCCTTCATTTCTTGAATGGCCATTTGCCCAAAGGCTGTTTCGCTTCCTCGTTCAAGCGAAGCAAAGGTGAAGAAGCCGCCGAACAACGGAGATAAGAGCCTGGAAACCTTGCCAAGCTCACCCATGCAGAAACACACAACCTTCGCCTTGGTCGAGGCTGTTGACGTGAAGTTTAGGGTGGTGAGGTTGTCTTGCACTTGTTTAGCGGTTGTCACGATTTTGCAGACTTCGGCTCCGCTGGAGATTTGCCGTTCGAGAATGCTGTTCAACTCTGAAATGCTTAAGGAGCCGTCAAACTTGTGGAAGGACACTATTGGCTTAGCGCCCAGCGCCTTCAGTTCCTTAATCAAATCCTCAAGTTGCGGCGTGGACAATTCTACATCAACATATTCGAAGCCGCTTTTGGCTGCGCCTGTCAGCATCTGGCGGTGCTCCGTTTCGTTTCGGGATGCCTTGTCTGTGGCAATTTTCGGCGTCTTGACGTGAGCAGCCAAATCAGCTAATCCACGGTGATTTTCAAGACAGTCTTCGAGGCGGTCAAGTCTTACTTCTATGAAATCTGCGTTAGCAGCCTCTGCTTTTTCTATTAGCCGCAGAGCTTCTGGTACGGTTTTGGGGAGAGTTGACACGCAGATTTTAGGGGTCACCGTTCTATCACCGTTTCGTCGGGTACTGCTACGCCGAAGTGTCTGCCTGCGCTCTCGGTTATGTGTGTTAGGACTTCGTCGCCAGCTTTCAGTTCCGTCACTGGCTTTGACCCTTTCGGGGTTACGAGCCTTATGGTTTCAGCGTT
>JAFGNM010000050.1 GCA_016927015.1 Candidatus Bathyarchaeota archaeon | reverse complement strand
GCTTCCAGCTTGAGCTTCTGAACTTTTTCTCCTTCCAGAGTTTCGCCGCGTGTTACGCCGATGAAAAGCGCCATCGCCCCTGTCTTTTCGCAGTTACTGCTTTTCTTAGCGTTGTTTATCATGTCTGAAACAGAGAACGTTCCTTTTTCATGAACACCTGCGCGTGCAGTCAAAACGTCACCTTCCTAACGACTTCTAAACAAGCGTACTCGCCTCTAAAGAGATTTCGCCCTAACAAACGCAAAGTTAATGGTGAAAAGCGCGGAATCTGGAACTGAAAAGCTCTCTGACTTATTGCGCTGCTGGCTTGACTTCTTGCAGTGGTGCCTGAGCGGGTTGAGCTATTAGTTTTGATTTTCTGATGCCAACATGCCTGAGAGGTGCCACTTTCTTTGCTTTATTGTAAATGTCTGAAGCTATTTTTCCAAGGACCATTTCTTGAACGAACTGGTCCAGTGTTAGTACAGCGGCTTTTTCGTCGATGGTTTTCGTCATCATGTCGCGGATGATTTTTTCTTGGGATGTTTTTATCCGCGAAAGCGTGAGGGCTGACACTGCCACTCGCAGTCTATACCCGTCTTTTGTGGTTAGATTGAAAAGCCCGTCAACCTTTGTTGTCCTTCTCCTCACCAAACTTCGTAAATAGTCACGGGAATATTCATGACCCTTGAATAACGTGTGAGCGGTTTTTCCATCAAGCTCGTTTATCTGGAAAAACATCTTCAAATACTGATGCGAAAAGTCACTGGTTATATCATAAAGTGTTGCTTCAACAACTCTTCCGATAAGCTGTTCTGGTTCTTCTGCTGGCAACGCGCCTAACTCCACGTTTCCAAAGAACGGTGGCGCCACTACCATGTACCATGCTTTTCCTCGCCATTTATCGCGTACGCGCTTTGATTTTGAAGACAAGTTTATCCTCCGAACGTGCCATCAACAATCTCAAGGCAATATTAAAAGGTTTACCGTTTCAAGCTTATCTTCTCAATGTCGTGCATGTATTTTCTCAAAGCTTTGGGAACAACAATTGTGCCATCTTCTTGCTGAAAGTTTTCCAGTATCGCAACAATGGTTCTTCCCGTTGCTATAGCGGTCGAATTCAAAGTATGCAAGAATCCTTTCGGCGGTGCGCCTTCCTTTTCCCTATAACGAATGCCTAGTCTTCTCGCTTGGTAATCTGTGCAGTTGCTGCATGACACGACTTCTCTGTACGCGTTTTGAGCCGGCATCCACACTTCAATGTCGTATTTCTTGGCTGCCACCGTGCCAATATCGCCCGTGCACACGTTAACCACACGGTAAGGTAAACCAAGTTTTTGAACAAGTTCCTCCGCGTTATGAAGAAGCTCTTCATGAAGTTTCCACGATTCCTCAGGCTTGCAGAAGACAAACTGCTCTATCTTGTTAAATTGGTGCGTTCGGAACATCCCACGCGTGTCTTTGCCGTGGGCACCAGCCTCTTTTCTGAAACATGCGCTCATACCTGCGAGTTTAAGAGGCAAGTCTTCCTCTTTCAACACTTCGTTCATAAACATTGCCGCCATGGGATGCTCCGAAGTTGCTATCAAATACAAGTCTTCGTTTTCGATTTTGTACAGTACATCTTCGAAATCGCCTAAGGCTGTGACACCTTCATAGGGTTGCCGCCTCATCAAGTACGGCGGTTCCACCGGCAAATAGCCTTTCTTCGTAATTTCTTCCAAAGCAAAACTCATCAACGCCATATCCAAAAGCACGCCTTCCCTTTTCAAGTAGAAGAATCTGGAGCCCGTAACCTTTCCAGCTCTTTCAATGTCAATTATATCCAAATTTAAGCCTAAGTCTAGGTGATTTTTAGCGGCAAAGTCAAATTTGGGGATGACGCCGCAAGTTCTGATTTGGACGTTATCGTTTTCATCCTTACCAACTGGCACAGTTTCATGCAGCAAATTCGGAAGCCGCATAAGGTAATCGCGCGTTTTCTCTTCTGCTCTAGCTACTTCTGCTTGGATGCCTGTAATTTCAGAATCAAGTGTTTTTGCTTTTTCAACTTTGCTGCCAGCGTCTTTTCCCGCTTTTTTTAGTGTGGCAATTTCGGTGGTCATAATTTTTCTTTCATGGCGCAGGTCGTTTAGTTTTGTTAGGTTCTGTCGCCATTCTCTGTCTAAGTCGACTAGGGCATCCAGCATTTTGCTGTTTTCAGGGTTTCCTCTTTTCATCAGATTGTTCTTCACGAACTCGCGATTTTCGCGGATAAGTTTTATGTCTAACATCTTTCTCACGGAGCTGACTCTTTACTTTGAAATCCCTTAAGCTATTAATCTTGCGATGAGAAGCGCCATCAAAAAACCCAAGCAATACCTTTGCTATTTGGAAATTTAAAAAATAGAAGAAATTTTGAAATGTTTGTCTTGTTAGCTATGCTCTGTCTTGGTTTACTCTTTGCTCATTGTTATTTCCATCGTCGAAACCATTCTGGATTTGTTCTCTCCTTCTCTCGGTGGCATCTCTGCTGTTCCGATAGCTATCTTTGTCACTTTCAAGTCTTTCACAAATCGGTTTCTGGTTATTTCAGCCACGTCAACTGCTGTAGTTATCGCTTGGCCACGGGCTTTCAACGTTATTTCCTTCAAGTTTCCTGAGGAGAGACTTGTGATGATTGCCAACACATAGCTCATTGGAGGTTTGTTTCCGACGAAGATAACATCCGCATTTTCTGTCATTTTCTTCACTCCTTTTTTGTTTCTTTTGTGTAACGTTGCCATCTATGCGTTTCTGTCAGCGACAGAACGTTACTGCCCTACACAATCTAACATCTTCCTTATAAGTCCGCTGACAGAACAAGGCGACAGCTATGCAAAATCTAAAAGATCAATTATGCTTCCTGAGTTTTTCGGATTTCGCATCAATGAATAACACTGTTAACACGCAATTTCACCTAGTAAACGCGCGCCTCGAAACGCAAACCATATTGCAGTCCAGCTTAAATAATAAGGCATTACCATACCAAGTAGCGAGCTAAAATTGCTGACGAAACTAAAGCAAAAAGTTCAAAACATGCTGACTTTAGAAGCGAAAGCCGCGCACAATATAGGATTAACCCCAAATATCGTAAGCCTCATAGGCTTGGCGTTGGCTCTGTTTTCAGCTTTTGCGTATGCGGTAACCCAAAGTCAACCTCTATGGATTCTTTTGGCAACGATTCTGTTTTTGGCATCGGGATTCTGTGACGCGTTAGACGGCGTCATAGCTAGAATCTATCAACAGACAAGCGTGTTCGGAGGATTTCTGGATTCCCTTCTGGACAGGTACGCTGATGCTGCTGTTTATGCAGGCGTAATAATCGGCGGGCTATGCGATCCTGTATGGGGATTAGCTGCTTTAGCGGGTTCCATGATGGTAAGCTATAGTCGAGCAAGGGCCGAAGCGGCAAAGATAAAGATGGAATCCGTAGGTGTAGCCGAAAGAGCTGAACGCATGCTGATTCTATCGATCGCGAGTATTGCCGCAATTTTCTGGCTCCCAGCCTTAAAAATCGGAATAATACTGCTTGCAGTGCTCTCGAACTTTACGGTTCTGCAAAGGGGCCTGCATGTTTACAATTCGTTAAAGAAAAAAAGTAATAATCTGGAAAACTAGCGTCTTCTTCTGTAACGTGTGCGCCTTTCGCTTTCGGCTCTGACCTTTACGATTCCACGATGTACTGCGCATGAAATACAATAATATTTTGTGTCTACCCATGAGCACATGTACGTGCCTTTCTGCCGTAGCTCCTTAGCCAATTGAGGCTCGACAAAGGACACTCTGCGCGTAGACTTCTTTGCCTTGTCACGCGGCACCATCTGCCCGCAACCGACGCATTGTACGAGACCGCTGCTTCCTTTGCTTCCTTTTGATCTCCCTCGGCTTTTTCGTTTAAACGGCAATTACTTTTTACCTCTCTGGCTTTTACAAGCAAATAGTAAAATTACTGCTTTATATATCTGCTCTTAACTTTAAGAGACAAGCAATGTTGGCTTTCGCATCAATTTTGGGTACTATTTTCCCTGATGGTGAGGTCATCAGGCTTGTGACTCCTGGTCCGTGACCTGCTGTGACACAATTGGTGTGCACGACTATACCGATGGAAATGGCTCCTTGACGATAAATTCTGCCGAAAGAGTGGTCAGCGTCAATTATGGCCACTAAATCTCCAAGCCTTAAATCATCAAGCCCGTACTGCTCTCTAACATTTTCATCAAAAAGCTGGATGTCATAATCTCCTGAATGTGGCTGGTTTGCTCCTAACCCTGAACCCATAATGGCTGCTGGAATCATGTGAGTTACAGGAACTTCAAGTTTTTCACCGTTTGGTTTTGGGTCTAAAGCCTCCAAAAAACGTGGGTCCATATTCATCACTTTTACATCAGCAAAGTCGATAAGCTTCAAGCCCAATCCAAAGGCTTTCACAAGAATCTTGTCGCCCAGCATGAGTTTTTCTAAAGCTTCTGGTTGAAAATCAATGAGCACATGTTCTATGCCGCCGTGCTTGCCAGTGACAACGCCCTTGCTTCCTTTCGCGTCACCAGTGGTAACGACTGCTTCGTTTCCAATGCATGAGAGTACGTTGAACGCGGTGTTGGCTCTTTGACCACTCCGTGAGTCATTCTCTTTGTTTTCTGCACTAACACATGGCTCTACGTGGTCAGCTTCCCAGCCGCATGCGGGGTCGCCGACTCTCAGATTGTAGGTTATTCCGCCTACTCCAGGTAGAATGGACGGTGTTCCTGTGGCTGAGATATTGTAAACTGACCTGCTAACGAAGGGGCTAGCCACTTCACCTACAACGGAGATTTTCACAAGTTTATCAGCATTTGTACTCAACATTACATATACCTCGCTCTTGGATTATGCTGTTTATCCCCGCACTAATAAAACTTGCATGACGCCCCTTTAGGGAAGCGTTTTTACATTATCGGAGTTAGCAACTCTTAAATGTGCGATTACTACTTTCACAAGTGAAAGCCAAGACTTGTCAAAAGCTGTTGGGAGTCTAAAGCGATGTCTGACATTGGATTAAGAACAAGAATGGTTGTCAAAGATATCATGAGCAGCCCAGTGGTAACCTTAGATGAAGACGCAACTTCAAACAAAGTTGCTACCCTTATGGATGAAAACGATTTAGGCTGTGTTATAGTCACGAACAAGGCAGGAAAACCTGTTGGTATAATAACCGAACGCGACCTAGTGCTAAGAGTCCTAGCCAAAAATCTTGTGCCTGACGCCATAAAAGCGAAGGAAATCATGACGTCTCCTTTAGTCACGATACAACCGGAAGCAACGATAAGCGAAGCTGCGAGGAAAATGAGCCGGCTGGACATTAGGCGACTTGGAGTAATTTACAAGGGCAACCTTGTGGGGTTAATTTCAAGCAGAGACATTCTGGGCGTTATGCCTGAACTTATAGAGATAATTCAGGAAAGAACACGCCTTGAAGGTGCTGCACAAGCTGAGGAAACAGAAACCGAAGAAAAGCCTCTATCTGGATATTGCGACCGCTGCGGAGTGTTCTCAGAAAACTTGAAAGACGTTAATGGGCAAAACTTGTGTGAAGACTGCCGCATAGAATTAGAAACCTAAAAAAGCACCACTCGCACTGCAGCATGAGAATCAGTTTCGAATAAACTTTAATTAGCCTTCCCGTTCGTTATTCTCCATAAGAGCGCGTTTAACTTGATTGTTGATTCCGTTTTAACAAACGCCAAGGCGTACTTGAACAAGGAAATAGTTGACTGCAGCATAGCCATTGAAAACGGAAAAATCTTCAAAATAGGCAAAGAGACTCAGATGCCAAACGCTGACGAGAAAACAAATCTGAGGAACATGCTAGTTCTCCCGGGCTTGATTGACGTTCACGTGCACCTGCGTGATGAAGGAAAAGCGTACAAAGAGGACTTTTACACTGGAACTGCCGCCGCAGCAGCGGGTGGAATAACCACCGTTTTGGATATGCCTAACAACGACCCAGTGACCATGAGCACGGAAACCCTGAAGAATCGCATGCAAATTGCAGAAAGAAGAGTTCTCGTCGACGTTGGGTTTTATTCTGAATTTCCAAAAGACTTGGGCGAGGTCGCTGGCATAGTGGCTCAAGGTGCAGTGGGCTTTAAACTCTTTCTGGCTCGTCAAGTCGGCGGATTAAACATTGACGACGATAAAGCCTTGCAAGAAGCGTTTACAATGGTCGGCGGATTAGGCGTTTCAGTTGCGGTGCATGCAGAAGACAAATCGTTGTTGATGGCAAACGAAGAAAGGCTTAAGCGAGCCAACCGCCACGATGCAAATGCCTTTCTAAAGGCGCATTCAGAGCGTGTTGAACTCAAAGCGGTTGAACGCCTATTGGAGGTAAGCGCGAAAACTGGTATGCGATTGCATTTTTGTCACATGACAACTGAAGAGGGCTTAAAAGCCGTGGTTGAGGCGAAAAAATCTGGGAGAAACGTAACCTGTGAAGTTACTCCCCATCATCTTTTGCTGTCAAACGCTGATTACGAGCGCTCTGGGTTAATGTTAACGGTTATGCCGCCTCTTCGCGAAGAAAGCAGTATCGAAGCGCTTTGGAAAGGCGTTGCTGACGGTTGGGTTGACGTTTTAGGTTCAGACCATGCGCCTCACGCTCTAAGTGAGAAGTCCGCTGGTAGCGTTTGGGACGTTAAAGTTGGCGTGCCTGGTCTTGAAACAACTCTTCCTCTTATGTTGACTATGGTTAGAAAGAACAGAATTTCACTGGGGCATGTGGTTCAGCTGCTCTCAGAAAAACCCGCGGAAATTTTCAACTTAAGAGACCGCGGTGGCTTGGCGCAGGGGAGAAAAGCGGATTTAGTAGTTGTAGATTTCAACCGGAAATTCAGGATTAACGCTTCAAAATTCCATTCTAAAGCGAAGTACTCGCCTTTTGACGGTTGGGAAGTGCAGGGCAGCCCCGTGAAAACCTTTGTTAACGGCTTATTAGTGATGGATGAACAGGAGATTGTGGCGAAGGCTGGAAGCGGCGAAGTAATTCGAGGAGACCGCGCGTGAAATTTATCGCAGATGGGATGCTTGGAAAACTGACCCGATGGCTCCGCATGCTGGGGCAAGATGTCATGTACTCTAATCAATTTGACGATGCTGAACTGCTTGCGATGGCTGAGAAAGAGCACCGAATTCTTCTCACAAGAGATTCAGAACTTTATCAGCGCGCCACCGCAAAAGGCGTCGGCGCCTTCTACGTGGAAGGTCGAACAGAATCTGAAAAGCTAGCAGAACTTGCTGAGCGCTTTGACTTTCCCTTGACTATAGATCTGGAACGTTCTCGTTGTCCAAAATGCAACGCGAAAATTCGATTAACGCCCAAAGAGACGCTTGCAGACAAAGTTGAAAAAAACACTTTCATTTATTACAACGAATTTTGGAAATGCTCAAAATGTGGTCACATTTATTGGCAGGGCGCCCACTGGGAAGGAATACGCGCGACTCTTGAAGAGGCAAAGAAAATTAAAGGTTCGCAGCTTAACTTTATTTGAGGAGCCATTTCATCGGAATATCTTGAAAGGTTCCGTCTGGCAGCGTTCTTCTGATTGTGATTGGCAAGATGCCGCCTTCGAGTTCTTCCAAGGCGATGACAATTGGGTTTGAATAGGCTTTAGCCTCTATAAGTATCGGTGCACCCATAGAAATCTGAAGAGCCCTAGCTCCCACTATCCTTGCTTTCTCGAACCTCGTTATTTTCGGAGGACCTACAGATATTTTTTCTTTTTGAGACGTGTTCTAATACTCTCCAGCGCCTGGATACATTCCGCCAGGAGCTCCTCCTGGTGGCATTGGAGGCGCTTTCATTTTGCTGGCAGCAATTATATCGTCGATTTTAAGAATCATTGAAGCCGCTTCAGTTGCTGATTTAATTATCTGCTTTTTAACTGTAATTGGCTCGAAAACGCCTTTTTTTGTCATGTCTTGGACTTTTCCTTCTAGGGCTTCTATGCCTGCCCATGTTTCCCCTTTTTCATGTCTCGACCTTAGTTCTGAAAGTATGTCGATTGGATCTAACCCCGCGTTTTCAGTAAGCGTTATTGCAACTGCTTCTAAGGCTTCTGCAAAGATTTTGACTGCGAGCTGCTCTCTTCCAGGCAAAGTTTCTGCGTACATTTTTAGTGTACGTGCCATTTCGAGCTCTGGAGCGCTGCCTCCTGCTACGACTTTTGGTTCTTCAAGTATGTCTCTGATTACACATAGAGCATCATGGATTGAACGTTCTGCTTCTGCGGTCATGCGGTTTGTTCCGCCCCGTATCAAAAGGGTAACTGCCTTTGGGTGTTTGCAGCCTTCGATGAAGGTCATTTTGTCGTCTCCGATTCTGCGTTCTTCTACAAGGGCTGCGTAGCCAAGGTCTTTAGATGTGATATCGTCCAGTTTGGTTACTATTTTTCCGCCAGTAGCTTTTGCTAGCTTTTCCATGTCGGACTTTTTCGCTCTTCGAATTGCAACGATTCCTTTTCTCGCAAGGAAGTGCTGCACCATGTCGTCGATGCCTTTTTGGCATATGACAACGTTTGCACCTGCGGCTACTATTTTCTCAACCATGCCTTTAAGCATGGATTCTTCTTGGTTGAGGAACGCTTCAATCTGATCTGGGGTTTCAATGTTGATTTTCGCGTCGATTTCGGTTTTTTCAATTTCTAAAGAAGTGTCAAGTAATGCAATTTTGGCTTTTTCCACCCGTTTAGGCATTCCCGAATGCGCTATTTCCTTGTCCAGAACTATGCCGTTTATCAGGCTTGTCTCCCTGAGGGATTCGCCGGTTTTCTTTTCAACTTTGACGTCTTCAACGTCCACCTTGTAGGTGCTGCCTTCTTTTTCTGCAACTTCCAGCATTGCTTTGACTGCTATGTCCGCCAAGTATTCTTTGTATTCAGCCACGATCTTGCTTGCCATAGCGGTTACGGCGGCTTTCTTTAGGTAATCCTGCTTTTTCAAATCCACTGGTATGGCTATTTTCTCAAGGGTTTCTAGCGCTTTTTCTGCGGCTTTTTTGTAGCCGTCGATTATTATGGTTGGGTGTATGTTTTTGTCTATTAGCTCTTCGGCCTTGTTTAGAAGTTCGCCTGCTATTATGACGGCGGATGTGGTTCCGTCGCCTGCTTCGTTATCCTGTGTTTTGGCAACTTCGACCAGCATCTTAGCTGCTGGATGTTGAATGTCCATTTCATCCAAGATTGTGCGTCCGTCGCTTGTTATTGTTACGTCGCCGAAGCTGTCCACTAGCATTTTATCCATG
>JAFGNM010000049.1 GCA_016927015.1 Candidatus Bathyarchaeota archaeon | reverse complement strand
TTCAAGCCTGGCGTGCGCCACAGAGGTGACGACTCCGAGTGTTCACTAACGCTCGTATAGAGTTTCCCGTCAGCAACGTAGAAGCCTCGCGCTAAATCATTGCCATAGGGAGAGTCAGTGCCTTCGCCTGGAGCGGTGTATTGCCAACGTATTTCTCCTGTCTTCGCTTCATAAGCTGTCACCACTCCAGAGTGCGCGCCACCAGTTATGATCATGTCATCATAGACCGTAGTTTGTAGGCCGTAGTAGCTCAATTGAGGCTCAGTTGTGGGGTCACCTTGCCAAAGTTTCTCTCCTGTCTTCATATCGTAAACAATAGGATTAATCAGCTCTGTATTGCTGCTAAAGACGATGACTTCTTGTTCTGGAAAAACACCTGCATAGTTTATAGAACTGTACCAGTCTTGTGACGAAAACGGCGGCGTATATGTGGTTTCCCAAAGCTTTTGTCCTTCTTTTCCTCGTTCCAGACTAAGACACATCAGCCAGCCCTGAACAATCCCTAACTCGTTATTCCGCCCCGTAGTTCCAACGATAATGTACTCGCCTTCACGAACCGCTCGAACAGTTGCCGTTTGATTTAAAAGCGAATTCCTCGGACCCAGTATGCTCGGTATCGAAACGTTCAACCAGAAGAAGTCATTTCCATCATGCACATAATTGCGCGCAAGTCCACCTAGATATGGTTGCGTCTCCCCTGACCCGCCGAAAAACGGACCCGCAGGCCTCCACTGCCAGGCACCTGTTCCGCTTTGAGTAGCAAGCATAGTGCCACACGAAGAGTTCCACACCTGCAAATAGTTGGTACCACCAAGATTAGCAATGTTATAGCGCAGAATGCTGCCGTCTTTACCGTAAACAGCTGTACCACCACTAGTCACGTTAGCTATGTAGCACACGTGATTTCCTGTGTAGGCATCAAGCATCTCCCAAACAGTCCCCATACGCACCGACGTCTCCGTTAGATTATAAGTCTGCACAGGACCCAATGCTATTGGCAGTTGACCTGCTACCTCTTGCACTGCGTTAGGAATCTGCACAATCTCAGGCAAAGTCACGCCTGAAGTTTTCCACAGATATAAGGCGCATCCATGCTGGTTAGGCGAGTCATACCAGTAGATTTGACCAAAGCTCGGCTTAGTTCCTTCAGGGTCATAGAACAGTTCTTCACCTGTGTACAGATCCCAAATCGCCCAGCCACCATTACCATCATGCATGCTAAATTGTGGAGTGACGTGAATCTTGCCGTCAAGGATCGGACCCGCGGCAAAATTAACAGCTTGGTAGCCGCCATAATAGTTGACTTGGGAACCAAACCGTTCGTCCACAATGCTGCCTGCAGGGTAATACGTGCGTGTCCATAATATGTGAGCGCTTTCTGGCGCTGGACCGTAGCCGTAATTTGAGGTTACGCCGCCCGCGCCGCCCTGTGGCCACACGTTCGCGGCACCCTCCAGCCAGTTCCCAGCGAGCACACTCCATGTGTTGGCTGGACCGGGTATTGGGCGCATCCAGTAGTCTGTTGGGAGAGGCGGATTAGGCCAATGAGCTATTGGTTCTGCTTGCACGGTAAAAGTGGCTATCTCGCTATCAGCAGCCGAGAAAAAGTAGTCTCCAGGACCCAGACGCCTGTAATTACTAGCTCCATACATGATTTGCGTAGTCCGGTTTTTCCATGTTGCAGGGAAGTGAACTTGGACAGAATATTCACCGATATCAGTAGGCGTGTAGACAATGTATCCGGCACCCACTGGATCGGTAGGTCCCGCATTGAGGGTTTCGATGGTTCCATCAGGCTTCGTAATCGTCAAGGTTATTCCAAGCCAAGTTTCTCTGCCAGCCGGAGCACCGAGAGTAGCGTCCTCGTCGCATGGCATAGCCATCTGATCAGTAAAGTAGACAATAAACATCCCTTCACCGACGCCAGTAAGTGGCTGAGGAGCAACGTAAATGTGGGTTAGATACTCGGTTATTGTTTGAGCATTGGCATTTGGCAAAGCAATGAGCGAAGCAGTAAATACAAAGATCAGAAACAACGCAATCGCAGCAGCAGTCTTATTTCTTACAGTTTTCAATTTTTCTTCTCCTTAAAGTATATGCCTTTTTCAAGGCGTTTTTAGCTTATGTTGCGCGTAGATTTTTAAGTCAGCCTCACCTATTGTGAGCAACAAAAGCGGCAATTTTTGCATTGCAAGCAAATATAATCCCATAAGGTATTGCGTAAAAAATAAACAAAAAAAAGATAAGATAGATGAAATACCTTAGGCGTATGCCGTTATATGGAATAGAGCGGATAACGATAGAAGTAGTTTCGGCAATTGCCTGCTTCATTCTCGTAAGATTCCTTATGAGGATTTACCGACTGACTAGAGAAACCCGGTATCTCGGCCTGCCGCTTGGATTTGGGTTTCTTGGCGTATCCTACGCATTTTCAGCCTTTTCATATTCCCCCTTATTCGACTTCCCCAATAGTGGGTGGATGCAACTTTTTGTCAGAGCATTTGCCTTCTTATTTCTCGCAGCAACGTATTACTTTTCAAAATCAAAGAAAACACCCAAGCGATTGTGGAATACGACGCTTGGAGTGTTAACAGTTGCTTTGACAACTTTGATTCTATTGACAATCATTTCTCCACAAATCTCGCGGTCCGATTATGTAATCTACTACATATTTGCGCGGGTTGTTAGCTTGATGTGCCTTTGTTATATTTCAATTCACGCTCTGAAAAGCACCGCAGGGCAGTCAGACCCACTAACAATAGCAGTTCCGTTTGGGTATATTCTCCTTGCAATAAGCCAGTATTCATCACTAATTTGGGTTGTTGAAGCAAGCTATCTTGCGCTTTTTGGAGGGTTAGCGTTCCGCCTAGCGGGTCTTGCGGTCTTTATTTTCCTTTCCTATAGGACCTTTCCCCGCATAGACAAAAGGGGGTAAGTATGAAGAAAAGTTTGCGCCGAGACAGATTGAAGATTTACGGCGACCTTCTGTCTGTGCTATACTATAACTCCGGTGCTGAAAAGATAGTGTTAACACAAATTCAAGCAAAAATTAATGTCCCGTTTGACCGCTTAAAAAAATACATCAGAGAGACAGTAGATCTCGGTCTAATTGAAGATGAAACTTCTCTCAAACTTACTGAACAAGGCATAGAGTACCTTCGTGAGTATGAGCAGGTCCTTAATTTTATGAGGCGTTGGGGTGTCGTATACCGATAGAAAAGACGCTTAGAGCCAGCGGTTCCTATAGATTTAGACTGCTTATCAGGTTATTGTCAAATGCAAAGTACCGCAAAGAAAAAAAGGGAGTTGTGCGGGAGATGTCTCCACGGGCTTTCTCATAAGGATTTATGAAAATTTGGCACCTCCAGTTATTTTCAGACAAGACTTTTGATTTCTGCGGGTAAAGGTTTTAATTCGTCTTTGGCGTCGTGCTCTGGCTATGTGGCGCTTGGGATTTTTCTTCCACGAAATGGCGTTCGGCCTGCTGTCCGTTTTCATCCCACTGTACGTGGTGTCGCCGCTGATTGGAGGGTCACTGGTTGACTTAGGTATAATGACTTCAATCGCCCTGTTCTCGGCTATACCTGCCTCATTTTTCTGGGGTTACATTTGCGACAAAACAAGGCGTTTCAAATTGTATATTCTTCTCTCGTTTATTTCGGCTACTGTTCTCCTGTATCTTTTCACGTTTGCCACGAACGTCTTAACGTTCATTATTCTCTACGCGGTAATGTCGATGTTGCATGTGGCGCATGAGGCTCCGAAAAACGTTCTGATAGCCGAACATTACTCACGCGAAAAATGGGGCAAATCATACGCGCTATACGAAGGCTTCACAGAGATAGGCTGGCTCATCGGTTTACTCTTGGGGTTATTCGCGTCGGCAACCGCTTTAAGCTCCAACTACATTTTGCTTCTGTGCAGCGGCTTAAACTTAGTTGCTTTCACCTTATCCATATTCCTCGTGGCAGACCCAATCTTGATTTTTGAGCGCCGATTGGTAAGCATAGAAAAAAAGATTGACTACACCCATCGAGGCTTGGACACGTTCTCCAAGCTGATTGATGGCGTGCCTCTTCGAGAGAAGCTCAAAACCGAGAGTTTCTCCGCGTTTGGACTAGGACTTGTTCTGTTTTCTCTCGCTTCCAGCCTGTTCTTCACGCCACTGCCCGTATTTTTTGTTCAGGAACTGGCTTTTCCCACAAGCATGGTTTTTATGGTCTACATGCTAAGCTCGGGCGGTGCTGTCGTGGGCTACTTCTTGGCTGGAAGAAGCGCGGCGTCTCCTGAAGCGAAAGCGTACATGCGGCGAATGGTGCTTCTCCGTAGCGCTCTTGTCTTTTCGCTGGTTGTTATCGTCAATTTCATGGTTTCAACGTCTCTTTTGGCGTCGGTCATCTTGGTTTTCTTGGGGTTCGCGTACGCGTTCTATTATATTCTCACGCTTTCTCTTTTAATGGAGCTGATTCCCGCTGGTAGGTCAGGGTTGTTTGACGGACTTGTTGGTTTAGGGGCAGCTTCTGGCTCCTTCTTTGGTCCTTTTCTTGCAGAAATGCTGGGTTTTCTTCCTCAGTTTTTGATAGCGAGCTTTATTTTCTTTCTCGCTTTCTTGGTGCTCAAAATATTCACTTAAGAAAAGTGGAAAGAAAAAGGAAGGGCTTTTTCACACGTTTATTCTGTGTGTACTCTGAACAGGTCGATGTCTTCACGCATGCTCGGCGTCAATTCTAAGAAGTCTCTTGCTGCACGTTCGATGTCTCTTGACTGGGTCACATATCTTCCGACGATTAGTATGTCTGCACCTTGTTCTAAGGCTTCCTTGGCTGTTTCTGGAACTATTCCACCTGCGACGGCAATCAGGAATTTTTTGCCTGGGAAGGCTTTGCGTATCATTTGGATGCGTTCTAGTCCGCATGTTCTTCCGCTTTCCTGATCTATTCCTCGGTGCAGTATAACGATGTCTGGGAAGTCTTTAAGCGATTTTAGTTTTCCAAGGACATCTTCAACGTTTAGCATATCTATGACTGCGTAGATTCCAAGTCGTTTTGCTTCATGCACGAACGCGTTAAGCGTTTCAGGCGGTGCCAGTCCCGCAGCTACAACTGCGTCTGCAGTGTCCTCGTAGGCTATGTCTGCTTCCACTTTCCCCACGTCCAGCGTCTTGAGGTCTGCGACCATGAAAGCGTCTTTAGCTACTTGCCTCAAGTCGCTTATCACTCTGGTTCCGTAGCGTTTGATTAGTGGCGTGCCGACCTCAATGATTAGTCTGTCGCTGCCTGGAAGCTGGGATATGACTTTCTTGGCGCCTTCAAGCGATGGTGCATCAAGCGAGATTTGCAGGTACGGCGGTCTCCACAAGCGCGGAACTTTGAAGCCCATTATCGGGTGTTTCGCCCTGTCCTTGTCATAGTTAATTTTCTCAAGGGATGGATACTTCTTCAAAGCCCTCTGCAAAGCCATTTTTGTTGCACCATAGTTGTACTGGTATATGCGTCGGTAATCGCTTGCCTGCGGGTGGATGAACACGCTGCATATAATTACCCAATCATCCACCTTGTCAGCGGGGATAATTCCTTGTTCAACAGAATCCGCTACAGCCTTCGCAACTGCGGCCTGTGCAGGTCCAAAGATTTTACCCGTGTCCTCCATGTTCTTCACGGTAACCTTCGGCACAAGAAGCGTGTGCGGTTTTGGCGGAAGATTAGGTCTGATCACTGCCAGCAAAGGAGTGTGCCCAGCTGAAAGAGTTGTCAACCCCGTAGCAAAGGCTTTTCCAACTGGCCCAGTTTTGTCCCCAATTAACAGGTCTATATGTGCAACTTCGTTTCCTTCTCCGACAAGAGCTTCACCAATTAAATATGTGTTTCCTAATACTTCGACATTTTCGTCTGACATGCTTGCCGGTATTCTATCTAAAATCTCTTTGAAGTCGACATTAAATTCTTTTAGCCAAGTGTAAAGTGTGTCTCTGTGAATGTTTAGTGCTTTTGCTGTTCCCGATATTGTCGGTTTAGCCGTAATACGTTTTGGTGCGCCTCTAGATTTGACGGATTTTTGGGCAGCTTCTGCCACGATTCCTACGAGTTCTTCTTGTGTTTCAGGTTTTTTTGTGTCTGTACCCGACATTTACTGTTACCTCTGAGCTCTGAGTGTACCCGCTTGTATATAAAAGTGTCGGAATAACCCTGTCTTTTTCATTAGGGTCATGATCGAATCTTTGCGGCATTTGAGTGTTTTGTCGGTGTCTGCTCTAAAATTGCTTTTCTGGTTAGACGTTTTAGTGCTGCGGTGGCGTTGCCTTGTGCTATACCGATTTTTCTTCGGTAATTCTTTATATTTCAGCGTGTACTGAATGTTAACGTTCAAAGTGTACAGGTGATTCAATGTCTCGGACTGATTGGGCATGCTTAGGCGCAGTCATATTGGGCTTTATGCTTTTTCTCTACGGTGCCAACGTGTTCGATGCTGTTGTCGGATGGATCGGTGTTTACTTTTTCTTCGGCGGCATTCTGGTTTTTCTTGTTCTCTACATTTACGGTGAGTTGACGAAGAAAGAGAAAGTTCAGAAGCCGTAGAGTCTGCTGTATTTTTCCCTGAGGTATTCCAAGTAGGGTTCAGCGTCCAACTCTCTTCCTGTTACCCTTCTTATTAGGTCAGCTGGGTCGTGCAGGTCTCCGTGACTGTGGACGTTTTTGGTCAGCCACACCCTTATACCTTCCAAGCTGCCTTGAGCGAGTTGACTGCGCCAGTCTTGGATGTCCCTTGCAAGTGCGGCAAGCAGTTGTCCGCTGTAGATGTTTCCTAACGCGTAGGTTGGGAAGTAACCGTATAAGCCGCTTGCCCAGTGCGTGTCTTGCATTACTCCTTCAGAGTCGTTTTCAACGTTAACGCCTAGCTGCTCCTTGTATTTCTGGTTCCAGGTTTCAGGCAGTTCGCTGATGCTTATTTTGTCGGAGAAGACGCCTTCTTCGATTTGGAAGCGTATTATCACGTGCAGGTTGTAGGTTACTTCGTCGGCTTCGATGCGGATTTTTGAGGGTTCAACCTTGTTTATGGCGTGGACAAACTGTGTTAAGCTCACGTCGGCGAGTGCGGGTGCGGTGATTTGTTTCAGTTTCGGCAGCATATGCATCCAGAATTCTTTGGAGCGACCGATGATGTTTTCGTATAGGCGTGATTGGGACTCGTGTATCCCGAAGGAGCATGGTGAGCCTGCTGGCTGGTATTTCCAGTTCAGGTTTAGGTTTTGCTCGTATATTGCGTGGCCTGTTTCGTGGAGTACGGAGAAGATTGAGCTGGTGTAGTTGTCAGGGTGGTAATGGGTGGTTATGCGTACGTCATCGTAATATCCGCTGGTAAATGGGTGTTCAGTTTCGTCGATTCTTCCACCTGCTGCTTGTGAGGTGATGTCGTAGCTGAGTGTTTGTGTGAGTGCTTGAGCGATTTCGCGTTGCTTTTCTGCTGGTATGCGGATGTGGAGGATGTTTGTGTCAGGTTGGTTTTGGCTGTTCTGGATTTTCTCCAGCAGCGTTGCGAGTCCTTGTCGGAGTTGGCTGAATGGTGCCGCGATCATGTCGGAGGTCATTTTCGGTTCGTAGCTGTCTAACAGCGCATCATAAGGCGTAGCTGTTTCCTTTACTTGCATTAGACTTTGTGCTGCTTGCTTGTTTAGCGCTACGAGTTTTTCAAGTTCAGGCTTGAGTACCGCGAAGTTTTTTGCCTTTTTGGCTTTTTTCCAAATGTTTACGGTTATGGCTTGTTGTTTGGCGATTTCAGCGACGAGTTTTTCCGGTAGCGCGGTTTGTTCGTCGTAGTTTTTCTTGATGAGGTGGACGTTGCGTTTTTCCACTTCACCGAGCGTGTCGTGTTGTGGGCTTGTGAGGATGGTGTTTAGGAGTTTTCCGATTTCTGGTGCCGTGCTCATTTTGTGGCTGATGCGGCTTAGGAGTGCGAGTTGCTGGCTGCGTTGTTCCACTGCTTTTGGTGGCATCATGGTTTCCATGTCCCAGTGTATGATGCTTTGAGCAGATGATAATACGATAAGGTCTTTGGTTCGGGTAAAAAGTTTCTTGTAAGCTGAGAGAATATTGCTTGTCATTATTGTTTGCCTTCTTTGTTTCTTGGTGTGGCTGGTGTTTATTTACTGTTCTGTGGTCTGATATGCTGTTTTGAGCTTATACCCCCTCTATATATAGGTTGAATTAAGCGTAAAATCAATGCTTGAAGATTTGAAGGCTGCGATTAAAACGCACTTAAACGGGTATTTCGTAAATTCGCGCATCTTTTAAAAGTTAGTATAACTCTTTTAATCCCTGAAGTTGAATGCTTTGCTCTTTAGGCGCAAAAACAAGTTAACGGTAGATTTGGGTGGATTACATCAGGAAAGAGACAATCTTTGCAGTTTCTTGCACTCAAACCTAAACATTGACATCACTTCAAAAGGCAAAGAGTTGTTAGTAGACTCGGACGAATTATCTCCCCAAGAGCTGAAGCGAACGGTGAGAAAATTTGTCTACCATAGAAACCTGAATAACACGTATTGGGTTGCCCTGAGCAATGGTGTTGTCAAAATCAACAAGTTTAAGGAAGCTAAGAAAAATAAACGTAAAAAAGAAGGAACTACACCGTCGATAATCACACATGGCTGGTAGTGCAGCCCTGTTCGTGATTGGCTTAGCTTTTAATGGAGCATCCCCCTTTTCCATAGTTCTTCTGAATCGCCCAAAACGCGCCAGAAAACAAGAAAGTTATGGTGCTCCGGCCGGGATTCGGACCCGGGTCTTCGGCTCGAAAGGCCGGAATACTTGACCGGACTATACTACCGGAGCGCT
>JAFGNM010000048.1 GCA_016927015.1 Candidatus Bathyarchaeota archaeon | reverse complement strand
TGCCCTTACCTTCCAATTAAACTCGGCAACATACGCGAAAAACCATTCAAAGAAATATGGTTCAACTCAGAAATGTTCAAAACCCTGCGCGATTTTGACACTTTGAAAGGCAAATGCGGCGAATGCGAGCATCGCACTTTATGCGGTGGTTGCCGTGCGCGTGCGTATGGGCTTTCAAGTGATTTTATAGACTACTGTGGCGACCTTCATGAACCTGCAGAGTTGAAAGGAGACTATTTGACTGAAGACCCGTGGTGTGTTTATCAACCAAAGAAATCCAGTTAAGAAATTGCGGCTTCCCTAGGCAACACGGGATATTCTGCTATTTTACTGTCTCGCTTTTACCGTGGTTTTACTCTTTTTTCTTGTTCGGTAGCTTGGAGATTTTTATTTGGGCTTTGCTTAGTACTTCTTGTACTGCTTTTTGCGCTTCAGCTTTGGTTTGGAATGCCTTTTCAAGTTCTATCCACGGCAAACTGTCGTCAAGTTTTATCCATGCCGAGTACATTTTGGCTCACAACCCAAACTTGTCGCGAGAATAGTTTCAAGCGTTAGCAATTAAACGCTTGTGAAGTTGTAGTATGGATTCGGAATCTCTCTTAGAAACTTATTTAAGCGATATACATCTTCTCAATAAAAAGTTAGGAGTGCAAATTGAAGTGGTACTTGGCAGCCCGCAAGCACATGTGCTGTTAGAGAGGTGCCTGTGGATGGCTGAAAACGAACAACAGCTGCGAGGGGAAAAATATGAAAGTAGTCCAAACTTCCCATCGTCGATTCGACGCCCTTTCAGCGTTAGCGCCATACAAAACGTCAAGACCTTGTCTCAAATCAATTAAGTGCACATCAAAACCTTTTCTCCAACTTTCAACTATTCCTATGTGTTCTTTTCAGTATTCTTTGATAACCTTGACGAGGAGGCAATAGACGATGTCACATGGAGGCATCTCAAAAAACTTCTGGGGGATGCTCAAAGAGACATCGTTAGCTTATTTCTTCGACATAGGCGGATTGCTTGCCGGCTTCATGGTTGCTTCCCAACTAGGCGTCTTTCGGCTTTCACCATGGGCTATAGCCCTTTACCCTGCAATTGTCAGCGCAAAAGGAGTTATAGGCGGGTTGCTTAGTGGGCGCCTAAGCACGGCGCTTCATCTCGGCACAGTTCATCCCCGATTTTTCAGGAACACAAAAAGCTTTTACAAATTGATTCAAGCTTTAATAGTTATAACTTTGGCAACTAGCGTCGCAATTTGCAGCGTATCTTTAGTTTTTGGTCATCTGTTTTGGGGGATAACGTTGGCTGATTTCCCAGCTATTTTGTCAGTTGTGGTGGCAACTATGGCTATAGGCCTGTTCCTTACCTTGATAACAATTAAAGTAGCTTTTATTTCCTTCAAGAAAGGTTTAGACCCTGACATTGTTGTATACCCTGTGATGTCCACCGTTGCTGATATTTTCATAACGTTATGCTACGTCGTTGTGCTCAACTTGTTTTTCTTTAACGCTTTAGGCAATTGGATAATCGCTACTATTGGGCTATCTCTTGTGGTCCTTGTTTTTTATATTCTGCCGAAGAACCGGCACGAAGCGGAGTTTACCAAGACCCTCAAAGAGTCTATGGCTACGCTAATGTTTGTAGCTTTCATGGTTAACGTAACTGGAACAGTTCTCAAAGGAATAGACAATTTTGTAGGGGGTCGCAAAGAGATTTACACTGTGTATCCAGCTTTGATCGACATGATTGGTGATGTCGGCTCCGTTGTTGGTTCCACAGCCACAACAAAACTTGCTTTAGGTTTGCTTACTCCTTCTTTCTCTTCAATGCGGAAACACGCAACGAACATCTTCAGTGCTTGGACTGCTTCAATTATAATGTTCATCGTCTTAGCAGTTTTGTCTCTGTCAATAAATAGTTTGTTCTCATTATCCTCTTTTTTAAACCTCATCTCAATCCTGCTAATCGCCAACGTCATCGCCGTTTCCGCCATAGTGCTCCTGTCCTACGCAGTTTCAATACTGACTTTCAAAAGAGGATTAGATCCAGATAACTTCGTTATCCCCGTCGAAAGTTCCTTCGCCGACAGCGTGACCTCCCTCGCTTTGCTCGCGGCGTTGATCTTAATCGGGTAACCTGAAGAGTATGATTAAAATATTTCACAACCAATATTTAGCTGCGGAGCGCAATTCAAAGGTATGCCACAATTTGAAAAGATAGAATACAAACCTATCCCAGTAAGCGAACTCCTAGTGGAAATGAAGAACCTCTCCGAGCTTATGATCGACTTAGCTTATTCCGCCGCCTTATTCAATGATAAAGAACTTGCCGAAGACGTTATAGAACTTGAAAGCCGCATTGACACTTTAGCGTATCTTTTAGACATGGAAATAATGATTGCCGCTAGAGACGCCGAAGACGCGGAGACCTTGATCGGCGTTTCCACGGTAGCTGCTGCAGCAGATAAAATCTCTGACGCTGCCGCTGATATCGCCGCCATAGTAACGCGCAACATCGGCATACATCCAATAATCGGCGAGATTTTCGAAAAAGTTGAAGAGCGGCTTATGAAAGCAACCGTCAAAGAAGGCTCCGTTATAGCAGGAAAACGAATAGACGAACTTGATTTGGCTGCAAGAATGGGCGTTGACATAATTGCCATCCGCCGAAACAAAGATTGGATACTGGACCCAGACGAAACTGCGCACGTTTTTCTTGGGGACATTCTGATAACACGCGGAGCCCCCATGGGCATTAAGGAGTTTAAAGATTTAGCTGAAGGAAGACTTAAAAAATTGGAGGACTGACAATGGTGGAGCATAAGCGCAAAGTTTTCGAAGAAATTGTCACACGGTTCGTTGAGCTCAAGAACACTTCTGAGCTTATGATTGACTTGGCTTACTCCTCGCTTATGTTGAACAGCAAGGATTTAGCTGAAGAAGTGCAACGCCTCGAAGAGTCCATGGATAAGATGCATACAGATTTTGAGCTTCTGGCTTTAACAAGCGGTTTTAAGAAAGAAGAGGCTTCTGGCTTTTTAGGGCTTATCCGGTTGGGTGTGGCAACCGAAAAAATTGCGGACGCTGCGGCTGAGATGGCTGAAGTCGTGCTTAGAGATATTGAACCGCATCCAGTGTTGAAGCTAGCCATAAGGGAAGCTGAAGAAACCGTTACCCAAGCTTGCGTTACCGCGGGTTCTCCGCTCGTTGACAAAACTCTGAAAGAAGCGCGGGTGCCCGAAGAAACAGGCATGTGGATCTTGGCTATAAAACGCGGCGAAAAAAGTTTGCGCCCAAAACCTGACACGAAAATCCAACTAGGCGACGTACTGATAGCTTCAGGTTACGCCGAAGGCGTCGAAGACCTCCAAAAACTCGCTTCTCCCACAAAGCAATGCAACATTGAATAGTCCAGATACTTATTTTGGCTTCATCAATACTATAAACGGGTAATTGGTACTTACTTCTACAGGAGGGCTATCCATCTCCCAGATTGAAGAGAAAACCAAAAAAAGTAGCACATTTACTTGCCCGAATACCTCTTGCGGCAGAGTTTTCACTAAGCCTCTTAAGGCTTTGAATCTGCAGCAAGATACTGGGGAACCCTACGACGCGTGTCCGTACTGCTTAACCGAAATACCCGTGTATGATGAACCAACCATCGCCTTTGATGAACCGGAAACTTTTGAACTAGAAGAAACTGAACCTGAAATTGAAGAGACGCCGCAAGTGGAAGAAAAGGTTGAAACCCCTGAAGCACCATCTGGATGCGCTCATTACCTTGGCTATCTGAGCGAAAAACCATCAAAAGATCAAATCCCCGACGATTGCATGATGTGCAAAGACATAGTTACTTGCATGCTCAAGAAAATGAAGGCGTAGAGTCGGTTCTTCGTGATACGCACACCTCCTTATAACGCGTCAAGTAAATTTCTAAAGCATAGCTAGGAGACGATACGTTTGTCAGCTACTTCGCAAGAAACCACTCCAGAAATTGTCACTTCTGCGACTCCGCAATTGAGAAAATTGAACGCTGAAGTAGTTACGACTATGACTACTTCCTTTTTGAAGAGACTAGGACACAAGGGCGGTTTGAAGCCTAAGCGGGTTTCTTTAGAAGGGGAAGTTTACACTGTTGAAGTGGAAACAAAAAAATTCACGGCTGTTGTTCGCGTTGGCGCGGAGACGCGTGAAATTAAAGAATATGATGTGCAACCTAAAAGTGAAGAAGGCTTTTTCGCTTCATTTTCTCCAAAAACTTTCTTAATCGTGTTTGTTATCTCTGCCATAGTTAACGTCGGATTATACTTCGGTTTCAAAGCACTTGGGCTGTAATTCATTTATTTAGCATAACAGAGCAAGTTTTCTAAAATTAAAAAAACTATAGAATTGGAAATTTTAGGTGTTAGATCGTATAATTATTGGCGCTTTTAACTTTTAGTTTTCTCTTCTGCAGCTTCTTCCACTTCAGTCGTGATCTCTTCGATAGGTTTCGGCGGTGGTGTGGTAGCCATTGTCCAACCGATCCATGCGCCTATAAACATTATTGCTACGAAAGCTATGAAGACCGGTAGCGCAATTATCCAGAATTTCACATCCGCCACAGTGACCGTTAGCCCAACATATCCGACTACGTCTACGAACAATGATGGCATAAACAGTGTTATTATGTAGCCTATAGCGACAAGCAGACATACGATGAATATTGCTCCACCTATTGCTTGATCTTTACTCATTATGTTTCACCATTTAATAAGCCATGTTATTATCTCAAGCCATTTAAAGTTTACCGTACTCGCCGATATACTCCTTGCTAGGTGGTTCCCATTTCCCATGCTGCTAAGTACTTTTTCTGTTCCTCGGTGAGCTCGTCGATTTTTACTCCCATGCTCTTGAGCTTCAGTTCAGCAATGCTTTCGTCTATGTCTGTGGGAACCGTGTAAACCTTTGGCGGCAGCTTCGCAGTTTTAGCCATGTACTCTGCGCACAGTGCTTGGTTTGCGAAAGACATGTCCATAACTTCTGACGGGTGGCCTTCCGCCGCGGATAGATTTACTAGTCTTCCTTCGGCTAAAAGGTGAAGTATTCTGCCGTCTTTCAGAGTGTACTCTTCCAAGTTTGGTCTTATTATTCTCTTCGCTGTTGACAGTGCTTCTAAATCTTTTATGCTAATTTCCACGTTGAAGTGGCCGCTGTTGGCAATTATGGCGCCGTCTTTCATTTTCTGCATGTGTTCCTTTCTTATGACATTGATGTCGCCTGTGGCTGTTACGAATATGTCGCCTAGGGCTGCTGCTTCAGACATTGGCATGACGCGGAAACCGT
This sequence comes from Candidatus Bathyarchaeota archaeon, assembly GCA_016927015.1. Lineage (GTDB taxonomy): Archaea > Thermoproteota > Bathyarchaeia > Bathyarchaeales > Bathycorpusculaceae > SG8-32-3. Next base: position 6,758 of record JAFGNM010000048.1, on the reverse strand, counting down.
TCATTGCCGCTTCTAACGCCTTTAGCGGTTTCACTTCAGTGACTATCACGTTTGCGCCCATTCCTTGCGCGCGCATGGCTATGCCTCTGCTGCACCAGCCGTATCCGCCGACCACGAAAGTTTTGCCGGCTATAAGCGTGTTTGTGGCTCTTATAACGCCGTCTAGGGTGCTTTGTCCCGTTCCGTAACGGTTGTCGAACAGGTACTTCGTGTAAGCGTCGTTTACAGCTATAATCGGGTACTTGAGGCTTCCAGCCTTTTCCATCGCCCGCAGCCGAATAACGCCTGTGGTTGTTTCTTCTGTTCCGCCCTTAACGTTCGGCAAATCTTTTGTCCGCTTGCTGTGCAATGTGCCGACGAGGTCGGCGCCGTCATCCAGCGTTATCACTGGTTTGTAATCCAGCACTTTGTTAAGGCACCAATAGTATTCTTCGGTTGTCTGTCCTCGCTGCGCAAAAACGTGGACGCCTTTTTCAGCCAGCGCGGCGGCTACATCATCCTGTGTGGAAAGCGGGTTGGAACCGCACAAAGCAACTTGAGCGCCTCCAGCCATCAACGTATCTACTAAAACCGCGGTTTCCTTCGTTACGTGAAGGCATGCTCCTAGCATTAAGCCTTTCAGCGGCTTTTCCTTCTTGAACCTGTTTTTCACTTGGTTCAAAACGGGCATGTGGGCTGAAGCCCATTCGATTTGTAAGTGACCTTGCGGCGCTAGTGTCTTGTCTTTAACTTTGGATTCTTCCATTTACGTTACCTTCTTTTAGGAAAGATTCCTATCTCACTATTTAGCTTTACTAACCCTGTAATAAGTTGTTTGCAATCAAGAACAACAGCTTTTTTCTTGCCAAAAAGGTTTAATTATGTTTTGCCTGACCTTTACGGTGAGAGGTGTGAGATTGAGGGAATCTTTCGCCGAGTTTGTTAAAACCAAGTTAGGAGCCGAGACTTTACTGATTACATGCGGGCTTCCGGCAACTTGGAAAACAGAGACTTCCGCGGAGGTCTCAAAAATCAAGGGTTATCCAATTCTTCGGAGCGACTTGCTTCGATTGGAGGTTCTCAAGGGTGAAGACGTGTTTGACGCGAAAGTTGCGGGAAACATGAGCAAACGGTTGTCCGTTTATGATGAAATGTTCAGTCGGGCAGACGACCTTGCTGGGAAAGGCAAAGGCATCATTTTGGATGCTACTTTTGTAACTCAGGAGCTGCGTAGGCGCGCGGCTGAAATTGCGGCTAAGCATGGCATAACTTTTGTTATACTTCAAACTAGCTGTCCTCAAGAAGTGTCGGTTGCGAGGCTTCAGAGAAGAACTAAGGAGAAGTATGAATCAAACGCTTTGACTGTGGAGGCATATCTTGCCAACAAGCGCAAGTTTGAACCCGTTGACTTGGATGACTTAAAGAAGCTTCATCCGAAGCTCAGGGTAGTACATTTGACGGTTGACACGTGCCATGACTCTCCTGAGGACTGGTACGTCATCGGGATGGAAAAAAGGTAACAGGCAATTCCATGATAATAGATTTACACATCCACTCCCAAAGCTCCGACGGCGCCTTCACGGTTGAAGAAATCTTCAAGGCAGCCAAACTCAGAAACATCGAGTTCATGTCGATTACAGACCACGATTCAATCGGATGCCAAGAAATAGCACTGAAGTTGGCTGAAACAGCGGGGATCCACTATGTTTCTGGCGTTGAATTGAACGTAACTTTCTCGCACCCCAACTATCATCAGGGTAAGCCCGTTTCGCTAGACTTTTTGGGTTACCAGTTTGACGCGAAAAACAAGACGTTAGCGGGTAAGCTTCGGCAGATGGCGGAATACCGAGAGGGAAGAGCCGCAAAGATTCTGCACAATCTTAACGCGGAATTTGAAAAGGAAGGAATTGAAAAGCTCGCGAAACGCGATTTTGAGGAGATTCAAGCTTCCGTTGACGGAACACTTGGGCGACCTCACATAGCAGATTATCTGGTGAGGAAGGGAATTGTTAGGAATAGGCAAGAGGCTTTTGACAGGTATCTTGTGCGGTGTAATGTTCCCAAGTTCCCGCTTTACCTTGAAGAAGTGTCTAAGCTGGTGAGAAACGCGGGCGGGAAAATAGTGCTGGCTCATCCTAACGACCCTCACGGAACTTCGCTTGCAACGCTGACCAAATCTTTGCCTGAGCAGACAGCAATAATCGAAAAGTCAATGTTAAGCTACATTGATGGCGTGGAATGTTGGCACTCCAGAAACGACGCCCAAACAACAAACCATTACGTCAGGTTTGCGAAGGAACATGGGTTAATCATGACTGGAGGCAGCGACTGCCACCAAAAACCAGTCGTAATGGGAACAGTGAAAATCCCCGAGTATGTGGCTGGCCAATTTTTTTAGCTAAATTTTTTCGCGTAAGTGGCAGCTAGTTTGAAGTATGCATTCGCCTCGTTTGTTGCTGCGGTTTTGTCATCGTTGCTTATGTTGGGGTCATTAAGTTTGAAGCTGGTGACTTTTCCTCGCACGCAGGCTCGGTAGCACTTGTAGAACGGAAGAAGTTTCGTCAACTCTTGGTCTCCAGAATATTCAAGGTACTTTTTTACGAAAAAGTTGGACAGGTCGGTTCTTTTCTTGAAGTCTAGGTCCATGGCTAGAAACGCAACGTCAGCTGCAACGTCGGAGTACCTGAATCGTTCGTTGAATTCTATGGCGTCGAAAATGTAGATTTCGTTTGTAACGAAGATGTTGCCTGAATGGATGTCGCCGTGGCAGTCTCTGACTCGTTTTTCCGCCATTCTCTTCTTGAAAAGTGCCGTGTTTTTCTTCATGAAGTCTTGGACTTTGTCGCGGATTAGCTTGAAGTCGTCGGTGGATACTGTTTTGCCGATGAACTCTTCGGTTTGCTCGAAATTTTCCTTCCAATTAGTTTCTACTGACGCTAAGGAGCCTAACTCGCTTATTCTGGCGTTAGTTTCGGATTTTGAATGGAATTCCGCGATGATTTTTGCTATTCTGTCAACAAGCTTGTCGTCCACTTTGTTTTCTTCGAGAAGCTTGACCATAATCTTCTCTTTGGGCATCCGCTTGATCTTCACCGCATACTCCACGGTTTCCCCTTCGCCTTTTATCTTGACGGCGTCGGCTTTGTTGATGGGAACAACCTCCACGTACATGTCTCCGCACAGTCGCCTGTTGAGTTTCAACTCTTTTTCGCAGAAGAAACGTCTCTTTTCAAGCGTAGTGAAGTCCAAGAACCCAAAGTTTACCGCCTTCTTCACCTTGTAAACGAAGTTCTTGGTTAGAAAGACGACGGATATGTGAGTCTGGATCAGTTCGATGCTGCTTGGGTCTTCGTCGTATGCTTCAGGCTTCATTAACGCTTCGACAACTTGCTTCTGATCTATCATTCGGCTAATCCTTCAGGTGTTATATGCCGTTCTATTGTGAACAAATCTTAAGCGAGCAATATAGCAGTATCTGCACGGAAGATTCTGGGGGCGTTTAGGTAAGGTTTATGACATATTCCGATTTCGGAATGAAGAGATAAATACAGATTCAAAGTTAGTATTATTAGGTGTACCGCGTGGATGTTGAGACAGTAGACGATTTAAGGGCAATTTTGAAGGAGACAGGCTACTCGAACAAAGCAATAGCGGAAATTATAAAATGGTACAACTCCGAACACCCAATCAACTAGCAAAACTTGTCCCTCTTTTCGCCTCTCGTAACGAGTTGCCAGATTTTTCAGGCGAAAACTCGATAAGACACACAACTTGAAATTTCATTAATCGCCGTGGATTAACTCCAAAACTCAGTCTTCATATAAGGGTCAGGGGTACACGAAGCACCAGCGCTAAAAAAGCAATTCTTAATAGCTTACGGCAGACACCTAACCTGTAAAGGGATGTTTTATGACACGCCAAACTGCGCTGTCTGTCGCACAGGAACAACTGAAATTAGCCGTGGAAAAACTAGAACTCGACCCTGGAATACACAAAATACTGAAAAAACCCAAACGTTCCCTCATAGTTTCGGTCACCATAAAAATGGACGACGGCACAATAGGTGTCTTCGACGGAGTCCGCGTGCAACACTGGGACGTAAAAGGACCGTTCAAAGGCGGCATCAGATATCATCCTGACTTAACCATAGACGACGTAACCGCGCTTGCAATGTGGATGACATGGAAGTGCGCCATCGCTGACCTTCCCTACGGAGGAGCAAAAGGCGGAATATGCTGCAACCCCAAAGAAATGTCGCAGGGCGAGCTGGAGCGCCTCACAAGGAGATACGTGAGCCTAATTTTTGAGTATCTGGGACCTCACAGGGACATACCCGCGCCAGATGTCTACACAAACGAGCAGACGATGGCGTGGATTATGGACACGTACAGTCAGCTTAAAGGCTACAGCGTTCCCGAAAGCGTCACGGGAAAACCCGTAGAGATAGGTGGTTCCGAAGGCAGGGTATGCGCCACATCGTTGGGCTTGGCGTTCTGCGCAAGGGAAGCGGCTAAATTCTTGAAGCTGAACATGAAAAATGCGACTGTTGCAGTGCAAGGTTATGGTAACGTCGGATACAACGCCGCCAGCATAATGCACAGCTTGGGCTGCAAAGTGGTCGCAGTAAGCGACTCGTCAGGTGGAATCTACTGCTCAGACGGCATAATTCCGTCTGCTGTGTACGCACACAAGAAAAAAACGGGCTCAGTGGTAAACCACAAAAACTGTGCCAACATAACCAATGAGGAACTGTTGCAGACAAAATGCGACATACTTATTCCAGCGGCTTTACAGAACCAGATAACCAAAGATAACGCAGACAAAGTCAAAGCAAAGATAGTGGCGGAAGGGGCAAACGGACCCACAACTCCAGAAGCAGACAAGGCGCTTCACGAAAAAGGAACGTGTTTAATCCCAGATATTCTGGCTAACTCGGGAGGGGTAACAGTAAGCTATTTTGAGTGGGTTCAAAACTTGACAAGGGAACACTGGACGCTGAAAGAAGTTAATGAGAAGCTGGAAAACAAAATAACCAAATCGTTCTATGATGTTCAGAAGTTATCAAGGAAAGAAGAAAGCGACATGAGAACAGCCGCGTTGATGCTTGGAGTGGGAAGAGTTGCCCACGCAATAACGACATTAGGACTATGGCCTTGAGTTCGCCGATTCGAGTTCCCTAAATTCTCAAATTGTTTGCTCTAAATCTTTAAACGGCTCTTTTTATATCCTGTTTCACTGCATAAATTAAAGCGGAGAGAACTGAGGGGAGAAGAAAGAGAGATGCCGATGAAAATCGAGAATTTGGATTTTTGTTTCGAAAACTTACTTGTAAGAGTTACAGCGGATAGAAATTATCCTGAAATCCAACTTGCGGGGTTATCGGCAGGCCCTTTTGAGGAAGGAAACGAGTATGAAGTTTATTACTGGATAGCGCAAGAACTTGCCGCGGCAGGAATTGTTCATTTCCGTGAAGACGACCTCTTAAACGCGACCAACCTTTACAAGATTCAATGGAAAGAACGAGTGCAAATAGCCGGGCAAATATCAGAGCTTACAGAAGACTTCTACCCTAAACTCCGCCGGTACCTTGCAGACATAAAAGCTGAAATAGCGAAACACCCTGAGAAAGCGCAGGAATACGAGAAAGCCAAGCATTTAGCATGCGACATCGTGAACTCCAGGTTAAAGAAGATAGTTGCTTTGTCTTCAGGTCCAGCTCAAACTGGACAACTACAGAAAAAATTTACATGTGAGGAGCGATTCATTTACGAGCAACTCGGTAAGATAATCAACGAGTGGAAAGCGCAGATACTATACTTTGAAGGAGAACGATGAACAGAATGGCTAGAGAGTTAGCAACCGTAGACCCTCAAGAACGCTTCCTTGAATTCTTCAAAAAAGAAAAGCACCGTCAGAAAATCTCGCAGATGGCTATAACCGGCAGAGAATCAATAACCGTCGAGTTTGAGGAAATCTTCGGATTTGACCAAAGACTCGCGGAAAAACTGATGGAAAAACCAGACGACTTTCTGCAGCACGCAGGCAACGCGGCTTATGCCCAACTAGGAATTGAAGATGCTGAATACGCTGGAAAAATTGAGAAAGTAACCGTTAGAATTGTAAATCTACTGGGCAAAGAGCAACTGCGAAAACTCGGCTCAAAGCAAATGGGAAAACTAGTTATGGTCGAGGGCATCGTAGTCCGAGCCACTCCAGTTCGCCCCATGGTGATGAACGCCGCATTCAGATGCAAACGATGCGGAACAGTAAACAATATAGAACAAACGGGTCAATTCTTGAAGGCGCCTCCCGTGTGTCCCAGTCCAGACTGCGGAAGAGATGGCCCATTCGAGTTCGTTCAAGACGAGTCCACATTTATAGATTCACAAGACCTGCGGCTTCAAGAAAGACCTGAAGACCTGCCGCCTGGTCAGCTTCCGCGCACGTTAAACGTGAAGCTTGTTGGAAGCGAAATAGTTGACGTTGCCAGGCCTGGCGATCACGTTTCAATAGTTGGGATAGTTCAGGCGTTTGCGCCCTCGCGCCCTGGGATCGGGAAACTGCGCATTTTCATTTTGCATTTAGATGCTAATTCAATAGAAGTGTTGGGTAAAGAGCCCGAGTCAAGACCTCCATCACAGGAAGAGGAAGAGAAAATTCTGGCGCTTGCAAAAGACCCGAAGGTTCATAATAAGATATTGAGTTCAATAGCGCCCTCAATCTACGGCTATGATCACATTAAGGAAGCTATCATGTACCTTCTTTTTGGCGGTGTATCA
>JAFGNM010000047.1 GCA_016927015.1 Candidatus Bathyarchaeota archaeon | reverse complement strand
GTTATTGGTGACCCTGCGGCTTGGGCTAAGCTTGCGGTTGAAAAGTTCGGCGCGGACATGGTTACAGTTCACTTGATTAGTATTGACCCGTTGCTGAAGGATGCTACGCCGAAGGACGCTGTCAAAACTGTGGAAGAGATTCTGCAGGCTGTTGACGTGCCACTGGTGATTGGCGGTTGCGGTGACCCAGTTAAGGACACGGCTGTTTTCACTGAAATAACTGAGACTTTTGCTGGTGAACGTTTCCTGATAAGTTCCTTAACACAGGACATGGATGTTGAACGCTGCGCGAAATTCGTTAAGAAGAACGGTCACGTGGCGTTGTCTTTCACTCCTATGGATCTGAACTTGGCTCGTGAGCTTAACCGGCGTTTGTATGATCATCTGGGTAAAGAAGACATTATCATGGACTTGACGACTGCAGCACTTGGCTACGGCTTGGACTACGCGTTTACCAACATGGAACGCGCCCGCCTTGCGGGTTTAATGGGTGACCCAGAGCTTGCACATCCTATGTCTTCTGGCACCACAAATGCTTGGGCTGCGCGGGAAGCGTGGCTTAAGATGTCTCCTGAGTGGGAGCCTCGTGAGCTTAGAGGTCCACTGTGGGAAGTTACAACTGCGTTGACGCTTCTGCTTGCCGGCGTGGACTTGTTTATGATGATGCATCCTGCTGCGGTGAAGACGTTGAAGGAAGTTACTGGAAAGTTGGTAAGCGGCAAGAAAGCTGACGCGTCCAAGTTTGCTGACTGGATTTACCTGAAACCATAAAGGAGCGATTGTGTATGACTGAAAGAGAAAAGAAACGTAAAGCTGGAATAAAGGAACTAAGCCCCATAGACATTTACAAGCTTCTTCCAAAAACCAACTGTAAAGAGTGCGGCGAAGAAAACTGCATGGCTTTCGCCACGAAAATCGTTAACCGCGAAGTGAATGTTGACCAGTGTACTCCTTTGCTGAAGAAGGAACACGCAAAAGCTTACGGTCAACTTAAGGAAATGCTGAAGCCTCCAGTCAAAGAAGTGGTCGTTGGTGAAGGCGAAAAAGCGGTTAAGCTCGGCGGAAAACTTGTCATGTACCGCCACGAATTCACGTACTTCAACCCGACGGCGCTTGCGATTGACGTTACAGATGAGATGACTGACGAAGAGTTGCTGAGCCGCATAAAGAAGACTGAGCAGTTCAGTTACGAGTATATCGGTTACACGCTCAAGTTGGATATGATTGCTGTTCGCTCCACGTCTGGTGAACCTGAAAAGTTCAAGGCTGCTGTTGAGAAAGTGGTTGAAAAAACTACTTTGCCTTTGATTCTGTGTACTTTGAACGCGACTGTGGCTGAAGCTGGTTTGATGGCTGCGCCGAAGGCTAAGCCTTTGTTGTATGCGGCGACGTTGGATAACTGGAAGGATATGGCGGAGTTGGCGCTGATGTATGGTTGCCCGCTGGTGGTTTCTGCGCCTAACGATTTGAATGCGTTGGTGTCGTTGTCTAAGACTTTGTTGGCTTATGGTGTTCAAGATTTAGTTTTGGATCCTGGTACTTTCGCGAATGAGGGTTTGGCTGACACGTTGAACAACTTTACTATGTTGCGTAGGGCTGCGTGCAAGGGTGGCGAGGAGCTTGCTGGTTTTCCGTTGATGGGTGTTCCGATGGCTGCTTGGGTAGACAAGGGTGAAGTGGCGGATGAAGTTATGAAGTGGCGTGAAGCTAACTTGGCAGCTATGCTGATTGTCAGGTACGCTGATGTTCTTGTGATGCACGGTGATGACGGTTGGTCGCTTCTTCCGAACGCGGTGTTGCGGCAGAACATTTACACTGACCCACGTAAGCCTGTAGCAGTGGAGCCTGGCTTGAAAGAGTTCGGTACGCCCGATGAGAATTCGCCTGTGTTGTTCACTACAAACTTTGCTTTGACATACTACACTGTAGCATCGGACATTGAGAGCTCGAAGACTAACGCTTACTTGATTGTGGTGGAAACTGAAGGTTCAGCGGTTGACAGCGGCGTTGCAGGGCGGAAACTGACAGCAGAAAAAGTGGCAGACGCCATAAAAGAAACAGGCATAGAAAACAAGGTTAAGCACAGGAAAATCATCATTCCAGGCAAAGCGTCGAGGATAAGCGGTGAAATCGAAGAGCTCAGCGGCTGGAAAGTCCAAGTGGGACCACGTGACTCTTCAGAAATACCCAAATACATAATCGACAAGTGGCAACCCTAATTTTTCCACTTTTATTTCTTTTTTGTTTAGTTTTTTAAAATTTGAGTCTGGTGCGTTTTTCTCTACCCCCTATAGGTTTCTGCAATGAATTTCTATTAGGATCCAAATATGTTCGTGCTCGTTTCAACATGCTAATGGCGGCGGAAAACGCTAATACGGACCCTACCCCCCTCGTTTTCTGCAATGAATTTCTATTAGGATTCTAATATGCTGATTAGCTTCCTTTACGCGTGGAAAAGTCTATAGCCCCCTTATTTAAAGGCGGAAACTGTTGTTTTGGCATGGTTTTGTAGCGGAGAATTGTTGGGTGTTGGTGTTAAGCTGAGTATGTGCTTGTTTCTGAGCCTGTTTGCTTGTTCTTGGAAGGTTCCAGTTTAAAAAATATTATAAATGTTTTTAACATATTAGTCAGCCATGTCGAAAGTAGTGGTTTTCGCGATAGTCTTCCTGCTTCTCTTTTTAGTAACTTTAGTTGTGCCTGTTATACCTCCCGGGGACATGATAATTAGTTTATTCGGAATTCCGGGAACAACATCTATTTTGGGGCTTTCTGTCGTGACTATTTTGAACGGTATAATAAACGGGCTTGTTTGGGGGCTTATTGTTTTTGTGATATACGTTGTGGCTAGTCCCGCTCCGAAAAGCAGGGAGTTTGAGCCGATGAGGGCTCCCAGTTACCCGGCAGCGCCTAAACCCATACCTACAGAAGCAACCACAGTCGTGACAATGTCCAAGAAACCGCTAGAAAAGCGTCCGACTCAGGTTAAAAAACGAAGAACGTACACTGCTTTAGATCAGGATATTGAGACTATCGAAGGGATAGGGCCTGCATACGGCAGCAAACTTAGGAATTCTGGAGTGAAGGTCGTGGATGACCTGTTGCGAGCGGGTTCTACGAGAAGTAAGCGGCGAATTTTAGCAAAAAAAATAGGTGTGGCTCCTGCGAAATTGCTTAAATGGGTTTATCGCGCGGACTTTTTCCGCATAAAGGGAATCGGAACGCAGTACTCTTCTCTGTTAGAGTCGGCGGGAGTCAATACAGTGGCAGACCTCTCAAGGCGAAACCCGAAAAACTTGCATGCGAGCTTAAAAGCAATCAACATGAAAAAGAATCTGGTTAGACGAATACCCCCGTACAGAACGATTCAAAGATGGATAAAAAGCGCAGGCACCCTTACACGCATAATAGAAGACTGAATCTCTGATACGAACGTGCTAAATCCGAGATACCCCGTTTTTCAATATTCTAGCGGCAACCGAGTGAAGAGTAGACTTTAGGGTTTTGCTCAGGGCTGAGTGGTGTTTGTTTGGGTGTCGCCGCCTGTGGCGGGTGCAGGTGTCTGTCCAGACGTTTGAGGCGTTGAAGGTTGACCACTTGTCGGCTGCTGGGTGCCAGTTCCAGTTTTGGTCTCAGTAGCGGTCGCAGTCGTTTGTGCGGGTGGTTTTTCAGTGGCTGACGGTTGTTCTGGAGTTGCAGTTTTTTCAGGTTCTGGCTTAGGTTTAGGCGTGCTGGGCAGGATCTGTATTTTCTCCGCCATGGGGTGCAACAGGTCCGGCGGCGGGTAAGGCGTGTTTAGGATCGAGGCGAGAATATAGATTGAGTTGAAAACGTGCTGGTAGACTGTGAAGAGGATTTGGGGAATCTTTGTTTTCGGGTTCGCTGCCAACTTTTTCTGGACATCCGCTGAGGCGCCTTCCAAAGTTACGATGCCTGCGCTTGAATATTTAACGATGTTTGGCTTGGTGGTTATAAGCAGGTTGAAGTTCAGCGCAACTTGGTTGCCGCTTTTTTTCTGCTCCTCAAGCTTAGCGTTCACATCGAAAAAAAGCTCTTCTGTAGGCGAAATCTGGGATGTTCTTTCAGCTTGAAGGCTGTTTATGCTTATTGAAACGATGACGCCTGTAACAGAATATTTTGGGCAGATTATTGATTCCCCTACTTTATTTTAGCTATTTCATATTTAACTTTTGTAGAGTTGAAATCACTCATCTGCCCGAAAGCAAGCGAATTCTCCTTATTTACCGCTGAAATCGCTGTAAAAGGCGGGAACTGAAAGTTCTGTGGCGAACTTGAAGGCTTCATCTTCAGGCAAGCCGCTTTTAACACGCACCACTATCTTTCGGGGAATGTCATCTTCAATGTAAACGATGTAGTCGGTTTTCTTTCCTAAACCAAGACGTTCAAGTTGCTGAACCGTAGCCTTGAACTTATCCATCTCCTGAATTTTATCGCCGATTTTTTCTATTGCTTCAAACAGCACTTCAGCCTGTCCCTGTTCGGTGGAAGAAAGCATGACGTCGCCTGACTGAATCCAAATTGAGGACTCGCTTTTCTTTCCTTTTCCCTTCCCCTTTTTCTTCCCGGCGTCTCCAGAAGTTTTCGTTTTAGCTCCAGCTAAGCCTTTCTGGAGCGCGGCTGAATTCTGGTACCACTCCTCGTTCTTGTGAGCTTCTTCACAGCTTCGCAGTAGTGACCCTAACCATTGGCTGTAATCTTCGTATAACATTTTGTACTGGTCCAGATGGTCTGCTAGGTAATCGCCTAATTCTTTAAGCGTAGTGAAAGTGCGAATCTCGGTTCCCAGCATTACCACCTTACATTTGTTCGGTGTTCACCACATGAGACCAAATCAGCATTGTAACTGTTCTATAGTGCAGTTTTTTAACAGCGGCAAAGGCTATTTTTGGGCTACAGCCTTCAAAGCCGCGAGCGCCCCAGAGATTTTTTGGATTTCATTGGTTACGGCTGACAAAAACGTGATTCTTTTCTCAATCTTGCGTTTTTGCATGCTCGTTAGACTTTTAAATTTTGGCATTACGTCCTTGATGACCATAATCATGATGTCGCGATTGCGTTCCTCAGATAGGTTCTTCAGTTCCATATGCCCGTCTTCATGCAGTAAGGCTAGGTGCCCTGTCGGATCGATGTATGCTTTAACAATGTTTCCAGCTTCAGCAGGAAGTGCCGACGTAGAAACAGGCATTGCTGTGGTTAAAGGCTGCATGAGTTTGAGGAGCGATGCGAAAAACTCTGTGACTAAAAGTTTCTCTTCGGAAGCTAATTCGCTTATTTGGCCCACGTCGTCTGCCATACTTTTCAGTGCAGCTGCAAGCTCTTGGATGGACATTTCGTGCTCGCTATTCGGTTTTGGCTCTGTGACGATTACGTTTGTTGTTCTCTGTTCAACGCTATTTTCTTGGCTCAAGGTTGATCAATTCATGCTTATGGTTTTCGGGTGAGAAAAGCGCTTGTACGTTTCAAGATTTACACACATGAGGATTTAGATTTGGGTGTTGTCTGCGGAGGTTGGGTGCGTAGTCGGCAACAGTAGGTTATATACCAAGTCGTAATACACAATATTTATATTCGTTCCGCAAACCAATTAATACACCTAGAGGCACCGCTACCATGAGTTATGGACACCAAGGACTAAAAGACGGATCCGAAGTCAGCAAAGTTGAAGAAGTCTCATCTCTAAGACGAGACAAATTCAAGGTAACTGTGTCCCTAAACAAAGAGCGTCCCATGTCTAAATCACCTTTATACGACAGGTACGACATTCAACGGTACGACCTGCATCCGAACTATAGTTTCGCGCACCTCGACGGCATGATCCCAAAAAACACGCCTTACTACATCGACAGCGGCAATAACTACGTAGAACGCATAGTACGCGCCCTCTACTACTTCAAACAGTGCTCCCTGATAGGTCCGTCTGGAACAGGCAAAACCCACATAGTCTACTTGGTCGCTGAGCTCACGGGTTTGCCGATTTGGGAAGTTAACTGTGGTTTGAGCACCAGCAGCTTTGACCTTATCGGGCGATTCATCGGTTTAGGTAAGGAAAACTGGGTCGACGGTCTGTTGACGCAGTGGCTAAGGAAAGGCGGAATAATGTATCTTGACGAAGCCAACATGATGAAACAAGACGTAGCCACAAGACTGAACCCTGTTTTGGATACCCGAGGACACTTAGTTATCAACGAAAAAGACAACGAAGTAATAGAAAGACACCAATACGGATACCTCATACTCAGCATGAACCCGTACTCCGCGGAGTTCGCGGGAACTAAACCGTTAAACGCAGCTATGAG
>JAFGNM010000046.1 GCA_016927015.1 Candidatus Bathyarchaeota archaeon | reverse complement strand
GTCGACTTCACCAACACCATCATAATTGCGACTAGCAACATAGGTTCAGATATTATTCAAGAAAATTTGACTGCTGCAAAAGCCAAGTCATATGATGAGCTTAAAGAAGAGTTAATGGGTATTCTTCACCGGCAGTTTAAGCCAGAATTCTTGAACCGTATTGATGAGATAATCTTGTTCCACGCCTTAACAAAAGAGCAGATCAAACTTATTGTCCAGTTGCAACTTGAGCGGGTAAAGCGCACTGCGCGAGGGCAAGGAATAGAATTGAAATTTGCCGATGCAGTGTTGGATAGACTTGTAGATGTTGGTTATGTGCCTGAATTTGGTGCTCGAGAATTGAAACGTAAGATTCAAGCAGAAATAGAAACGCCGCTTGCTAGAGAAATTTTGTCAGGAAGCGTTGCTTCTGGTGATTTGGTACGGGTTGACTTTGATAAGTCAAGCAACAAAGTGACATTTGTTAAACAGTAAGTTCGAATGGAGCTACTGGTGTGTGGGATTAAAATTTATCCCCAACCCAACCAAATTTTCATACCACCAAAGTGCAGAAGTAGTAAAAGAAGCCTATTTTTCCCGCCATTCTCTCCAATTATGGCATAAAGATAGGCGTTCAATAGAAAGCCTATATAGCGTACGCGGGCTAATCAACATGTGAAGTATAATGTTCCAAAAAATTGCGCTGTTGGTGGGAGTAATTCTGATAGTGATAGCAACAGTTCTACTGATAGGAAACTTTGGTGACAGTACTTTGCCAGTATTCTTAGGATTGATAGGAATATTCATCATAGGTGTTTTTTCCCTAAGCAAGAAGAAAAAGTGGATAGTATCGGAAAAATAATAGAAACTACAGTACAAGCTGTTTTTGTTAGACGAGCACAGGGAACCATTTAAGATTTTGGACCCGAACCCAGTTGGGTGCACGTCTCACAGAAAGCGCTACTTAGATATTTACGAAGTGCTAATTGTATATTTGAATAAATCGTATGGAAAGGTGCTAATGTTGACGGTTAAAACTTTGCTTTGCGGATGCGTTTATGAAGAAAACGATTGGATGCTTGTGCGAATAAAAGAATGCGAAAAGCATCATAAGCAGCGAACCAGAAAAAGAGAGTATAGACCAAAAGCGGAATGCAACAGAAACGATACTAGAGGCGAATAAAACGGTAGGCAAAGTGCTTTAGGAAACTATCAAAAAGACCTGTAACTTGGATGACTGTGTTATGACCGTTCATTTTGTTCAATGGGACACTTCACTTGACCTGATGAAAGAAGCTAACCGCCTCTATGACGCGGCAGGCACCTTTGACTGCATTGAAAAAGGCGACCTTGTAGCCGTCAAACTGCATGTAGGAGAGTTGGGCAACCCGTATTACGTGCAACCGTTTTTTGTCCACGACATAATCCGCAGAGTCAAGGAGGCAGGCGGCAAGCCGTTCCTAACAGACGCCAACACGTACTACCACGCCCAACGCAACAACGCACATGATCACATGGTCACGGCGTTGACGAACGGGTTTAACATGGCGCCTTTCATCGTGGCGGACGGGCTTCGAAGCGAGAACTACAAGACAATCAAGACAAAGGGCATATTGAACGAGATCGAGGTAGCCGGCGTTATCTCCGAGGCTGACGCCATGATCGTGGTGTCGCATGATAAGGGTCACGAGCTCAGCGGCTTCGGCGGAGCCATAAAAAACTTGGGCATGGGCTGCACGTCGCGAGCGGGCAAGCTGCGGCAGCACAGGACAGTGGGCTTGGAGATAAATGAGTCAAAGTGTATCGGCTGCGGCAAGTGCAAGCAGGCCTGCGAGATGAGCTTGCCTGAGATCATCGGAGAAAAAGCCAGGAACATCTCGCCCTTGTGCATGCGTTGCCCCTTGTGTGCAGATGCTTGTCCCACGGGCGCCATAAAGCTTGTGCATAAGGAGAATCTTTGCAGGGCGCTTGCGTCGGCGGCGTACGGCGTGATCTCCACTTTCAAGAGTGAAAAGGTGTCGTACGTAAGTTTCGCCAAGGACATCACGCAGTACTGTGACTGCTTGCCCGGTCCCGGCGAGGTCGTGATGAAGGACGTTGGCATCTTCGCCTCTGGCTCGCCTGTTTCTATTGACGGCGCGTTCCTCAAGATGGTTGATTACAAGGTGTTCAATGACGCGTATCACGTAGATTGCCTGTTACAGGTGCAGGAAGCAAAGACTATAGGCATCGCGGGCGAAGTGAAGCCGAAGATACAGGGAATAAGCTGATTTCGCTAAACGGATGCAGTAAGCGCGTTTATGCGAGTGTTTTTTGTTTTTCTCCTTTAACAAAGTTTGAAACTCTAACGCCGATTAGCCGAATTTTGCGGTCATTTTTAAGATAAGCCTTAAGCAGGTCTCTTGCTGTCTTCTGCAGATCTTGCAGGCGATTAGTTATGAAAGCCAGTGTTTTGCTGCGTGTGTGAGTTTCGAAGTTCTCGTAGCGCACTTTAACGGTGACTGCTTTGAAAAAAAGTTTTTGCCCTACCGCTTCCTTGGCGACTTCTGCGGCAAGCGAGTCCAACGCTTTCAGCACGGCTTCAGCATCGGCAGTGTCTTCTTCAAACGTGGTTTCGTGGCTTATGGATTTCACTTCGGTTCTGGTTTCCACCTCGCTTCGGTCGATGCCGCGCGCCGACAAGTGCATCTGCGTGCCCATCACGCCGAAAGCTTCAGCTATCACCGTAGGGTCGTAACGTGCCAAGTCACCGATTGTGAATATTCCCCTATTTTTGAGTTTAGCCTCTGTCTTGCGTCCAACCCACAGGAGCTTGCGAACGGGCAGAGGCGCCAAGAACGCTTCAGCGTCGTCCTCTTTGACTATGGTTAAGCCGTCTGGCTTCTGGTAGTCACTGGCTATTTTCGCGATAAGCTTGTTTGGTCCTATGCCTATCGAGCAGGTGAGGTTTTCTTTCTCTTTTACCTCGCGTTTTAGCTGTTTGGCTAACGATTCAGCTTCAGCGTAATCTTTAACTCTCGCGCTGACATCCAAAAAAGCTTCATCTATTCCCCACTGCTCAAACTTGTCCGCGTATTTCCGCGCTATTTCCATGATTTCGTTGGAGACTCTGATGTACAGCGGAAAGTTCGGCGGCAAGTAGACGGCTTCTGGGCAGAGTTTCCAGGCTCGGGAGATGGGTATGCCTGATCTGACGCCTGCGCGTCTTGCCTCGTAGTTGCTTGTGCTGACGACGCCGCGTCCTTTGCCTTCTTTCGGGTCAGCGCCGACGACGACTGGTTTGCCCTTGTGTTCTGGGTGTTCGCGTTCTTCCACTGCGGTGTAGAAGTGGTCCATGTCCATGTGAAAGATTACGCGTTTCTTTTCTCTCATGAGCGTTCACTTAGGTTTTGGTGTGCTTGCGATTTAAAACCTACCGCTGGAGCTAAGCTGAATCAGAATCCGAATTGAGCATGCATAACGCTTAATGCTATGTGCTCTAAAGTGTACCTACTAATAGACCTTGGAGGAAAATTTGTCTTATGCCTCAAATGTCAAAGGAAACCGCCAGCCAGATAGCAGTTGAGTTTCTCAAGAAACAGAAGAGCACTGATAGGATTGACGTAGCCGTTATTGAAGAGCAAAGTGACGGCTGGATGGTCAGGGGAACTTGTCCTATAGATTTGGAAGGGCACCCGTGGGTTGAAAAATTCGCCGTCGTGGTGGACTGGAAAGGGAAAATCAAAGACATAGACTACGGACTACTATAACGTAGCTTTTGATGTTTTTAATCTTCCAATGACAACGCCGCTGGATTTCTAAACCACAGTGTATAGACCACTTGATGCGCTGATGAGTTCATAAAACCTGCAGGCATTGTTCCCGCAATTTTTCGCGTGGATTGCCTTACTTTGACAAAATCTTTTAATCTGTAAACGCTGTTAGAGTATTTGAGGAGATTGGAAATGCCGAGAGCCTATGTGTTAATAAATGTGGAATCAGGTTCCGAGGACGACGTTTTGAAAGAATTGAAGACCGTTGAAGGAGTAGAAGAATCATACTTCTCATACGGAGTCTACGACATAATCACGAAAATCAAAGCCGACACAATGGACAAACTTAAAGAAATGGTAACCCGGCGAATCAGAACCCTCAGCAAAGTCAGATCAACTCTAACACTGATAATGATGGAAGAATAAAGCGCATTCCGCAGATTTCGCAGGAACTGCCTTAAACTCTCAACTCCTTATTTCTTAACCCTCCATTTTTAGGGAAAAATAAAGAGCAAATCACGCGATTACAAGTAAATTCAAAAAATAGTTAAAAAAATAAAAAGAGGGTTATGGCGCTTTTAAAATAGCGCCTTCTTTTGTTGGTTCTTATTCGGATCGCATCACGAGTGTGGAGACGAAGGTTTCCTTGTCTCCTGTTGTTCCTGTTGTGGCTCCGTTGTTAGAGCCATTTCTTGCTGCCCATCTTCATCTTGATTTTGGCTACTTCTAACTCGAGATGTTGAACTCGTTTTTTCAACTTTTCAATATCTTCGAGGGCAGTTTCGGGCATTTCTGGCATTTTTTTTCCTCCATTTGTTCCTTGTTCGTTACTCACGGGAAGTCTTTGTCCATCATGTCTTCAGGGTACGCGTATGTCTTGTGGTCTGCGATGTCCAGTCCGAATAGTTCCGCGTCTTTGCGGGCTCTAAGCAATCCAGCTTTGTTGATCACCCAGAACAGCGCGAAGCCAGTTCCAGCAGTCCATGCGATTATAGATAGTCCGCCTACAGCTTGTATTCCGATTTGGGTGAGCCATGCTTCGATTGTTGATGTAGCGTATATTGGGTGTCCCCCTAGGAACGTTGTGCCGAAGAGTGCTGCGGCAATTAGACCCCAAAAGCCGCATGCGGCGTGTACTGGAATGCAAACTGCTGGGTCGTCAATGTGCAATTTATATTCTAAGAGTCCTTGAACGAAAGTCATTATCAGCCCTGCGATTAAGCCTGTTACGAACGCGAACAGTGGATGCATCAAAGCAGCGCCTGCGCATATCGCCACTGCTCCAGCCAGTAGACCAGCCATTGACGTCAAAGCGTGCCCTCTTGAAGTTACAGCTGCTCCGAACAGACCGCCTGCCATAGCCATTGCTGTTGTAACTGCTACCCACGCCAGTTCAACGTTAATCGTTTCAGCACTGTTTGCTACGCTTGAACCTACGTTAAATCCGAACCAGCCGAATACCAGCAGCCATGCACCAATTGTTGACAGGGGCAAACTGTGACCGAAGAAGGCGCGTGGTTCCTTTTTCTTACCACCGAATTTACCCAGCCTCGGCCCAATAATATATGCCGCCATCAAAGCAAACATGCCGCCCGTCAAGTGGACAACACCTGAGCCTGCGTAGTCAATGAATCCTATTTGGGAAAGCCAGCCGCCACCCCATACCCAGTGTTCTATTACAGGATATAGGAAGCCAACTACTACTGCGGACGCTATTACCCAGCCCCAAAGTTTGTCGCGTTCTGCTGTTGCCCCAGGAATGATTGCAATTGCAGTTATAGCGAACATTGCCATCTTGAACCACAACGCTAGGTCTCCGTATCCGAAAGGACTTGCAGCTATGCCATACGCTCCAGTTGAAGATAGAGCCGCAGGTAACGGGTTGGCAACGGTCGGCGCTATCTGAGGTAAACCCAAAACTGGGTTGGTGGTGTAGTAGGCTATGGGGAAGCCTATTAGGAAGTACATTAAGAAAGCTAATGTCCAGCCTATGTTCAGCATTATTACGGTGTGAGCAACGTTCTTTTTCCTCACTAAGCCAGCGTAGAGTAGGGCGAAGCCTGCGGTTGCCATTATTAGTATGGCTACTGGCGCCCATCCTACAGCGAATGTTTGCTGTATAGCTGCGAAAGTTTCGTCAGCAGGTGTTACCATCTGCATCACCCTAAAGTTTGCTTGCGAACCACACTGGTTTCAGCGAGATTGGAATTTCTTCTACTGACAATCCACCGCTTTCTATGTTCAGCTTGAGTATCTGTGGTTTTAATGGGCAGCTTCTTGATTTTCTCAGGATGAAAACTCTGGTCCAGATTACGTCGTGCTTGTGGTAGTCGAGGTATATCAAGTGGTCAACGAGGTATTCTGTGATGTTGGGGTCTTTCGGGATGCCTTCTGCCGAAAACACGGTGGTGGCTCCACGCTTTTTGACCTCAAGTAGGAGTTTCATGAAGACTTCTCTGAAGTCAGTTGGGTCAACGAGTCTTCGTTCTAGTGATGAAAGTGAGTCCATGACTATTCTTGTTGCGTCTGGTTGAGCGTCTAGACCTTTCATTAGCATTTCTACTGCTTCCTCTTTGTTGATGAGTGCGTAGTCGCTGGCGTATGATGCACCAATTGAAAGGTCCACTATGGCTACTTGGTTGTTCGTAATCATTGATGGAAAGTCGCTCCAAAGTTCTCTTCCGGTTCTCATGATTGTTTGAGGGGTTTCTTCGGTGCTTATGTATACGCATTTTTCGCCTTTTTCTGCTCCGCGGTGTATGAACTGAAGGCATAGGATTGTTTTGCCTGTTCCTGGTTCGCCTCTTACGAGTATGGCGTCTCCTCTAGGTAAGCCTGGAATGAAGTCTGTTAGTCCTTCGATGCCCATGTCGATCCATTCTATCTTTCTTTCTTTTTGCAATTCTTCTAGTGAAAGTGCTTCTGGTTTTTTCATACGATGTTCACCTTATTGGTTTTTTAACGTCTAAGTGTAGAGCGTTCTATATAAGCGTAGTTAAGATTTGTTCATACTATTTATGAAAGACTAAAAAGATGTGCAGAATTACCATAAAAAACTGCACGTTTGTTATACGTGCTTAACGCTTAACAGTAACTCTGAGTTTAGCCAAGTTTTCCTTTATCTCAGCCTTAACACCCATGCCTGCAAAATACTCTTCAAGGAAAATCCTGACAAAAGTCTTAGGAAGCTCCGAACCCAAAACCAAAGTGAAATCTTCATTCGAGTTTTTAGTTACCCTGAAAAAGTTGCATGTTTCAAGCCGCGTTAAAAGCTCCTCAGCCGTGCGCACTTTAGTTTTCAACTGTTCCGTGTGCGACCTAGCAACATCTCGGTGTTCCTCCCAAAACTGTTCCCCAGAAGGACACGACTCAACCAGCTTCAGGAAAAGAAGCCAATGGTCCACATCCAGAATGACGTGTTCACCGTTAAGCAGTAAATCCATGTAAGTATAGATTTTTTTGCGAGTTGCATCGTTTTCCAGCACACGGTTCTCGTAATAGAATCGCAGGGCGCGCCTCATTATCTCGCTCTGTGAAAGCCCCGCCTCTTTGCTGATTTTCTCAAGCAGATTAGCTGTTGACGAGTCAAACGCAACGGTTATTCTTGTTGGGTTCATCGTTTTCTCTCCTTAACAACTAACATATTGTTTCTGCTTTGTTTAAAGTTTATAGTTTAACCCTGTTGTCCTCTTTGATGACGTTAAGGGCTATGTGCGTAACGGTTCGTTTTATGTGAGGAAGCGCAAGTAGATTTTTTATAAAAGCGTTCAGGCTTGCTCTGTCCTTGAATTTAGCGACTGCAACAGCGTCATAATCTCCTGTGATATCGTAAACAGCAATAGTGTTTGCGCTCTTGGAGATTTCGTTTTCAACATCAGCAAGGAAGCTGCCTTCCGCTTGAATCATTATTATAACAGTCAGGTTGTATCCTAATTTGCCTGAATCAAGCATCAACGTGTAGCCGTTTATTATGCCTTTTTTCTCCAAGTTTTTAACGTGATTGAACGCTGTGCCCACGGATATTCCCAGTTTTCTCGCTATCTTGTTGAAGCTTAAGCGGCAGTCTTCTTGCAGCAAGCTAAGAATTCGAAGATCTATATTCTCAATTTGTTCGGTTACATCTGATTCCAGTTTTGAACTCCCCAAAGCACGCTTTCCCAAAACCTTACCGTTAAACGGCTGTTCAAACAATCAAATATTATATAAACATTTCTCCATAAAAACAGAACGTTTGTACACGCAAGACAATTCATAAAAACAACTATTGAACAAACGTTGCAGAAGAAACTTCAGGGATAAACGAAAAGTTCAAAACCGCAAACAAGCAAAATAAACTCTAAACAGGCACAAGAAACACGCTAAAGAGCCAGCTTCAAGCCGCATCTTTGACTGGCTCAACAACAACCGCGGTCCCATAAGCGGAAAACAGCGTTGCCATGCCCTGCAGAATATCACTTGTTTCAAAATCCGCAGCAATTACTGCGTTTGCACCCATCCCCGTAGCCGCCTCAATTAAACGCTGTAACGACTCTCGCCGCGCCTTTTCAGCCTCTGAACTGTACGTGGTAACTTCACCGCCAAACATCCCCTCAATGCCAGCCACAAACTTTCCGCCCACACCTCTAGTTCGAACAGTTAAGCCGTGAACAACACCTAAAACCTTCACAACTCTGTAGCCAGGCAAAGTCGGAGTGGTTACAACCATCATATGCGTCTGCTGAGGTGACTGAACATTAAGTGACGCTGCGCATTCGGGGCAAAAAACAGCACCAGCAGGCGCTTTTTTTCCACATTTCGGGCACTACAATTCGCTCATGATGCTTCCAGACTCTTTAAGTAAACACCCCATTTATGCTTTATGCACTTCCAAAAAAAGCCGCTGTTTGAAACACAAATCATATAGCGATAGCCTTGCAAACAGTATTACAGTACGGAAGCTGTCTTAATGCAAAGGTCTTACTCGCGGTTACTAGGCGTAATCGGAAAGCCCAACACGGGCAAGTCAACATTTTTCAGCGCCGCAACTCTGGCGCCAGCTGAAATCGCAAATTACCCTTTTACAACAATAAAGCCCAACCGCGGCTTCGGCTACGTGCGGACTCCCTGCGTCCACGAAGAATTCAAAGTGAAAGACAACCCGAAAAACTCCCTCTGCCTCGACGGCGTAAGACTCGTTCCTGTAGAGATGATAGACGTTGCAGGACTCGTTCCCGGGGCATGGGAAGGACGCGGACTAGGCAACCAGTTTTTAGACGAAATATTCAGAGCCGACGCACTCGTCCACATCGTTGACGCTTCAGGCAGAACAGACTGCGAAGGACGCCTATGCAAGCCCGGCGAACACGACCCACTGGAAGATGTACAGTTCTTGGAACATGAGATTACTATGTGGATGGCGGCACTACTCAAAAAAGACTGGCCGAAAATCGCCAGAACATCAGAAGCCGAATCAAAAGACCTCCACGGTATGCTTGAAGAACGTTTAAGCGGCTTATCAATAAAACGCAGCCACATTTTTGAAGCCATAAGAAAAGCAGGCTTAAACGCTGACAAACCAACCGCGTGGAGCGAAGAAGACTTCTTAACATTCGTGGATACGCTGAGGCGAATTTCGAAGCCGATGCTAATAGTAGCCAACAAAATGGATTTGCCATATGCTGAGGCAAACTTGGAGAAGCTAAAGAAGCTCGATTACATAGTTATCCCGTGTTGTGCGGAAGCTGAACTTGCTCTCAGACGCGCGGCTGAAAAGCAGCTAATCGATTACAAGCCTGGCGACTGCAACTTCAAAATACTGCAACCCGAAAGACTGTCCCAAAGCCAAATCGAAGCCTTGGAAACCATACGCGAAAAAGTACTCATTAAAAACGGTTCAACAGGCGTCCAAGACGCTATAAACATGGCATACTTCAAACTTCTAAGCATGATCACCGTGTACCCTGTTGAAGACTTGGAGCATTTAGCCGACCACAACGGCCGCGTCTTGCCCGACGCTTACCTCGTGCCTTATGGCACAACAGCTCGCCAGTTCGCGTATCTAATCCACACTGAACTCGGTGAAAGCTTCATCTACGCCGTAGATGCCCGCGAGAGAAAACGAATAGGCGAAAACGCTGTTCTGCGCGACAGAGATGTCATTTCCATCGTAAGCGCCAAAAAACGCGCCTAACAAATTATCACGAGCCGTATCGTCGTTTGCGCGTTTGAAAAGTTCGGATCGCTCGCAAAAGGTCGATTAAGCGGAAGTCAGGCCAGTAAACATCTAAGAAGGCCAGTTCGCTGTATGCGGATTGCCAGAGCAGAAACCCACTCAGCCTTTCTTCGCCTGATGTTCTGATGATCAAGTCTGGCTCTTGATTGGGCATGTGCGCGGTGTATAGGTACTTTTCAAAAGTTTCTTCGCTTACATCGTCAAGTGTTAATTCGCCATCTCTTACTTTCTCCGCGATTATTTTAGCTGCGTCAACGATTTCGGCTCTGCCACCGTACGCAAAAGCGAAATTCAAAAACTGGTTGTCATAGTTTGCCGTGGCTTTCTCCACATCCGCGATGAGCTGCTGTAGGCTTTCCGGCAGAAGGTGTGTTCTTCCTATGACTTTAACGTGGACTTTGTTTCGGTGTATGCGCTCGTCGGTTAAGAGCTTGCGGAATTTTTCCTCGGCGATCTTCATAATCTCCTCGATTTCTGCTGGTGAACGCCTAAAATTTTCTGTTGAAAACGTGTAGAGAGTTACGAACTTCACGTTGAGTTTCTCGCACCAATCTAAAAGCTGCTCAACGGTTTCAGCGCCTTTCTTGTGACCCAACCACGGGTTTAGCTCTTTTTCCGAAGCCCACCGCCTGTTTCCATCCAAAATTATGGCAATGTTCTCCAGTTTCTCGCCGTTTTTAACTTGCTGCCATAACCATTTTTCATAAATTTTGTAGGCGCCAATAACGGAGAGAAGTTTCTTGAGCACTAACTGAACCTCACATTTTACGGGAATTGAACCGAGCTTTGTTTGTGTACCAGAGGTAAAGCCTTGATTGTTTCAATTAAAGCTTGCTATATTCAGGACGAATAATGCTTAAGTTATTGCTGTTTTTCCGAGGGCGACAATAATGGTTCTTCAAACTTGTCGACATCATCTTCAGTCTCCCGGAAGAAGTCTTTGGTTGATCTATGTATAATGATTACTAACAGAACAGAAGCGATGCCTATGAGTATGCCGACGACTATGGTGAAAACCAAGTTAGAGAAAACCGCATTATCGAATCCCACGCCT